>CALJLA010000025.1 GCA_937983055.1 uncultured Pseudomonadota bacterium
TACGGTGAAGCTGCGGGTGATCAACCCGCGCGGTGACGAACATGGCTGGCATTGCCCGCACACCGTCATCGAGATCGTCAATCGCGATATGCCGTTTCTGGTCGACTCGGTCCGCATGGAAGTCAATGCGCAGGGCTTCATCCTGCACCTGATTATCCATCCGGTGATCGGCGTGAGCCGCGATGCCGACGGCAATCTTGCCGAGGTCCGTCCGGCGGGCGGTGGCGCGCTGGAATCGTGCATGCACATCGAAGTAAGCCGCGAGACCGATCCGGCCGCGCTCGAACGGCTCGAGCAAGGCCTGCTTCGCGTGCTTGGCGATGTGCGCGCCGCGGTGGAAGACTGGCAGCCGATGCGCGGGCGCATGCAGGAAACCGCGCGGGAGATCAGGGCGCAGCCCCCGGCACTGCCGATGGAGGAGGTGTCGGAGGGACTGGCCTTTCTCGAGTGGTTGACCGAGAACCACTTCACCTTTCTCGGTGCCCGCGACTATGTGCTGGCGCGCGAAGACGGCGAGGATGTGCTGCGCATCGTCGCCGGCTCGGGGCTGGGTATCCTGCGCGACCGGGGCGCCGGCACGGCCTCGGCCAGTTTCGCCACCCTGCCGCCGGAGGTGCGCGCCCGTGCGCGCTCGGCCGAGCTGCTGGTGGTGACCAAGTCCAACTCGCGCTCGACCGTCCACCGGCCCGGCTACATGGACTACGTCGGCGTAAAGCGTTTCGATGCCGACGGCAACGTGTCCGGAGAGCGTCGCTTCCTCGGGCTCTACACCTCCGCGGCCTATAGTGCGGCGCCGGGGGCGATTCCGCTGCTTCGGCGCAAGGTCGACGCGGTGATCGAGCGCGCTGGCCTGGCCCCGGGCAGCCACCTGCAGAAGGCACTGCTGGCGACGCTGGAGAGCTATCCGCGCGACGAGCTGTTCCAGATCGATGCCGACGATCTGTCGCGCATCTCCAGCGCCATCCTGCATCTCGAGGAACGGCAGCGCACCCGGCTGTTCGTCAGGCGCGACCCGTTCGGGCGATTCTTTTCCTGCCTGGTGTTCGTGCCGCGGGACAACTACACCACCGAAATACGGCAGCGCCTGCAGAAGCTGCTGATGGAGGCGCTCGACGGCCAGTCGTCGCAGTTCAGTGTGAGCCTGACGGAATCGGTGCTGGCGCGGGTGCTGATCGTGGTGCACCTGCGGCCGGGGGCGCAGCCTGTCTGCGACGAGCGTGAACTCGAGGCGCGCGTCGCGCAGGCGGTGCGCCGCTGGGAGGACGATCTCGCCGATGCCCTGATCGAGCGCCATGGCGAGGAGCGCGGACGCGACTTGCTGCGTGCCTACGGCGGGGGCTTCCCCGCGGCCTACCGGGAGGACGTCGGCGCCCGCGACGCCGTCTATGACATCGACCTGATGGAGCAGCTCGACGACAACGAAGGCCTGTGCCTCAACCTGTACCGGCCGCTGGAAGCGGCCGAGGATGAGCTGCGCTTCAAGCTGGTGCGGCGCGGCGCGGCGGTGGCGCTGTCCCACAGCCTGCCGATGCTCGAGCACATGGGCGTCAGGGTGATGGACGAGCGCCCGTACGAGATCGAGCCGCAGGGCGCCGACCCGGTGTGGATCCATGACATGGGCCTGCGTACCGGCAGCGGCGACGAGATCGATCTCGACCAGGTGCGCGAATCGTTCCACCAGGCATTCACCCGCATCTGGCGCGGCACGCTGGAGAGCGACGATTTCAACCGGCTGGTGCTGCGCGCCGGGCTCGATTCGCGCGAGGTCGCGCTATTGCGCGCGTTCGCAAAGTACGCGCGGCAGGCCGGCTTCACCTTCAGCCAGCCGTACATAGAGGCGACGCTGTCGGCGCACCCGCGCATCGCGCGCCGGCTGGTCGAGCTGTTTCACGAGCGGTTCGATCCGGGGCGCGATACACCGCCGGCGGAGCGCGGCAAGGACGCGGTGGCGCAGATCGAGGCGGCGTTCGACACGGTGGCGAGCCTCGACGAGGACCGCATTCTGCGCCGGATGCTGGCGCTGATCCTGGCAGTCACCCGCACCAATTATTTCCAGGTCGATGCCGACGGCGGGCCGAAGCCCTACCTGTCGCTCAAATTCGATCCAGCGCGGGTGCCGGAACTGCCCGAACCGCGGCCGATGTTCGAGATCTACGTGTACTCGCCGAGAATCGAAGGCGTGCATCTGCGCGGCGGGCGGGTGGCGCGCGGCGGCCTGCGCTGGTCCGACCGCATGGAGGATTTCCGCACCGAGGTGCTCGGCCTGATGAAGGCGCAGATGGTGAAGAACGCGGTGATCGTGCCGGTGGGCGCCAAGGGCGGGTTCGTCGTCAAGCTGCCGCCCGCCGGCGGCGACCGCGAGGCGCTGCAGAAGGAAGTGGTGTACTGCTACACCACTTTTCTGCGCGGGCTGCTGGACCTGACCGGCAACCGCGCCGGCGCGGAAGTGGTACCGCCGCCGCGGGTGGTGCGCCACGACCAGGACGATACTTACCTGGTGGTGGCCGCGGACAAGGGCACCGCGGCGTTCTCCGACATCGCCAACGGCGTGGCCGGCGAGTACCGATTCTGGATGGGCGACGCCTTCGCGTCGGGCGGCTCCACCGGCTACGACCACAAGAAAATGGCGATCACCGCCCGCGGCGCCTGGGAATCTGCGAAGAAACACTTCCGCACCCTCGACGTCGACATCCAGACCACCGATTTCACCGTGGCCGGCGTCGGCGACATGTCGGGCGACGTCTTCGGAAACGGCATGCTGCTGTCGCGTCATATCCGGCTGATCGCCGCCTTCGACCACAGGCATATCTTCATCGATCCGGATCCCGATGCGGAGAAGTCGTTTCGAGAGCGCGAGCGGCTGTTCGGACTCCCCCGCTCATCGTGGGCGGACTACGACACCGGCTGCCTGTCCAAGGGCGGCGGCGTGTACCCGCGCAGCGCGAAGTCGATCTCGCTGTCGCCAGAGGCGCGTCGGGCGCTGGCAGTGGATGCGGCCAAGCTCACGCCGGCGGAGCTGATCCGCGCCATCCTGCGGGCGCCGGTAGATCTGCTGTACAACGGCGGCATCGGCACATACGTGAAGGCGGCGGAGGAGTCTCATGCCGACGTCGGCGACCGCAGCAACGACGCGGTGCGCGTGGACGCGGCGGAACTGCGCTGCAAGGTGGTGGTCGAGGGCGGCAACCTGGGGTTGACCCAGCGCGGGCGCATCGAGTACGCGATGAAGGGCGGACTGATCAACACCGATGCCATCGACAATTCCGCCGGGGTCGACTGCTCGGACCACGAGGTGAACATCAAGATTCTGCTCAATGCCGTGGTCGCCGACGGCGAGCTCACCGAAAAGCAGCGCAACAACCTGCTGGAGAAGATGACCGACGAGGTGGCGGCGCTGGTGCTTCGCGACAATTACTACCAGGCGCAATCGCTGGCGGTCAGCGGCGCGCGCGGCGCGGCGCTGCTCGAGTCGCAGGCGCGCTTCATGCGCTTTCTCGAACGCAACGGCCGCCTCAAGCGCGAGATCGAGTTCCTGCCCCCGGACGAGCAGATCGCCGAGCGCAAGGCGGCGCATGTCGGCCTGACCGCGCCGGAGCGCGCGGTGCTGCTGGCCTACAGCAAGATCTGGCTGTGCGACGAGCTGCTGGCCTCCAGCGCGCCGGACGACCCGTTCATCCGCACTGCGCTGCGTCGGTACTTTCCTGCGCAGCTCGCCAAGCGCTTCGGCGACGCCATCGACGCTCATCCCCTGCGCCGCGAGATCATCTGCACCCATGTGTGCAACAGCATGGTCAACCGGGTGGGCAGCACCTTCGTGCACCGGATGATGGAGGAGACCGGCGCACGGCCCTCGGATGTGGTGCGCGCCTACCTGCTGGCGCGCGAGACCTTCTCGCTGGTGAAAACCTGGGGCGAAATCGATGCGCTCGACAACAAGGTTCCCGATCGGGTGCAGACGTCGATGCTGATCCAGGTGGGTCAGCTCACGGTGCGGGCGACACTGTGGTTCCTGCGCCGCCGCCTTGCGGGCGGCGACCTGGCGGAGACGGTCGCGCGCTTCGGCAAGCCGGTGGACAGCGTGGTGGGGCTGCTCGAGCCGCGCCTGGGCGAGGGCGAGTTCGAAGCGGCGGGCAAGGCGGCGGACGAACTCGCCGCCGCCGGCGTGCCGTCGGCGCTGGCGCGCCGGGTGGCCGCAGCTGATTCCGCCTACGCGGCCCTCGATATCACCGAGGTGGCGCAGGCCGGCCGGCGCGAGGTGTCGTGTGTGGCGGAAGTCTACTTCCGGCTGGCTGCGCGTCTGAGCGTCGCCTGGCTGCGGCGACAGATCGGCCAGCTGCCGAGCGACTCGCACTGGCAGACGCTGGCGCGCGCGGCATTGCGCGACGAACTGGCCGAATTGCTGCGCGCCCTGACGGCCCAGGTGCTGAACCGGAGCCCGGACCTGCAGTCGCCGGAAGCGCTGCTGTCGGCCTGGGAAGAGAACAACCGCAGTCCGATCGAGCGTGCCCGCCAGGTGCTGGGCGAGCTGCAGGGCGCCGCGGCCCCGGATCTTGCGATGCTGTCGGTCGGTGTGCGCGAGCTGAGAAACCTGGTGTAGTCGGCGAACGATGGGCCCGATCCGGTGGTCCACCCGGACATGGGGCGCGGCGGTCGCGGCCCCTGATGTCGACGTCGTACGCAGCTTGGCCATCGCGTCGCAGGCGGCCGGGCGAAACGGCAGAAGGAGGAGTCCATGGGAACGGATGACACCTACAGATTGACGACAGGCGATGCGCTGATCGTGGTCGACGTGCAGAATGATTTCCTGCCGGGCGGAGCGCTCGGCGTGTCGCATGGCGATGAGGTGGTGCCGGTGATCAACCGCTATATCGAACGCTTCGACCGGCTGGGGTTGCCGATCGTGGCAACCCGCGACTGGCATCCGCGCAACCACTGCTCGTTCGCGCAGCGCGGCGGGCCCTGGCCGCCGCACTGCATTGCACAGAGCGAAGGTGCGCGGTTCGCGGCGGAACTCAAGCTGCCGCCATCGGCGCAGATCGTCTCGAAGGCCACGACAGCGGACGAAGAAGCCTACTCGGGCTTCGGCGGCACCGGCCTCGCCGGAAACCTGCGCGAGCGCGGCGTGCGCCGGCTGTTCATCGGCGGGCTGGCGACCGACTACTGCGTGCTGAACACGGTGAAGGATGCCCGGCAGAACGGCTTCGAGGTCGTGCTGCTGCGCGATGCAATTCGCGCGGTGGACGTGAAGGCCGGCGATGGAGAGCGCGCCGAAGCGGAGATGCTGCGCGCCGGCGCACAGCCCGCGGTGATCGGGCGGCTGGCGGCCTGACGACGATGGAGATGCCGTCCGTGCCGCGGCCGGCGGACCCCGGTGCCAGCGCGCTGCTTACCGATCTTTACCAGCTGACCATGCTGGCGGCGTATCGCGCGCGCGGGATGCAGGCGCCCGCGGTGTTCGAGTTCTTCGTGCGCAAGCTGCCCGACGACCGCAATTTCCTGGTGGCGGCCGGGCTGGAGCAGGTGCTGGAGTATCTTGTGACATTGCGGTTCACGGCCGACGAGATCGACTGGCTCGCGCGCAGCGGCCGGTTTCCCGACGAATTCCTGCGCTGGCTGGCGCAATTTCGCTTCGAAGGCGATGTGCATGCGCTGCCCGAGGGCACGCTGGTGTTTCCAGACGAGCCGCTGATCCGGGTGACGGCGCCGTTGCCGCAGGCGCAGCTGGTTGAAACGCGCATCGTCAACCTGCTGCAGTTCCAGACGCTGGTCGCAACCAAGGCGGCGCGTGCGGTGTTGGTCGGCCGCGACCGCCTGCTGGTGGACTTCGGGCTGCGCCGCGCGCACGGCGCCGAGGCCGGGCTGCTGGCGGCACGCGCGGCGAATCTGGCGGGTTATGCCGGCACCGCCACCGTGCTCGCCGGCGCGCGCTTCGACATCCCGCTGTACGGCACGATGGCGCATTCGTATATCCAGGCGCACGACTCCGAATCGCAGGCCTTCGAAGACTTCGTGCGGCAGTACCCTGCGGGCACGACGCTGCTGGTGGACACCTACGACACCGAGGCCGGCGCGGAAAAAGCCGCCGCGCTCGCCAACCGGTTACGCGACGAAGGCGTGCGCGTCGGCGCGGTGCGGCTGGACAGCGGGGATCTCGGCGACCATGCCCGCAAGGTCCGGAAGATTCTCGACGCGCGGGGCTGCCGGGACATCCGCATCTTCGTGAGCGGCGGTCTGGACGAGCGCCTGATCGACCGTCTGCTTTCGTCCGGGGCGCCGATCGACGGCTTCGGCGTGGGCACCAGCCTGGTCACTTCCGAGGACGCGCCGGCGCTCGACTGCGCGTACAAGCTGGCCGAGTACGCCGGCACGCCGCGCCGCAAGCGCTCCGAAGGCAAGCAGACCTGGCCCGGACGCAAGCAGGTGTTTCGGCGATTCGATCGCGACGGCCGCCTCGCCGGTGACACCATCGGTCTGGAAGCGGAGCGCTGCGACGGCGAGCCGCTGCTGCGGCTGGTGATGCGCAATGGCCGGCGCCTGGCGCCCGCGCCGTCGCTCCGCGAGGCGCGCGAGCATTGCAAGGCTTCGCTTGCCCGGTTGCCGGCGCCGCTCAGGTCGCTGGATCGCGCGAAGCCCGTCTACCCGGTTGGTCTGAGCGATGGCGTGCGCCGGCTCGCGGGCGAAGCAGACCGACTGAGCCGCGCGGAACCGGCGCATCCGGCGGGTTGAATCGCCCCCTCAGGACCGGCCGCCGGGGGCGGGTTTCGCCGCAGGCCTGCGCAGGGCGGCAACCTGCGCGGCGACCACCACGGCAATCAGGGCGAAGCCGGCCAGATCGGTGATCAGCCCCGGCTTGATCAGGGTGAAGGCCGCGGCGACGAGCGTGAGGCGCTGCCACGCCGACGCGGTGCCAAGCAGGTAACCCGACAGCCCGGCGGCGAGGCAGATCACGCCGACCACCGCGGTGAACGCGGTGAGCGAAATCGCCAGCGGGCTGCCGATCATCAGCAGCGACGGGCCGAACACGAACATGAAGGGAATGATGTAGCCGGTGGCGCCCAGCCGCAGCGCGGCGATGCTCGATTCCCACAGAGCCGCGCGCGAGATGCCGTTGGCGGCATACACCGCCAGTGCCACCGGCGGGGTGATGGCCGACAGAATGGCGAAATAGAACACGAACATGTGCGCTGCCTCGGTGAGCACGCCCAGCTTCACCAGCGCCGGCACCAGCAGCGCGGTCTGCATGATGTAGGCGGGCGCGGTGGGCATGCCCATGCCGAGCACGATGCCTGCCAGCATGGTCAGCACCAGCGCGATCAGCATGTGGTTCGATGCCGCCGCCAGTACCAGGTCGGTGAATTCCAGCCCGAGCCCGGTGAGGAAGATTACGCCGATGACGATGCCGGCGCAGGCGCAGGAAAGCGCCACCGACACGGTGTTGCGGGCGCCGTGCTCGAGCGCGGCGACCACATTGCCGAGCTGCACGTACTGCCGAGTGCTCTTGCGCAGCAGCGCGGTGGGCAGCGTCGAGGCAATGCCGCACAGCGCGGCGAAGGGCGCGCTGTAACCGGCGAGCAGCGTGCCGATGATGATGACGAGCGGCAGGAACAGATGCCCGCGCTCCTTCAGCACCAATCCCAGGCGCGGCAGTTCGGCGCGCGGCAGGCCTTTCATGCCGAGGCGCTTGGCCTCGAAGTGCACCGTCATGAACACTGCCAGGTAATACAGCACCGCCGGCAGCAGTGCGAAGGCGGCCACGCTCAGGTAGCTGATGCCGAGAAACTCCGCCATGATGAAGGCGGCGGCGCCCATGATCGGCGGCATGATCTGGCCGCCGGTCGAGGCCACCGCTTCCACCGCGCCGGCGAAGGCCGGGCGGTAGCCGATGCGCTTCATCAGCGGGATGGTGAAGGTGCCGGTGGTCATCACGTTCGCCACCGCGCTGCCCGACACGGTGCCGAACATGCCGCTGGTCAGGCACGACACCTTGGCGGGTCCGCCGGCGGTGTGGCCGGTCAGGCTCATCGCGAAGTCCATGAACAGCTGGCCGGTGCCGGTGCGCTCGACCAGCGCGCCGAACAGGATGAACAGCATTACGTAGGTTGCCGAGACGTAGAGCGGAATGCCGAAGATGCCCTCGGTGCCGATGTACATCTGCTCGACCAGCTGGCCCAGGTCGCTGCCGCCGGGCAGCACGGCATAGGCGAGAAACGCCGCGGCGGTGAGCGGCAGCGTCCAGCCCACCGCGCGCCGCGTCGCCTCCAGCACCAGCGCGATGGTCGCGACGCCGAACACCCAGTCCGCCGGCCGCAGCGGATCGACGTAGATCATCCGGTTGATCACATACTCGCGCTCGACGATGAGGTAGCCGCAGGCGGCGACGCTCGCCACCAGCAGCAGCCATTCGAGCAGCCGCGGGCGTTCGGGCGTTCCGCCGGGGCGCCCCGGCAGCAGCAGGAAGGCCAGCACCAGCGCAAAGCCGAGATGCGCGCTGCGCAGCGTGAGTGCATCCGGCGGGCCGAACCACGCGATGTACAGGTGAAACCCCGACATCGCCAGGGCGACGCCGGTGATGAGCCAGCCGACCGCGGTCTTGTTGCGCAGCATCGTGGTGGCGTTCGCCGCTCAGCCGCCGCCGGCGGCGGTGTCGACGCCGCGCTCGCCGTACCACTGCGCGGCGCCCGCGTGCAGCGGCACGCCGATATCCATGCCCATGCTCTGCGGCGTCGCACTGCGCAACGCCTTGGTGATCGAGGTCAGTTCCTGCAGATTGGCAAACAGGCTGTCGAGAATGCGGTACACGATCCCGGGGTCGAGGTCGCAGCGGGCGATCATGTGCGTGGTGTAGCCGATCGTAGGCACGTCGGCGGTCTGTCCCGGATAGGTGCCGGCCGGTATCACCGCGCGGCGGTAGCCGTTGTTGATTGCCTTCATCTTCGCCAGCGCGTCGTCCGGTACCGCGACCAGCGCGATGTTGCGTGCGCTTGCGAGGTCCATCACCGCACCGGCGGGAATCGTGGTGCCGAGGGTGAAGATCTGCGCGTTGTCGTCCTTCAGCAGGGTGACGGAATCGGTGTAAGAGCCGTAGTTCACCCGCGACAAGTCGTCGTACGTCATGCCGTACACCCGCAGAAGGTGACGGGTGATCGCCTCGGCCGTGTTGCCCCGCGTCTGCGCCGCCAGCGCCCGGCCGCGAAAGTCGGCCGGCGATGAGATCCCGGAGCCCGCGACGGTGACGATCTGGAAATACTGCGGGTAAAAAGTGGCCACGTGACACACGTTGGTCGCCCGCGTATCGAACGGCGGTTCGCCGTTGATGGCGTCCACGGTCGAAACCGAGTTGGCGAAGCCCAGCTGCGCCTGCCCCGATTCGACAGCCTTCACATTGGCGATGCCCGCGCCGGGCACCACCTGGAGCGACACGCCCTCGAGATTGTTCTCGACAATGTTCTTGACCGCGCCACCGAGCGGATACCAGGAGCCGCCCTGCGGCCCGGTGACCAGTCGCAGTTTCTGGTCGGTCGACGGGCAGGCCGTCAGCAGGGCGACGGCCAGAAGCATTGTGGCGAGCGCGAGGACTCGGCGCGCCATTGAACTCTCCTCCTTTGTTTGATCGGTGCGGCCGGTGACCCGGTCTTCACGCTGCGACGCAGCAGTCGCTGCGCGGCAGAACGTCAGGCGGACGTTACACGATATCCCGCGCGCCGAAAACGCAAACGCCGGCGTTCTCAGACGGGCCGGCAGGTTCCGGCGGCCGCGCCGATCGAATATGGGGCAGTTGCGAATCGGCACCGCCTGGGCGAGAGTGCCGATCGGTTCGCACACCCATTCACCGAAATCATGCCTGCATCATCGCCGCCAGTTGTCGTCTGCGTCGGTCACGCCGCCCTCGATCGGGTATTCACGGTCGATGCCTGGCCGCAGGGCAGCGCCAAGATCGCGGCCAGCGACTACCGGGAAAGCGGCGGCGGGATGGCCGCCAACGCGGCGGTGGCCATTGCCCGGCTGGGCGCGCCGGCGAGCTTCTGGGGCCCGGCCGGCGACGATGCAACCGCCGACGTGATCGAGGCGCAGCTGCGCGACGAACGAATTGATGTCGTGCTTCGGCGATTCCCCGGGTTGAGCACCTCGCATTCCGCGGTGCTGGTGGATGCGGGCGGCGAGCGCCTGGTGATCGGGCTTCGCGGCAGTGCGCTGCAGTCGCCGGCCGACTGGCTGCCGCTTGTCCGGCTGCGCCAAGCGCAGGCCCTGCTGGCCGACGTTCGCTGGCCGGCGGGGGCGCTGGCCGCGCTGGCGGCTGCGCGAACACTCGGAATCGCGACGGTGCTCGACGCCGAGGTGGGCGACGCGCACGTGCTGAAATCGCTGGTGCCTCAGGCGCAGCATGTCATCTTTTCCGAGCGCGGCCTTGCGCAGTTCGCCGGGGACGACGATCCCGACGCTCTGCGGCGCGCGATCGACGCCGGCGCGCGCGTCGCCGCGGTAACCCGGGGCGAGCGGGGCGTCGCCTGGCTCGCCGCCGGCGAATCGTTGCGCGAGATGGCGGCCTTTTCGGTGAACGTGGTGGATACCCTGGCGGCGGGGGACGTGTTCCACGGTGCCTATGCGCTGGCGCTTGCGGAGGGGCAGGAGGCGGAGGCGGCGATTTGCTTCGCCAGAGCTGCCGCCGCGCTCAAATGCACACGGCCCGGCGGCCGCAGCGGCGCGCCCTCGCGCGCCGAAGTCGAGAATTTCCTCGCTGCGCAGGGCCTGGGCCGCGGTGGCGGCAGGAAGGGGTAGTGTCCGCCGTGGACGACGCGGAGGTAACGCGCACTGCCAGTCGAATCACCGGGACACCAAGACACCAAAGACACAAAGAACACCAGGAAGAACGCTGGTAGCAAGCGCCTTCCTTCCGGCGTATCTGATGCTCCTGGTGGCTCGCCTGTCCTTCTTTCGCTTTCCGCCGCGTCTCTTGCATCCTCCGTGGCGACCGCCTGGCGGCTGTCGTCGTCTCAGCCCGCGATCGTCACGCCACCGTCGGCAACCAGGGTCTGGCCGGTGACGAAGGCGCCGGCGCGCGAAGCGAGAAATACCGCGATGCCGCCGATGTCGTCCGGCTCGCCGATTCGGCGCAGCGGCGTCTGCGTCTCGTAACGGCGCAGTACGTCCGGGTTTTCCCACAGCGCGCGGGCGAAATCGGTTTTCACCAGGCCGGGGGCAATGCAGTTCACCCGGATGTTGTGCGGACCCCACTCCACCGCCAGATTGCGGGCGAGCTGCATGTCGGCCGCTTTGGAGATGGCGTATGCGCCGAGCGTCGAGGTGCCTTTCAGGCCGCCGATCGAAGAGACGATGATGACCACGCCGTCCTTGCGCTGCGCCATCTCCGGCAGCACCAGGTTGGCCAGCCAGTGGTTCGACACGACATTGTTGCGCAGGATCTTGTCGAAGGCGTCGTCCGGCAGCTGCGCCATCGGCCCATAGTAGGGATTGGACGCGGCGTTGCACACCAGGATGTCGATCCGGCCGCAGCGTTTTCGCGTCTCGCCGACCAGGTTCTCGAGCTGGCCCTTGTCGCCGATGTTGGCGGCAATGGCCAGCGCCATTCCGCCGGATCGTGCGATTTCGGCCACCACGGCCTCGCAGGCGTCGAGCTTGCGGCTGGACACCGCCACGGTGGCGCCGGCCCGCGCCAGGTGCAGCGCGATGGAGCGGCCGATGCCGCGGCTCGAACCAGTGACCACCGCCACCTTGCCGGTCAGATCGAAAGTATTCATTTGGACTCCAAACACGCTGCGGGACCGGCGCGAATCATCACATAGAAGCGGCCCCGGGGCGAAACGCAGCGCATTCGGGCCGCGCCAGGCGCGGCCGGAACCACTAGAATCAGCGATGGCACGCAATCCAATGATCCGGGAGGAGAGGGCATGCGCATCTACATGATCGGGGCCGGCGCGATGGGCTCGGTGTACGGCGGCCTGCTGGCGCGGTCCGGCTGCGATGTGGAGCTGGTCGACATTAACGAGAGCCATGTCGACAAGATCCGGCGCGACGGGCTGGTCGTCGAAGGCGTGCGCGGCCGGCATGTGGTACGCCTGCCGGCGCACAGCAGTATCAAGGGCCTGGACAGGCGCGATCTCGCGATCATCTTCACCGATGCCAATGCCACCCGCGACGCGGCGCGTTCGGCAGCGCGCCTGCTCAAGCCCGACGGCTTCGCGCTGACCCTGCAGAACGGCATCGGCAACGTGGAAGCGCTGGTCGAGACGCTGGGGCGCGAGCGGGTAATCGCCGGCGTGTCGATGAACAGTGCCGCGTTGATCGAGCCCGGGCGAACGGCATTCACCAATTCGGGCCTCACTTCGATCGGCGAGCTGGACGCGGCTGGATCAGAGCGAGTGACCCGGGTGGCCGAGATGCTCGACCGTGCCGAGATCGATACCGAGGTGGTGGACGACCCGATGGCGTTCATCTGGAGCAAGTTCGTGCTCAACTGCGGCATCAACGCCCTGACCGCGGTAACCGGGCTGCGCAGCGGCGAAATGTACCGGACGCCGGAGGTCAACGCGCTGCAGGACCGCGTGATCGACGAAATTCTGGCGGTGGTGGAGAAAAAGGGCGTGCGGCTGGCCGAGGCCAATCCGCGCAAGAAGATCAAGGATCACTGCCGGGTGCGCTTCAACAAGCCGTCGATGATGCAGCACATCGAGCAGGGCCGGCGCACCGAGATCGATGCCATCAACGGCGCCCTGGTGCGCGAAGCGCGTGCGCTCGGCCTGTCGGTGCCATGCAACGAGACCATCGTGGCCATCGTCAAGGGGCTGGAAAAGAGCCGGCGCCAGCTGCTGCATGAGCCGCCGATAGACTTCGCAAAGCTGGAGGCCGAGGCGGAGGCGATCGACGAGGCAGCGATCGGCACCCCGGGCGAAGAGCACCTGGGCGAATCGAGGATGTAAGGCTCGCGCGGGCGCAGACAACAATGATCTCTATCGAACAGGACGACGGGCTGACCGCCGTCAGTGTGTTCGGGGAACTTACGATCGGCGACCTCAAGCGCATCGAAGCCGAGATCGCCGGACAGCTCCAGCGCAGGGGCCGATGGAGCCTGCTGCTCAACCTGCGCGGGATGCTGGGGTATACGCTGGACGCCGCGCTGGAAGATCTTCGCTTTACCCGCGAGCATGCTCACGACCGTGCCCGGGTCGCGATCGTCAGCGACCGTCCGTGGGTGGTGTGGACCGCGCTGCTGTCGGCGCTGTTCACCGACTTCGAGACCCGCGTCTTCGAAGACGAGTCCGCGGCGCGCGACTGGCTGGCCGGGCAGGCCTCCTGAGGACGGCTTGTCACGACACGGACTTCACCGGGGGGCAGAGAGTCAAGCGGCCAATGCACTCCTGGCAAGTGACGTCAGGCCGACGCGGCTGCAGCCTCTCACATCAACGCCTTGTTCTTTCTCGGTGCGCTCTGCGTCCTCTGAGATAAACGGCCATCGCGTTGCCGAGGCAAGTTGCCTTCAAACGCCGCCCAGAAAATCGAGCAGCAGCCGGGTCACCTCGGCCGGACGTTCCTGCTGAATCCAGTGGCCGGCGCCGTCGATCAGGCGGCACAACCGCAGGTCGTCAATCCAGCGCTTCATGTTCTCCACCAGATCGACGCCGGGCACAAAGCGCAATACCTTGTCGCGGCTGCCGGCGATGAAGGCGGCCGGCACCGTTATGCGCGCGCCGCTCAGTGCGGTGAGGCGCTCCCAGTCGCGCTGCTGGTTGCGGTAGCGGTTGAGTCCGCCGCGAAAGCCGCTGTGCTGGAACTGGCGCACGTAGTAATCGAGATCTGCGTCGGTGAGCCAGTGCGGCAGCTGCGGCGGGTCGGGCAGGTCGTCCAGCATGCGGGCGCCGGGCGGCTTGTCTGCGCGGAAGATGCCCCGGGGTGCATCGCCCGAGCCGGAGAAATAGATCTTGCGCAGCGCCGTGCGAACGTCGGCCTCGAACTCGGCCTCGGCGCGGCCCGGTTCCTGAAAATAGAGCTGATAGAAGAATCGCCCGGCGTAGAGCTGCCGCCAGAGCTCGATCGAACTGATCTTTCCGCGCGGCGCATACGGTACGCTCAGCCCCGCGACAGCGCGCACGCGGCGCGGGTGCAGCGCGGCCGTGTTCCATGCGATCGGCGCGCCCCAGTCGTGCCCCACAAGCACCGCCCGCTGTTCGCCGAAGTGGTCGATCAGGCCAAGCACGTCACCGATCAGCGCGTCCATCCCGTAAGCCTCGACCGGTTCCGGCGCGTCGCTGCCGCCATATCCGCGCACATCCGGCGCGACCACGCGCCAGCCCGCGGCCGCGAGCGGGCCGATCTGGTGACGCCACGAATACCAGCCCTCGGGCCAGCCGTGAATCAGCAGCGCGAGCGGGCCGGTGCCAGTGAGCGCGCAGCGCAGTCGCACGCCGTTGGCGGCGATGTGCTGCAGTTCGGGCTGCGGCGTCATGGGTCGGAGTGCTCCGGTCAGGCGAGGGTTCGGGCATTATGCAGCGCATCGCGGCGCGCCGGCAGCGGCAGGGAAGCTTGGATTAATCTTGCGCGTCGAACGGGCTACGGGGTCTTGCTGCTTTGAACATCGCTCAGCTGCTCTCGCGCGCGGCGCAGGTGCATGCCGACCGACCGGCAGTGTCGGTCGGCGAGCGGGTCGTGCTGCGCTACGGCGAACTGCTCTCGCGCGCGGCGCGGCTCGCCTGGTCGCTGCGCGAGCAGCTTGGCCTGTCGCCCGGCGACCGGGTGGCGTTGGTGCTCGACAATCGTGCCGAGTATCTGGAAATCCTCTATGCCGCATGGCACGCGGGGCTTGTGGCGGTGCCGGTCAACGCCAAACTGCATCCGCGCGAAGTGGCGTTCATCCTTGAGAACGCCGGCGCAAGGGTGTGCTTTGCCGGCGACGGGCTGGCCACGGCGCTAGAAGCGCTGCGCACCGGGTCGCCCGGCGCGACACGGGTGATCGAATGCGGAACGGCGGAATACCGCCGCCTGTGCACCGTCGATGCCGCGCCCGCAGCGCTGACGCGGCAGCCGGACGACCCGGCCTGGCTTTTCTACACCAGCGGCACCACCGGGCGGCCGAAGGGCGTGACGATCACGCATCGCAACCTGCTGTCGATGACGCTGTGCTACTTCGCGGCGGTGGATTCGATCGCGCCGCAGGATTGCATCGTGCATGCCGCGCCGATGTCGCACGGGTCCGGAATGTACAACTTTCCGCATGTGCTGGCCGGCGCCAACCAGGTGATTCCCGACAGCGGCCACTTCGACCCGGCCGAGATCTTCGAGTTGTGCGGGCGATGGCGCGGCGTCACGCTGTTCGCGGCGCCTACCATGGTGCATCGCCTGGTGCGGGAGGCGCGGTCGCGGGCGCCGGCGCTGGACGGGCTGAAGACCGTGGTCTATGGCGGCGGACCGATGTATCTGCAGGACATCCTGGATGCGCTGTCGGTGATGGGTCCGCGCTTCGCGCAGATCTACGGTCAGGGCGAATCGCCGATGACGATTACCGCACTGGCCAAGCATCACGTCAACGACCGCAGCCATCCGCGATTCGAAGCGCGCCTGGCATCGGTAGGCGTGGCTCAGCCGGCGGTGGAGGTGATCATCGCCGACGGGGAGGACCGGCCATTGCCTGCGGGCGAAGCGGGAGAGGTTCTGGTGCGCGGCGACCCGGTGATGCCGGGCTACTGGCAGAATCCGGTCGCGAGCGCGGAAACCCTGCGCAACGGCTGGCTGCACACCGGCGACGTGGGTACGTTGGACGCGGACGGATTTCTCACGCTGATGGATCGCAGCAAGGACCTGATCATCAGCGGCGGAACGAACATCTATCCGCGCGAAGTGGAAGAGGCGCTGCTCCTGCACCCGGCGGTGAGCGAGGTGTCGGTCGTGGGCGGGCCGCACCCGGAGTGGGGCGAGCAGGTCGTGGCGTTCGTGGTGGCGCGCGGCGAAGCCGTGTCCGCGGCTGAACTCGACGCACACTGCCTGACGCACATCGCGCGGTTCAAGCGCCCCAGGACGTATCGTTTCGTGACGGAACTGCCAAAGAATGCCTACGGAAAAGTGCTCAAGACCGAGCTTCGCCGGCGCCTCGGTGAAGGCGGTACGGACCCGGCCGGGCCGGACGCATAGGACGATCTTGCGCAGCTGACTGCGGCGGGGAACCGCGCCCTTGAATTGCAGTCTCTGGGCAATGCCGCGAAACTGTTTCGCGATGACAGCCGGATGACATGACAGGGAAATCAGACTTCATTATGTGGGAATACACCGGACAGAAGCGCCCCCCGTTCGCGGAGCAGCCCAGGAAAGGCCAGGAGTCGGTGTGGGATTACCCGCGCCCGCCATCGCTTGCCGACGACGGTCGCCATATACAGGTGCGCGCCGGGGATCTGGTGATCGCCGATACCACGCGTGCAGTGCGCCTGCTCGAGACCGCCAGCCCGCCGACGTTCTACATTCCGCAGGAGGACGTGCGCACCGAGCTTCTGGCGGCGCATCCGAGCACCTCGTATTGCGAGTGGAAGGGCGACGCCCAGTATTGGGCGCTCAAGCGCGACAACGGGGTCCGCGAAATGATCGGATGGAGCTATCCGCGGCCGAAGCCGGGATTCGAGCGAATCGCCGGCTACCTGGCTTTCTACCCGTCGCGGGTCGAATGTTACGTCGATGACGAGCGGGTGCAGCCGCAGCCGGGCGAGTTCTACGGCGGCTGGGTGACGCGCGAGATCGTCGGCCCGTTCAAGGGCGCGCCGGGCACCAACGGCTGGTAAGCGCCGCTCGCGCGCGCAGTCAGCGCCAGGTTACCTGCACCTCTTCGCGCGCCGCGCGCTCGAGCAGCTCGATCAGCGGATGGGCACGCCGCTTCAGCGACACCGGTGGTTCGCGCGCGTCGTCATCGCCGGTGGCGGCGGGCCGTTCGGGCCCGGCGCGCTCGAGCCCCTCTCGCAGACGCGCCAGTGCGGGCGGAATGTCTTCCGCCAGCAGGGCGCTGGGCACCGTGCCGCTATGCCCCATCAATTTCAGCAGCCTGAGCGCGACGTCGCCGAACATCGTCAGATTGCCCACTTCGCTTTCGAATTTGACCAGCATTGCGCCGCTTACCTGGATTCAAGCAGTTTCTTCAGGTTTTCCAGGCTGGACGCGTAGAAGCGGTTCAGCCGCTGCGTCAGACTGGCGTCGTCCTGCCCGGGCGGCGGGTTGTCGGTCCAGTAGTGAAGACGCTTGAAGCGCGCTGTCCATTCCACCCGGCTGCGCCCTGCGCCTGCCTCCTTCACCGTCATCGTCGCGAAGTAGTCGCTGGTGAGCGGCTCGCCGCCGGCGTAGGTGTAGGTGAGGGTCATGTTCCAGGGGTCGTAGGCAATCAGCTTTTCCTCCACCCGTGTGCCGTTCGGCCGGCGCAGCTCGCGGATGGCGCCCTCCCTGCGGTTTTCGCCGAGCACCAGGCGCGACTCGAACGTCGGCACCCAGCGGTCGAAACCGACGAAATCGCTCACGACCTCCCACACTTCGCCGGGCGGCGCGTTGATCACAATCGAATGGGCGATGCGGTTTTCCGGCGCCTCGGCCGCGAAGGCCGCCGCTGCAAACGTCACGGCAACCGCGGCGGCGAGCATCGTCCTGATCCATGCAGTCATCAATTCCTCCCGGATATTCTGTTGTGCGGCCGTGCTGACGGCGCAGCGCGAGGGTACCGCATCCGGCCTTGCCCGTGCGCGTTCGTTCACGGCTTCAGCGCCGGGATGCTGTCCGATTTCACCGAGATCGCCGACGGCGCTTTCACCGCGATCGGGCCCCGCCGCAGCGGCGCGCCTTTGGCGAGATCCAGACTCTTCAGGTCCAGCTCGCGCAGGGTCTGATCCTCGTATGAGCGCCAGAAGTACTTGCGGTTGGTGTGGTCCCGGAAACTCGTCCACTGGGTGTGATCGTCGTACCGGCGGTCGATCGAGAAGTCCCTTACCAGTCCGCGCGGAATGTCGACGCGGTTCATCAGTTTCTGCGCAAGCATCATGGCGCCGATCGAGTCCTTCGGCGTTTCCGCCAGATGCAGCACCGCGGCCGTCGCGAGAAAGCGCGATGGCGAGGACGGGTCGCCGGGCAGCGACGCGAGCGCGGTGCCCTCGCCGGTGACGGCATAGGTCAGACTGCCGATCTCCAAGGGATGCACCACCATGGGAGAGAGCTTGCCGAAGTGGCGCAAGTTGGCGAGATGCCAGCTGAAATCCGGGGCGTTGGCGAGCACGCCGACCGTGTTGTCGTGAATGCGCAGTTCGCCGTCAATCCACTCCAGGACAAGACTGCGGCCCTTGGCGTCGTGCACCGCGAAATGCAGCGGCAGGGGCCAGTTGCCGAGCGATTCGACCTTCTCGCCGAACACGCGCACCCCGGCCAGCGCCTCGCGAACCTGGTCCACCGACTCGAACTGAGACAGCAGCCAGATGCCGAGGCGCAGGTTCGACAGCGCCGGTTGGTCGCCATTTGCGGCGTCGGCGTAGCGGGTCGCGCCGGGGAGAAACAGTGCGCCGACTCCGAGTCCGGCCTCATTCAGCCCGTCGAAGGCGGTGTCGAGGCCGAAGCCGTCGAGATAGACGAAGCCGTGCTTGCCGGTCCAGGCGAGCGCGCGGCCGCCGACCGGCGCCGGCGATTCCAGCGGTGTCGCGCGCGGAACCAACACGATGCGCGAGCGCAGCGGCGTGCCGAAATCCATCGAGCGCGCGGTCACCACGGTTCCGTCGCGGGCGATGATGCGCGCGTCGGTGCCGGCGCCCGCGGGCAGCGGGACCCAGATGAGCGACGCCAGCAGTGGAAGCAGCAGTGTGGGACGACAGGACAGGGGCATGGAAAGTCTCCTCCAGTAGGGCGCGGCGGCGCACCGCCGGTGGTTCAGGTCGCCGCGGGCACGGCGGTTCCGCGGAAACAGTAGCCGGCGAAACGGGGCGCCCGCGGCAGGTAGCCGCTGTCGACGGCCTCGATGGCAAATCCGGCGCGGGTGATCAGCGAGGGCACGTCCCGGTTCAGATGGCAGCCGCCCGCAAACCGTCTCCACAGCGGCGTAAGGCGGTGCTGCCAGCGCCTGACCCCGGGGTCGGGCGCCAGTCCGTGCTCCAGGAAAAGAAACCGCCCTCCCGGCCTGAGCACCCGGCGCATTTCGCGCAGCCCGGCATCGACATCGGCGATAGAGCACAACGTAAAGGTCACCACCACGGTATCGACGCTGGCGTCGGGCAAGGCAATCGCCTCGGCGCAGCCCATGAGCAACGAGGTCCGGAAGGGCAACCCGGCAGCGCGGCGCCGCGCCAGCGCCAGCAGCGGCGCGGACGGATCCAGCCCGATTACCCGCCGAACCCGTTCCGCGGCATAAAACTCCAGATTCAGAGCGGAGCCAATGCCCACTTCCAGGACTTCTCCCTGCGCCAAGGGTGCCAAGCGCGCGCGCTGCTCGCCAATGGTCTTGCGCCGGCAGGCGCAGTCAGTCAGCCGTGGCAACAGATAGTTGTTGTAGATGCCCATGACTCGGGTATCAGACTGGGTGCCTAGCCGTGCCGTCCGGCAGGTTGGCCCGTCGACCGCGCCACAATAGGGCGTGGGGCGCCCCAAGATGAGGCGTCTCGGTGCTCAAGCATCCCCTCCAGCGGTCGATTTTGCGGGATAAGCGCGGCATTTCGGCGATTCGCGACATGGCCCGCTTTATGCAGTGACCATCTTCAGAAGAAACCGTCATTCAGTAGCTGCCCGATTGACGGGGGGAGCACCGGGCCTGGGAGCGCCACCATGGATCAGGCCTCACTGGCTTCGCTGGCAACCGAGCTGTTGGCTGCCATCCACCTGATGTCGGGGTATCCGGCGCCTGCCGACTCCCCGCAGATACACGTCGTGCCGCAGGCGCAGATCGCGGAAAAGTTCTGCGGCAAGCCCTGCCGGGTCCGAGCGATCTACCTGCGCGACGAGGGCGTGTATCTCGACGACACGCTCGACCTCGCGGGCAGCAGCCTCGACCGTTCGATCCTGCTGCACGAGCTGGTGCATCATGTGCAGGCGGTCAGCGGCGGCTACGGCGGCAACCCGCCGGACTGCGAGCGCTGGAACCGGGCCGAGATCGAGGCGTATTCGCTTCAGAACCGTTACCTCACCGAAATCAACAGCGGCACCCGGGTCTCGATGATGGGTGCCATCGGGCGCTGCTTCTAGCCGTCGCCAGCAAGAGGCCACAAGTCAGCGCGCCGGCTCCAGGCGTGCCAGCACGCCGTCCGGCGCGTCGCTCAGGAGGTAGATGAAACCGTCGGGGCCGCTTCGCACATCGCGAATACGGCCGATCTCGCCGGCGAGCAGGCGCTCTTCGTGCACGATCCGCTCGCCGTCGAGTTCCAGCCTCACCAGCAACGCGAACTTCAGCGCGCCGACGAACAAATTGCCGCGCCAGCCGGGAAACCGGTTCCCGGTGTAGAAGGCCATGCCCGAGGGCGCGATCGACGGCACCCATTTGTGCAGCGGCTGCGCCATGCCGGACTTGTGCGTGCCCTCGCCGATGCGGGTGCCGATGCCATAGTTGACGCCGTAGGTAATTACCGGCCAGCCGTAGTTGGTGCCGCTGCGCATCACGTTGACCTCGTCGCCGCCCTGCGGCCCATGCTCGTGGGTCCACAGGTGGCCGCTGTCAGGATGCACTGCCGCGCCCTGCATGTTGCGGTTGCCGTAGGTGAAGATCTCGGGTCGTGCGCCGGAGCGCCCATAGAACGGGTTGTCCTGCGGCACGCTGCCGTCCTCGCGCAGACGGATAAGCGAGCCGGCGTGATCGCCGAGATCCTGGGCGCGTTGCATGTCGCCGCGGTCGCCCAGCGTCAAGAACACATGGCCCTTGCCATCGAAGGCAATGCGCCCGCCGAAGTGCCGTCCGCCGCGTGATTTCGGCTGCAGCCGGAACAGCACTTCCTGATCGACCAGCCGGCCATCCATGAGGCGCGCGCGCATCAACTCGGTGGAATAGCCCCCCTGGCCCGCGCCGTTGTAGGCGATGTAGAGCCAGCCGTTGCGCGCGTAATCCGGATGCGGCGCAACGTCGAACAGCCCGCCCTGGCCGGTCGCCACCACCTCGGGCAGTCCGGCAACTGGTGGCGGCAGCAGGCGGAAATCGCGGTCGACAATGCGCAGCCGACCCGGCCGCTCGGAGACCAGCATGCGCCCATCAGGCAGAAAGGCGAGCGACCAGGGGTGCTCCAGGCCACGCACCAGTGTGACCGCACGAAAGTCGTGCTTCTCGGAACGGAGCGGCTTTGCGTCTTCGGCGCTTGCGCGTGTCGCAACCAGCAGGAGTGCGGCAACGCAGGCGGCTTTCACGATGTTTTTGTTCATTACGGGACTCCACGTCAGCAATAGGAAAAAAAGGGAAAATCCCTCCAAACAAGAGATGGAAGGAAAACAATTCGTCAAAAGGGTTGAGGCGAAGAGCAAAAACGCGTAAAATGCGTTTGTGCAGAAACATTTGCACGCTACTCAAAGCCCCCGAACCGTTGGACCCCATCCGGGGGCTTTTCGTTTTCAACTCCCGCAAGGAGGCACCCAGCATGGCTAAGAAACTTACGCCGCATGAGGCCGCAGCAATGATTCTGAAGCAGCGCATGGAGCGTGCGCGCGCCAAGGAAGTCGGGCAGGCGAGGAGCGCGCCGAAGGCCCGCAGTCGCGACGACGTGGAGAGCCTGCGCAAGTCCTGAAACCATGCGGCGTCGGTTCATTGCCGCAACAGGGACCGGCGGTCTGATGAAGGCGGGGCAGGCGGCGGCGCGCAAGCCGGGCAATACCGGCGAACGCAGGCGCCACCCCGCACTCCGGCAGCCTGAAGGCTGTACGGAGCCGACCGTCCCGGCGGCGGCGAACACTGAGCAATCGAACAGAGGAGACGCGCAATGGCCAAGGAAGAACTGATCGAAATGGAAGGAACGGTGACGGAAATCTTGCCGAATACGCAGTTCAGGGTGACGCTGGACAATGGCGTGACCGTGATGGCCTACGCATCCGGCAAGATGCGTCGTTTTCGCATCCGCATTACTGCCGGAGACCGCGTGCGGCTGGAGATGTCGCCTTACGATCTGACGAAGGCGCGCATCAACTTCCGCGAGCGCGAGGTGCGCAGCGCGGCCTGACGGATTTCCAGCTTGAAGCGGGCATGCAAGAAACGGCGCGGCCAGTCCGCGCCGTTTTTTTCGCGCGGCGGCCGCGCGGTCAGCGACTGACCCGGTTGCGCCCCGCCTGCTTGGCGCGATAAAGCGCCTGGTCCGCGGCCTTGATCACCGCAGGGGGCGAATCGAGGCGGGCGCCGCTTTGCGCTGCGCCGATACTCACCGTGACCGACAGGAATTCCGGCGCACTGTCGGGCTTCTCCGGCGTGGCCGAGGCGCGCCGGCCGATGGCGGCACGGCGGTCCTGGGAGTTGCGCGGTTGCTGGCGGCGCTGCTCGGCGCGCGGCGACATCCGGTAGTTCGCGATGCTCTCGCGCAGCGCCTCGAGATGCGGCAGTGCCTCCTCGAGCGTTGAATCGGGGAACAGCACCGAGAATTCCTCGCCGCCGTAGCGAAAAGCGCGACCTCCGCCGCCCACCTCCGCGAGCCGCGAGGCCACCAGCCGCAGCACGTGATCGCCGACGTCGTGGCCGTGAGTGTCGTTGAACTTCTTGAAGTGATCGACATCGACCATGGCAAACGCGTACTGCGGGCCAAGGGCGAGCAACTGTTCCTCGAGCGCGCGCCGGCTCGGCAGGCCCGTGAGCTCGTCGCGAAAGGCCATGCGGTGAGATTCCTGCAGCACCGACAGCAACAGCATGGCGCCGGCGGCGGAAACGTAGGCGGGCATCACGCCCGGCACGGCGGGCCACTGGCCGGCAATAAAGAACGCGATAAGGCTGCCGCCGAGCGCGATGTCGGTCGGCAGCGGTCGCTCCCACACCCGCGCCACCGCCAGCGAGAGCGCCGCGGCCAGCGCGACCCGGCCGAGAAAGGGCGTCGGCGCGGGGCGGATCAGCCAATGGTCGAGCGCCGCGTGCCAGGCGGTGCCGGATACCCGGCTGTGGCCCGCGCTGGCGATCCACACCGTGACCAGCACTTCGACTAAGAGCAACAGCACCCAGCGATAGCTGCGGAAGTGGAACACTCCGCGCTCCGGCACCAGCAATACCAGCAGGATGTTGAGCGGCACCAGAAGCGAGATCGCGGTAAAGGTCGCCCGCTGCGCGAACACGCCGGTGTCCTGGGCAAGACGCCATCCGGCGTAGGCCGCGAACAGCGTGAGCAGCGCGAACAATGCGCGGCCGCGATTGAACCACAACCCGATGGCGGCGCCTGCGGCAAACACTAGGCAGGCGATGTAGTCGCCCGATTCGGCGAGCGGCGCGGCGGCGGAGACAGCCGCAACCGTGGCGGCCAGCAGCAGGGCGAACGGCGCGGCGAACGGTTTCAGCGCATAGGGCAGCGACATCGGTTGAATAACGGCCGGCGGAGGGGAATCTTTCGGCCCGGCAGTCTACCCCGCGAAGGGGCGCGCCGCACCGGCGGGCACGGCGCGGCGATGCTCTGGGTTAAACTCCTGCGCGCTGTCGCCCGCATCCTCCACATCGAACAACACACATGGCCGGCCCGCTCTCCGGAATCAGGATTCTCGACCTCACCACCGTCGTCATGGGGCCGTTCGCCACCCAGATTCTGGCCGAGCTTGGTGCCGACGTGATCAAGATCGAACCGCACGACGGCGACAACATGCGCCATCCGGGCCCGATGAAGAATCCGGAAATGGGCTACATGTTCCTGAACCTCAATCGCGGCAAGCGAGGCATCGTGCTCGACCTTAAAGCGCCGGAAGGCCGCGAGGCAATGCTGAAGCTCGTCGACAGCGCCGACGTGCTGATCTACAACGTCCGGCCGCAGGCAATGGCGCGGCTTGGCCTGTCCTACGACGAGGTGCAGGCGATCAATCCGCGCATCATCTACGTGGGTTGTTACGGCTATTCGCAGCGCGGGCCCTATGCGGCGAAGGCCGCCTATGACGATTTGATCCAGGGCATCTCCGGCGTGCCGTGGCTCACGGCGCGCACCGGCGCCGCGCCGAACTATGCGCCGGTCAATCTGGCCGACCGGCTGACCGGTTTGCACGCGGTGTACGCGGTCACGGCCGCGCTCTTCTATCGCGAGCGCAGTGGCCGGGGCCAGTCGGTGGAAGTGCCGATGTTCGAGTCGGTCGCGCACTTCGTGCTCGGCGATCATCTCGCCGGCTTCGCATTCGAACCGCCGATCGGCGAGGCGGGATACGCGCGCCTGCTGGCGCGGCGGCCCTATCCCACCCGCGACGGCTACCTGTGCGTGCTGGTGTACAACGACCGCCAGTGGCGCAGCTTTCTGGCGGAAATTGGCCACCCGGAGCTGATGCGCGATCCGCGCTTTGCCACGCAGGCAAGCCGCGCGGCCAACATCAAGGACATCTACGCTTTTCTCGCCGAGCTGTTTCTGACCCGCACTACCGCGGAGTGGATCGAGGTGCTGGAGCGTATCGACATCCCGGTGGCGCCGATGAATGCAATCGAGGACGTGGTCAACGATCCGCATCTGCAGGCGAGCGGGTTCTTCGTCGCGGAGAAACATCCAAGCGAAGGTCTGGTGCGCGCGCCGCGAACGCCGACGGGCTGGTCGGAATCCGGACCCGGGCCGCAGCGACCGGCGCCGCGGCTGGGCGAGCATTCCGCCGAGGTGCTGCGCGAGGTCGGCTACAGCGACGAGCAGATCCAGGCCATGGCGGGCCGGGGTGTCATCAAGCTCGCATGATGCCGCTGGCGGCAACCCCACGGCGGGGCAGCGTGCGGGGCGCGGGCGCAGCGTGGTGAGGCGTCGATGAATTTCGACCTGTCCGACGAGCAGCGCGTGATCCGCGATGCCGTCGACCGGCTGTGCCAGCGCTTCGACGCCGGCTACTGGCTGGCGCGCGACCGCGACGGCAGCTTCCCGGAGGATTTCTATCGTGCCGTGGCGGCCGAGGGCTGGCTGGGTATTGCCATGCCCGCGCAATTCGGCGGCGCCGGGCTCGGCATCAGCGAGGCGGCGTTGATGATGCTCACCATCAGCGCCTCGGGGGCCGGATTCTCCGGCGCCTCCAGCGTGCACATGAACATTTTCGGCCTGAACCCGGTGGTCAGGTTCGGCACCGAGGCGCAGAAGCGCCGCTGGCTGCCACCGATGATCGCGGGGCAGGAGAAAGCCTGCTTCGCCGTCACCGAGCCGGATGCGGGGCTCGATACCGGCCGCATCAAGACGGTCGCTCGTCGGCAGGGCGATCGCTATGTCCTGCGCGGGCAGAAGATCTGGACGTCGACCGCCCAGGTGGCCGACCGCGTGCTGATCCTGGCGCGCACCTCGGAACCGGTCACGCGTCGCACCGAAGGCCTGACGCTGTTTTACTCGGCGCTCGACCGCGCGCAGATCGAAGTGCGCGAAATCGAGAAGATGGGTCGCAAGGCGGTGGACTCGAACATGCTCTTCATCGAGGCCCTGGCGGTGCCGGTCGAGGACCGCATCGGGGAAGAAGGTCGCGGCTTCGACTATCTGCTGCACGGACTCAATCCGGAGCGCATCCTGATCGCCGCCGAGGCGGTGGGCCTTGGCCGGGCCGCCCTGGCGCGCGCGGTCAGCTACGCCGGTGAGCGCATCGTGTTCGACCGGCCCATCGGGCAGAATCAGGCGATCCAGCATCCGCTGGCCCGCTGCTGGATGGAGCTCGAGGCGGCGGAGCTGATGGTGTTCAAGGCGGCCGCACGCTACGACCTCGGGGAGTCCTGCGGCGCCGAGGCGAACGCTGCCAAATACCTTGCGGCGGAGGCCTGCTGGCGCGCCTGCGAGCAGGCGGTGATGACCCTTGGCGGCATGGGCTATGCGAAAGAATTCCACGTCGAGCGATATCTGCGCGAAGCGATGATTCCGCGGCTTGCGCCGGTCAGCCCGCAGCTGGTGCTGTGCTACATCGCGGAGAAGGTGCTCGGCCTGCCGAAGTCGTACTGATCGCCGCTGCGAGCGACCTGAACCCGGCCGCGGACGCGCGGTCTCTGTTGTAATTGGCATTGCCGCCCGGGTTGTCCGGCGGCCATGCCCGAATTCACCTGCAAGGGGGCTGCATGCTCGATCGAAGGGATTTTCTGCGACTCGGGGCCGGCGGCGTGCTTGCCGGCGCGGCGCCAGCGGGGCAGGCGCAGCCCGGTGCGGCGGCGGGCCGGATCTCGCGCCAGGTCGAATTCGGCAGAACCGGCTTGCGCATTTCCGACATCTGCTTCGGCTCGGCCAGCTCGTCCAGCCCCGATCTGGTGCGGCATGCGCTCGACCGCGGCGTGAACTATTTCGACACCGCCGAAAGCTACCGCTGGGGGGGCGCGGAAGAGGCGATCGGCGAGGCGCTGGCGGGTCGGCGCGACAAGGTCTACATCGCCAGCAAGACGAAAGCGGGCGCCTCCGATTCACGCACCGAGATCATGCGCGCGCTGGAAGGCAGCCTGCGGCGCCTGCGCACCGATTACGTGGACGTCTACTACAACCACTCGGTCAACGACCTCGACCGGATACGGAACCCGGAATGGCGCGAGTTCGTCGAGCTCGCGAAGCGGCAGGGAAAAATCCGCTTTGCCGGCATGTCGGGCCACGGCAGCCGGCTGACCGAGTGCCTCGACTACGCGCTCGACAACGATCTGTGCGACGCGATCCTGGTGGCGTACAACTTTTCCCAGGATCCCACTTTCTACGACAAGCTTCGCCATACCTTCCACTGGTCGGCGATCCAGCCCGATCTCCCGCGCGCGCTCGCGAAAGCCAGGGCGAAGAAGGTCGGCATCATGGCGATGAAGACGCTGATGGGTGCGCGCCTGAACGACATGCGCAGGTACGAGCGGCCGAACGGCACCTTCGCCCAGGCGGCGTTCCGCTGGGTGCTGTCCGACCCGCATGTGGACGCGCTGACCGTGTCGATGACCAGCACCGCCGAAATCGACGAATATCTCGCCGCCTCTGGCGGCGCAAAGCTCGGCCGTTACGAGCGGGAACTGCTCGAGCGCTACGCTTACCTGCAGGCGGGACGCTATTGCCAGCCCGGCTGCAATGCCTGCCAGGCAAGCTGCCCGAACGGCGTCGAGATCGCCGAGGTGCTGCGCACCCGCATGTACGCGGTCGATTATGGAGATGCCGTGCTGGCAAGGACCGAATACGCGGCGCTGGCTGGCGGCGCCGGTGCCTGCCTGGCGTGCACTGCCGCGCCCTGCCGAAGCGCCTGCCCGATCGACGTGCCGATCGCGCAGTTCACCCGCGAAGCAGCGCAGAAACTGGCTTGAGCCGAGGTGGGGCGTTTGTCCGGGAAAGGCTTTCACCACCGAGGACACAGAGGGCACAGAGAAAGAACTTTCTGTAGTGCGAAGGCGAGTCGTACCTCCTTGCGTCGCGGATACGGTTTGCAGCCATCGAATCGATCCGCTTTTTCTCTGTGTCCTTTGTGGTAAAAAAATCCGATGCGACACGCCCCGGCATGTCAATGGGCAGGGTTGTTCGCCAACATCCGGTTTTCCTCCGCGTCCTCCGCGGTGCGCGTCGATACTTTCTGAGCGAGTGAGCCATGAACAGATTCTTTGCCCACTTTCTGTTTATCCTGGCGGCCTGGACGCTGGTCATCAAATACCTCTTCCCGATGGCGTATGCGCTGGCGGAAGGGCTGCCGGTCGGTACATATGTGTATCTCGACCTTTGGCCGGTGGTGCATGCCTGGCTGGGCTGGTCGCTGCTGCGCGGGCAACGCTACACCTGGGAATTCGCGTTGGCGGTGTCGGTGGCAGAGATCGCCATCGTGGTGACCAAGTTCGTGCTGTTTCTCGGCGCGCCGGAGTGGACGATCTGGCGAACCAACTGGTTCATCAACAAGGTCTTCGTACTCGGCTGCTTCACGCTGATGCTGGGCTGGCTGCTCGCCCGCGGGCGGCTGGCGCTGCGCGCCCCGGCCTGAGCGCGGCAGAACCGTAAGCCTGGACAGCGGGTCGATCGTCAGAGACCAGTGTCTCAGACCCGGCGCCCGGGCCGCGCGAGAGCGCCGGGGTAAACTTGCGGCTTGTCCGACGGTGTCGCCATGATTGCTGATCCCATCCTGCTCGCTCGCGCCCAGTTCGGGCTCAACATCGCGTTCCACATCCTCTTTCCGAGCATCACCATCGCGCTCGCCTGGGTACTGGTGTACCTGCGGTTGCGCGCCGCACGAGGTGGCGAAAGCTGGGTCGACAACGCCTACCGGCTGTGGGTCAAGGTGTTTGCGCTGTCGTTTGCACTGGGGGTGGTGTCCGGCATCACCATGAGCTTCCAGTTCGGCACCAACTGGCCCGGTTTCATGGAAAAAGCGGGCAACATCGCCGGCCCGCTGCTCGGCTACGAGGTGCTGACCGCGTTTTTCCTCGAGGCGACCTTCCTCGGCGTGATGCTGTTCGGTCGCGACCGTGTGCCGGGCTGGATGCACACGATGTCGGCGGTGCTGGTGGCGGTCGGCACCAGTGCCTCGGCGTTCTGGATTCTGGCGCTCAACTCCTGGATGCAGACGCCGCAGGGTTTCGAGGTGATCGACGGCCGGCTGCATGCCACCGACTGGTGGGCGATAATCTTCAATCCGAGCTTTCCCTACCGCCTGGCGCACATGATGATCGCCTCCGGGCTGACCGCGGCTTTCCTGGTCGCCGGCATCTCGGCCTTTCAGCTGCTGCGCAGCAGCGACTTCGAGCCGGCGCGGCGCATGCTGCGGATGGGCATTGCGGTGTCCGCGGTGATCGCGCCGGTACAGATCCTGGTGGGCGATCTGCATGGCCTGAACACGCTGGAGCACCAGCCGGCCAAGGTCGCGGCGATCGAGGGCGTGTGGGAGACGCAGCGCGGCGCGCCGCTGCTGCTTTTTGCCTGGCCAAACGAGGCCGAGCGTCGCAACGACTATGCGATCGGCATTCCCAAGGGCGCGAGCTGGATTCTCACCCACGACGCGGATGGCGAGTTGCGCGGGCTGAACGAATTCGAGGGCGCGCATCCGCCGGTGGCGCCGGTGTTCTGGAGCTTTCGGGTAATGGTCGGGGTGGGTGTGCTGATGCTGGGCTTCGCGTGGCTCGGCGCGCTGTACCTGCTGCGCCGGCGCCAACTGCCGCGCTGCCTGTTGTGGGGCTTCTCCGGCATGGCGTTCTCCGGCTGGGTGGCGGTGCTCGCCGGCTGGCTGACGACCGAGATCGGCCGGCAGCCTTACCTGGTGTACGGAGTGATCACCACCGCGGAAACGGCGTCCAGCGTGCCGGCCGGCAACATCGCGCTGACGCTCACAGGCTATGCGCTGGTGTACCTGCTGCTGATGGTGTCGTACATGGTGGTCGTGACCCAGCTCGCGATCAAGGAGGCGCAGGGCAAGCACATGTCTTCGCTGCGGGCAGAGCCGCACCCGATCGCCGGATAGGAGCAAACGATGTCGCTCGACCTGCCGCTGATATTCATGGTGCTGATGGGCCTGGCCATCCTCGCCTACGTGATCCTCGATGGCTTCGACCTCGGCGTGGGCATCCTGCTGCCGTTGGCGCGGCGCGAGGACCAGGATCTGATGGTCGCATCGATCGGGCCGTTCTGGGATGCCAATGAAACCTGGCTGGTGCTCGGCGTGGGCATATTGCTGGTGGCATTTCCGCTGGCGCACGGCGTCATCCTGTCGTCGCTGTACCTGGAGGTGGCGTTGATGCTGATTGCGCTCATCCTGCGCGGCGTGGCATTCGAGTTCCGGGTCAAGGCCTCGGGCTGGCACCAGGAAATGTGGAACCGGCTGTTCTTCGTCGGCTCGCTGGGCGCGGCTGTCGCCCAGGGCATGATGCTGGGCGGCATGGTGACCGGGTTTCGCACCGGCGGCGGAATCGTGCTGTTCGAGCTGCTGGTGGGGCTGGGTCTGGCGGGCGGCTATGCCCTGCTGGGCGCCACCTGGCTGATCATCAAGACCGAGAGCGAGCTGCAGCGCAGCGCAGTGCGCTGGGCGCTGCTATCGGTGGTGTTCACCGCCGCCGGCGTGGCTGCGATCAGCCTCGCGACCCCGTTTGCCAGCGAGCGGATTCTCGACAAATGGTTTACCTGGCCGCGAATCCTGTGGCTGTCGCCGCTGCCGCTGCTTACCGCTGCCGCGCTGGGCGGCATCCTGGTGTCACTGCTGCGGTTGAAACGCGGCGTTGCGCAACGGGAGTGGGTGCCCTTCGTGCTGTCGGTGTGGGTATTCGTGTTCGCCTTCGCGGGGCTGGCCTACAGCCTGTTCCCGTACCTGGTGATCGATCGCATGACCATCTGGGATGCCGCGGCGGCGCCGGCGTCGCTGATGGTCGTGTTCGTCGGCGCCTGCGTCGTGCTGCCGGTGATCGTGGCCTACACGGTGTTTTCCTACCGGGTGTTCTGGGGCAAGGCGCGCAATCTTACGTACGGGGCGTAGGGGCGAGGCACGGGGCGCCGGGCGCCAGGGAAGAGTGAAAGCAACCGCGGACTTGCCACAGAGGTGGGCACGAACGTGATAAGTGGGGGCCTCGCGGCGCGATAACCTGGGAAGAGGCGGGAAGAACAGGGAAGAAATCGGACCGCGTTTAGCAATGGCCTTGCAAGGGCTGCAAGGCTACACGGCGCGGCGGGAGGGGGTCAATTCGGCAGGTTTCGGATCGGGGGCGGCGTTGCTGGCCAAGCCGCGGCGGGCGACCAGACCAGGCGCGGAGCGGCTCAGCTCGCGAACGCGTTTAATGATCCGGTAGAGGTAGCTCTCAGAGATGTCGAAGTCCCTGAGGACCTGGTCGCGGTTGCGGCCGTCGAAGGCCCGGTAGATCGCAAGGTCGCGGCGGCTGAGGTCGAAGCACAGGCCGCCGCCGTTCCAGGTGCCGGTGGGAACTCGCAACCAGGTGCCGCCGTAGAGTTGGGCGATCCGGGTGGCGATGCGCTGGCCAAGCTCGACGGCGGTGGCGGGGTCGACGCCGGCGTGGGCCAGCTCCTGGGCGGCGTGAGCGGCCAGCGCGTCCAGGAACTCCGGGGCGCGTACAGAGCGGTAGCTATTGCTCGGCAACGGACCTCCTCCTTAGCCAGCCCTTCAGCGCCTCGATGACGGCGTTGGCCTGTTTGTTGTTCAGCCACTCCAGAGCTTGGACGCCCGTCTGGCGCGCCACGAAGGCCTGCAGGGCCTTGTCGCCGGCGTCCTCGATCACGCCCTGGTCGCGCAGCTCCAGCCACAGGGCGAGGATTTTGCGGCTCAGCGGGTCGTCCCGGTACCGGGACTGCTTTCGGCCATTGCCCTTGAAGCCGCGCGAGCGCAGGTGTTCGAGCACCTTCTGGCGGCCGGTCCAGTCGAGATCTGCGGCCGACCGCACGCGGCCGATCGTGAACAGCATGTCGCGGTAAGTGTCGTCGTCCAGGCCGAGCTGCTCCTTGGCGATGTGGATCTTCGCCAACTCGGCCTTGCGGAGCTGCTCAGCGGTTCGGGTCTGCATCATTCAGCATTCCCCCCCCCGCAAGGGTCAGGCGGTCGCATTTGACGTAGCGGGCCGCGAAGTGCTCGCCGTTGCGCACGATGATGCGCACACGCTTGACGGTGTGATTCTGGACGAGTGCCGGCAGCTCGACGCCGGACCTGGCCTTGTAAATGACGATATCGCCCGAGTTGATGTCCATCAGCCGGCCCGCCCTTCGTCACGTAGTGATGCCTGTACTTCCTGCCGCCAGTCTAGGAAGTGGTTGTCCATGTCCTGCTGCGTGGTGATCCTCCCGGCCACCACCTGGTTGTAGAGGTACGCGATGTACTTGGGCCGCGCGGCGGGCTTAATACGGAAAAAGTTCAGCCGCTTCGCAGAGTCCTTGACCATCGCGTCGACGTGAATGAGCACCTCGATGTCGATTAGCTTCTGCAGGCGGTTTCCACGCTGCAGCTTGCGAATGCGCGCGAGCATCGAAGGTGCCTGCCCGCGCGCGGTGCGCGCCCTCACCGGCGCCTCCCGCGTGGCCGTAGTCCGCTCAGGAGCCACTGCCTTTCGAGTATCTCGCGCATGCCAGAGAGCACGTCATTGAACCGCCTGTTGATCTCTTCGATCGATCGCAGCGCCTCGCGCCCTTTGTCCGTGATCACAAGGCGCTCATCCGCACGCGGACCTTGCCACGTGGCCATCTTCACCTGGCAGCCGCACGCGCACTCGACAGCATCGCCGTCGTAGTCGTCGACACACCACCGGAATACGGTCAGGCGCTTCGTGCCGCCGCAAAACGGACAGGGTTTCAGCTCATCCATCGTCACCTCCATCTCGGCGCAGCTCGCGCGGCATGTCGAGGATCTGTCTCGGGTAGATTTCCTCTCTCGGGAACGAGAGCCCGTGCGAGGCATCGATGCCGATCTGGTTCCAGATGATCACCTGGTGGCCCCACTGAATGTGGCCGCCGCCGGTGTACCAGGCCAGCTCGCCGGAGTCGACAAAGCGGATCAGCTCCGCCCGGTACGGCCCGCCCGCGCCATACACCGACACTTCGGCGAACAGCAGCCGACGGCGCACGTGAGTGTTGAAGCCCGCACGGGTGAACATCAGCCGGCCCTCAGCAGTTGCACCGCCAGCACCAGGCCGACGAAGACCCACGCGGGAACGAGCGTGCGGTCGGTGAGCACGGCCCACACGGCTCGGGCGAAGGCGCGCCAGGTCATTTGCTCTCCCCTACGCGCGGGGCTCCCAGCACCAGCTCGAGAAACCAGAAACGGTCCACCTTGCGCAGGTCGACGAGCTGCGGGTGATCGCGCATCCAGTCGCGTAACGCTTTTTCGCGGATGACATGCTCATCGCCGCCCTGCACGTCCTGACGCTTCGTGCCGCGACGCTCAGAGCGCAGACCCTCGACGGCGATCCACCGTGTAACGGTCTTGCCGTGGACGCCGAGCAGCTTGGCGAGCGCGCACGCGCTGAAGGTGCCCGGTTCGTCTCGGCTCAGGTGTAGGCGCTTCGCTTTCACCACGATGGCGGTGGCGGAGCGGGAAAAACCCTCGCGCTTGAAGACGCGCTGAACAACCACAGGCGTCTTCCACGCGTGCTCGTTCAGCAGCTCGATCTCGCGCGGCGTCCAATCACGCTCCTTGAAGCGAGGTTGCGCCAGACCGATCAACTGCGCACGGCGGGAGACCGCCCACCGCGGCATCAGCAGTCTCGCGCACAGCGCATTCAAAGCACCGCGCGTGGGGTTGCCCTGGTACACCTGCCGGATCTCCGCGTCGATCGCGTCGGTGAACTGGTACGCAGTTCTCCGGCCGCGCCCAGCGCGCGCTGGAGCCGGTGCCTTCAAGCCCAACGCCTTCGCGCGCGAGTACACCGCGGCGATCGTCCGCCCAGGCAGCGCCGCCGCCGCAGCAGCTGGTCCTTCGGACGCGTACTTCTCGCGCAGCACCCGATCTTCTGTCGTGAGCCAGTGCCGAATCGGCTGCCGGTCGCGGTAGACAAGCCGCGCCTGCGTTGCCGGCAGGCCGCTCACCACTCGTCTCCCAGGCCGAACTCAACGGCGCGGGCGCGGGCGCGTTCCATCATCTCCTGCACCGCGCCGCACAGGCGCTCTTCGTCGTTCAGGCGATCGCCGCGCAGAAAGCCCCCGCGCGCGGCCGGCAGGCGGATGCCCACCCGCTCGCCCCACAGCAGCGCCGCGTGCAGCAGCTCGTGCGCCATGACCGATGCGCAGAACTGCGATCGCACCACGTGAATCTGCGCCACCATGCGCGGCCTGCGGCGCGTGCCTGGCGCGTTCGAAAGACAGATGGCCCACCAGTTGCGCCCGTGACCCACGCGCCGGTGCATCGCCGCGCGGCTCGCCCACACGCGCACGCGAATGTAGAGCGAGCCCTTCTCGGGCTCGGGGTACAGGCGAAAGATCACCGGCCGGCTCATGCGAGCGCCTGGCGCTGTTTTCGCTCGGCGAGCCAGTCGCGGTAAGCCGCCTGGTGCGTCGGGCACAGGTGCTTGTTCTTCGCCACCGGCTGCGCGTGGCAGGCGCACAGCGGCTGGTCGCACCGCTTGCCGGCGCCCAGCTTCCAGTCGCACAGATAGGCCGCCGTGCCGTCGCAGTGCGCGCACGGCTTCGGCCGAGGCCCGCGCGAGCACACGATCGCGACCGCGCCGCCGGCGAGCGTCAACGTCTTGCAGGCCATCAGCTCGCCACCCAGCGCGCGGCGTAACACACCGCGGCGACCATCATCGCCGCGACACTCGCCGCGCCGATGAGCATCAGCGCGATCGCCAGCAGCAGAATCGGCGATGTCACGAACGCCTCCGCGGGCGATTCTTGCGATTCTTCTTCGCCAGGTGCCAGCGCCCGCAGTGGGGACAGCGGTAGGCCTTCAGCTTTGGCGCGCCGCGCTCCATTCGAAGCGCCGCGAAGGCGAGCGCCGTCGGCTGGTCCAGGTGCGCCCGCTTGCGCCGGCAGGCGTTTCGGTCGACGGCCTGCGAGCGCCTGGCGTCGCGTTTGCTCAATCACGCGCTTCCCCCGCGCAGCAGCCGCTCGCGCACGCGGATGCCGCGCTCCAGCTCGAGAATCAGGCCCTTTCGCGGCTGCGCGCCACGGCGCTCCGCTACAATGGTCATGCGCAGCTCCTCGACGGTGATGCGGCAGCCGTTCGCCTCGTCGCACATCAGCGTCGAGCGGGCGTCCGCTATGCTCGTGTAGAGCAGACTGCTTACGTTGGTAGTCCGCGCAATCACGCTCACGCCGTGCGCACCTCTTCCTCGGTGTCCTTCAGCAGCGCGGCCACCAGCTTGTCGACCTCGCCGTCGGTTGCCCTGACGACCACCTGGTCGCCGGCGTCGATCACGGTCACGCCCAAGCGCTTGAGCGTCGCGACGTCGAGCGTTTCGAGGCCTTCCTTGCGCGGGGTCTTCTTCACCTTGAGCAGCACCGCGAGCGTGTCCTCGTCACCGGCGAAAATGCGCTCGATGCGCGCGACCACCAGCTCCTCGTCCTCGTACTCGATGCGGCCCTTGCCCTTGGCGAAGCCGACCTTGATGCCGTGGAGCACCAGCGTCTTCGGCTTGACGAACTGCTCCGGGCTTGCCTCGACGGTTGCCGACAGGCGCGACTCGGCATCCTTCGCGGCCGCGACCGACTTGCGGATCGCGGCGAGGTACTTGCGCTTGACGCGGTCCATCTCGTTGTTCAGCTCGTTCACGAGTTCCACCAGCGCGCCGCGTCTGACGGCGAATTCGCGGGCCAGCGACTCGATTGTTTCCAGCGATGCCATCTTCGATGCCTCCTTACGTCCTCAGGTGAAGCTGCCCGAGCAGATCGGGCAGCGGAATCTTGCGAAGCCGCGCTTCGAGTACTAGCGAGTGCATGGCGCGCGAGCGCAGGAACCGGCAGGTGTCTTCCAGCTCTTCGGCGGTTTGTGCGATGTAGTAGCCGGTCGAGGGGTGGCCGCACACGGCAAGCCCTTCCTCGCGCAGCTCGCTCACCAGGTCGCGCAGCTTGCGTTCGGTCACGCCCAGCTCGGCGGCGAGCGCTTCCGCGCGAATGCCCTTCGCCGCGCCGACGTGGCGCGCGAGCAGCGCGGCGGCGTCCTGCCGGGTGGCGGGAAAGAGCGGGCGCGTCACTTCGGCTGGGCCTCCTGCAGGTAGCCGAAGCGGCGCAGGTTGGCGCGATCGCGCTTCGCGGTGGCCAGGCTCACGCCGAAACGCTCGCACATGTCGCGCAGCCGCAGCCGCATGCCCGCGCGCAAGAGCTGCACCTCGCGCAAGGCTCTTTCGTGCGGCGAGAGCATCTTCATGCCTTGCCTCCGCGGGTGATCTTCGTGGCGAGGTCGAGCGCGGCCCGGCGCACCTCCGGGTCCGCCGCCGGTGCCTGGTCGGGCGTGTTGAGCACGCGGTGGCCGGGGTGCGCGGCGCGCTCGATGTCGCGCTGTTCTGAGGCGCCCTCCGATTTCGCCGCCAGGCCGGCGACCATCTCGAACAGATAGCCGTGGCTCTTCAGCGGCAGTTGCAGCTTGTCGCGCTTGGCGAGCAGGTCGTCCAGCGCCTGCTGCCACAGCGGCATGGGGGCGACCCAGGCGCGGCCGTTGCGCTCCACGCGCCCGGCGTTCACCGCCTCGGTCAGCTCGGTCAACAGGCGCGCCGCACGCTCCCAGGAGAGCGCGCGGCGCGCCGGACGAAAAAGGCCGAGGTAGCGCAGCGTGCGATCGGCCAGCGCGCTCGGGAGGAGTAGCGCCGCGCGAACCGCCTCGCGCGCCTGGTTGTCCACCAGCGCGGCCTCGGCCGGGAAAACAGCATTGCAGGCGGGGCACGTGAAGTTCATGCCGTCGCCTTCTTGTGGGCGCGCATCGCGCGCAGGATTTCGCGCCGCAGCTCGATCGCGTGGCGCACGGGCAAGATCATCGTCGGAAACGGCGGCATGTCGATCGTTACCACGTCGCCGGTGGCGATGACGCGGAAGTTGGGCGCCGCTGCGTCGCGGCGCTTGCGCGGTTTCACCGGCCGGTCGCCGCGATTGGGGTTCGTCGCGCGCTGCCCTGGCGCCTCGATCGGCGCCCGGCGCGCCGGCATGCCGACCACGCTCCGGTCGGCGTACCAGTGCCGGCCACGCGCCACCACGCGCTGCACGCGGCTCTGCCGGTGAAGGCGCGCGAGGGTGAGCAGCAGGGTTTCCTCGCTCTCGCATTCCGGCAGCCGCTCGTACAGCGTCGCGGTCGGCAGCCAGCGTTCCTCGGCCGTGGCGCCGCGACGCGCGGCCTCGCGCAGCAACTGGCACACGCGATCGCTCAGGTCCGGCGTCACAGCGCCCCCACCTCGCGCTCCTGGCGGGCCTTGGCGTGCCGCGGGTGAGCGCGGTGGTGCAGCGGCTCGATCGCGCGGCCGTCGGCCACCCGCATGCGCTTCAACTGCAGGAGCTGTTCGAGCGCGGCGATCTGCCGGTCGACCTCCAGCTCGTGGTCGAGCGCAGCGCGCACGCGCGCCTGGTGTTCGAGCACCGCGGCCTCGGCGTCCGGGTCGTCCGCGTAGACCACCGCGCGCAGAATCGCCTCGGGGTAGGCGAGAAAGGTCGCGAACAGAATGCCGCGCTCCTTGAGCCGCGGGTTTGCGAGGTACACCTCGCCCCAGTGGTGAATCCAGGTGTCGGGGTAGACCTGCCCGTCGCCGCTGACGTTGTGCCCGCCGCAGGTGACCAGCGCGCGGACGATTGCGTTTGCCGTGGGTTTCATCGTTGCCTCCGTGTGGAACTGCCGTTCGCGCCGATCGGCACCACGGGCGCGCGCTCGGGCGCGTCGGGTTGCGCCGACAGGCTCTCCAGGTGCTGCAGCCAGAAGCTCTTGGGCCGCATGCGCCCGACCTTTACTTCCGTTGCAAAGGGCTTTCCGTAGCGCGCCCGCGCCTCGGACACTGATTTCGCGTTACCGCTCATCGCATGCCTCCGTGAGATGCACCACCGACAAGATTCCGAATCCGGTGCCAACCCTCGCGCCGGCCGCGAACGCCGCCACCACCGCAATCACCGCGCAGACGGCGAGCGCGGCGAAAGCGGCGGTGCTGTTGCGGCGGTGGCGCTGCAGCGGCGTCATCGGCTAGAGCGCCTCGATCACTTCGCGATTGACCCTCAGTGCGCCGATCTCAGCGGCCTCGTTCATCGCGCGGGTGACCAGCCGGTTCACCACCAGCGGGTAGAGCTGCGACATCACCTCTTCGCCGGCCGGGCCGCGCCGGCGAACCGAGAGCCGCGCACGGATCGCGTCAAAGGCGTCGGCGTCGAACACGTCGCCGAGCTGCTTGCCCACCCGCTTGAACTTGACCTGCAGGTACTCTTCCAGGTGGCCGTTCAGCGGCTCCAGTTGCGCGATCTCGCAGCGGCGGATCACCTCGCGCGCCTCGTAGTTGGTGCGCTCATCGAGGCGTGCCTTGAGTTCCGGCTGCCCGATCAGGATGATGGAGAGCAGCTTCTTGAAGCCGTACTCCATTTCCCAAAAGCGCTTGAGGTACTTGAGCGTGGAGACCGAAAGGTCGTGCGCCTCTTCGATGACCAGGGCGTGCGCGTTGCCGGCCTGCGCGCTCCCGATCAGGATCTGCTCCACCTGGCGCGCCTTGCCTTCCAGCCGAAGCCGCGGCGTCTGCGTCGACAGGTCGGCAACGATCGCGTCGCAGATCAGGCTGGCGGTGAGCTGCGCCTTGTCGAACGTGCGCGGCTGGATGTAGGTGATCTGCTCGTTCTTCGTCCGCTCGATCAGGTCGCGGCGCAGCGTGGTCTTGCCGCTGCCAGATTCGCCCACCACGGCGAGAAACCCGCCGTGCTTGGCGGTGGCGTACATCGCCTCGCGGATGTAGAGCTGGTCCGGCGCCAGGAACACGTCGGCGCTCGACTGCACGTCGTTTTGAAACGGGTCCTGGAAGAGCGCGAAGCGCTTCTTCGCTTCCATTGAGAGCATTTCCACCTCCACCGGGTCGATCGCCGGCGCCTGGCTCGGCACCGCGCGAAGCTGTCGCTGACGTTTGGGTTGCGCGTTCCAGTAGCTGCCGCGCTCGGGCTCGATCTCGAACGCCTCCGAGATCTCTTCGGGTCTCACGCCGTGACCGCGCAGAAAGGCTTGCGTCTGCTGCACGATCGAGTCGCGCGGCGTGCGCTTGGGCCATTGCCCCCAGTTGAGCAGAAGCGTCGCCGCGGATTCGCCGAGCACGCTGCCGTCGAATTGCGTGATTGAGCGCGCCCACTCGGACTGCTTGATCTGGTGTCGGACCAGAACGCCTTTGAGCTTGAGGGGCATCGGCGAGCGTGCGTGCCTAACGAACGCGTGCGATCGCATGAGTGCCTCCCATGCCGAACCAATTGCCGTGGTGCTGCTTCATCGTGGTGCCTCCATGCCGTGGTTTGAGGAACGTCCGATCGCGTTACTTCACCCGCGCGATCCTCGGGAATTGCCCGGTGTCCGCAGCGGCGCCGCCGTCGGTGCCGTCGGTGAGCGAGCCATCGCCGCTGGCGGCGCCCAGGCGCGCGTCCCGCAAACGGCCGGCTTCGCCGGTAACGTGTCCGCGCGCCGCGCCGAACAGCGCCGCGAGGTGTTCCAGGTCCTGCTCGCGCACGCCGTTCGGGTACTCCGCGGCTATGCGCTGGTAGCGCTGCGGGTTCATCGCCACGCCGCGCTCGCGCAGCCGCTTGGCGGCGGCGGCGGTGGTCATTGGCGGCGCTTCGGTGCGCGCACGCTCGATCGGCAGTTCCGTGCCCTTGCGCGCGAGGTAGCTCGCGACGGTCTGCGCTTCGAGATGTGCGAAGGGGTCCATGCCGCCTGGTTTGATCGAAGCGAAGGCAGGTTTGCGCGCCTTCTTCGCGGCCTCGGCCTCGTTGAGCGTTTCGACGCCGTAGGCCTGCTTCAGCATCGCCTTGCGGGCGGTGTCGGTGGCCGTATCGGGCTGGCGGGCGAATGTCTCGCCCACCACCGGGGCGCAAACGTCGAAGCCGGCGGCATTGCGCGCGATCGGCTCGATCGAGTAGAGCCGCTCGGCGCCATCCGGATCGTGGGTGATCACATTGATCTCGGGCGCGGCGTAGGGGTTGACGCACACCTCCAGCTTCGCCCCCACGCGTACCCCCGGCACATGCGCCACCGCGTACTCCTTCGGGCCGAAGCCGCGCACCGAATAGCGCACGGTGAGTTTTCGCGTGACCGTTGCCCATTCCGGCTTGGTGCGCAGCAGCTCGCGCGAGAGTTGGCGATCCGGCGCGATGCGCAACTGCTCTTCGCGAATCGTCTGCCATAGCGCGTACCGGGTGTGGCCGTGGCGCGTGTGGGCGCGCGTGCCGTTCATCCAGCGCATCCATTGCCAGGCCAGCGCGTTGAGTTCCTCCAGCGATTCGACGCGCCGGCCAAACGCGAGCCGGCCCTCGAAGCCGCGCTCGATCAGGTTCTGCGTGGCCTCCACCTGGCCCTTCGCGCGCGGGTTGCCCGGCGTGTGCGTGAGGTGCTTCACCTGCAGGCGCTGCAGGTAGTTGTCGAACAGGTGCGAGGCGTTCGCCGAGCCGGCGTCGTCGTACACGTGGAACGGCACGCCGTGGAAGGGGTCCTGTGCGTGGTCGCGCTTTGCGATCGCGTTCAGGACGAAATTGAACAGGTTCTCGGTATCTTGCGCTCCGCGGAAGTACTCCACGTAGAAGGCGCCCGAATAGTGGTCGGTCGCCACGTAACGGATCACCCGGTCGCGCTCGATCTTCGCGAAGTTCCTCGGCTTGTTCTTGTAGAACTCGCGCTCGCTCATCACCGCAAGGCCCTTGCGGTCCAGGTAATAGAGCACGCACACCGAGGCGTCGATCTCCCACAGGTAGTTCGGGTGCGGGGTGGCGAGCTGCACGTGCGGTGCGGGCTCGTTCACCTGGTCCGGGTGCAGGCCGCGATCGCGCAGCAGGCGCATCACATGGTTCGGCGTGATGCCGAGGTCGCGCACGAGCGCGTTGGCGGTGGCGATTTCGAGCGCCGCTTCGCACGAGAGCAGCCGCTTGCCGTTGGCGCGTGTGGATTCGCGCATGATGTTCGCCACCGTCATCAGTTCGGCGTCGGAGAGCGCGGTGGCGCCGCGATCGGCGCGCGGCTTGCGCCCGCTCGTCCAGCCGGCAGCCTTGAGGCGCCGGTACACCTCGGCCGTGGAAAGCGACAGGGTTCCGGCCGCCTCGCCCACCAGGCGCCCACGCTCTCCGTGCGGCGCGGCGTCGAGCTTCGCGGCGAGGGTGCGGATGTAGTCCAGGGTTCCCATGTCGGCGGTGTGCATCGGCGCGCTCCTTGTTGTTGTTCTTTTCGCGTTTGGCCTTGGCTCAGGCGGCTTTCTGCCACGGAGGGTTGACCCGTGCGTTGAGATCGGCGCTGATCAGGTGCCGCGCCTGCATGTCGATCAGCGCCTGCACCAGAAACGCGAGCGTCTGGCCGCGCGCGAGGTCGAGCGATTCGGGGATGTTGTCGGTCGCCTCGATCTCGCCGATCGCCGTGTACACCTGCTCCAGCTTCAGCAGCGGCCCGCCCACCTCCGCGACCGCCTGCCACAGCTCGTCGACCAGCGCCTGGTAGCGGGCCGAGGGCGCGGCGGTTTCGCGCCGGGTGAGCTTCGCGTCGAGTTCGTCGAGCTTGCGGTTCTTGCCCTCGATCAGGCGCTCGTGAACTTCGCGCTCTTTCCGGTACTCCTCGCGCTCCTTGGCGAGGGTTGCCTGCAGCTCGCGCACCGACATGCGCCGAATCTTGTCCAGGTGCAGGTCGGCCACCGTGCCGCCGTCCGCCAGCTCTTCGAGCTGATCGTCGTCGAGGAAGGCCAGCTCGTAGAGCTTGGCCTTGCCCAAATCGGAAAACGTTTTCCGATTTGGGCCGAGGAACTTGACCGCGGCCCGCATCATGTGCCGCGCGATACGCTGCTCAAGCCCGATGCGCTCCAGCGACTCAAGGAAATCGCCGTGCGGCAGATGCTCCTTGAGCAGCACCAGCCGCTTGCCGGCCTCCAGCATCGCCTCGGCGGACTGCCCCATATAGAAGCGTGCCTCTGCTTCGGCGCGGGCGCGGTCGAAGGGCATGCCCTCGCCGTAGCGTTCCACGATGCGCGCCAGGCGCGCGGCATCTTTTTCCGACGCGGCCACGTCCTGCTGTACCTGCGGCAGGTTGGTATCGCGGTGCTCGATGGTGACGGGCTTGCGCGCGCTCATGACGGGTCCCTCGTGTAGCGTTGCTGGAGTTCGTCCACGCGCCGGCGCGCGCGGTCGAGGTTCACCTGAAAGCGGCTCGCGATCTGCACGATGCGCGGGCCGAGATACCAGCCGCCGGTCTCCGGGTTTTGCTGCGCGAGGCCCGCCTTCGCCAGCACCCGCAGGTCGCGCGTCACGTTGGGGGGCGAGGCGCCGATCGCCTTGGCGATCTCGCCGGGCGCGATGCCGGCGAACTCGTGCCCGGCCAGGGCCATCAGCACGGCGTAGCCGCGCTCCTGCGCGGCGTTGGAGTAGGTCTTTTCAGACACCGTGCCCCCCCATGTCGGGGATGCCGTCGAGTGCGCCGAAAGGGCGGGCGACGTGCAGGTGCTGCATCGCCTGAAACGGGTCGGGGTGCTGGGCGTCTCGCCGCTGCGCCTCCAGGCGCGAGATGGCGAAGGCCACCATCTCGCAGTAGCGGCGGATGGTGGCGAGGTCTTCGTCGGTGCTCGGGATGGCCGGCGCGCTCGGGCGCCCGAGCAGCAGATAGTTGAGGTCGAGGCCGCGCGCTTGTGCCAGGCCGCACAGCGCTTCAAAGGGGAGCGAGCCGCGCTTCTTGCGCTCGTAGAAGGTGGTCGGCTCAAGCCCCAGCGCCCGCGCCAGCGCCGCATCGCTCTTGATCGCGAGGGCGCCCTTCACCCGGGCGATAACTTCCTTAAAGGAGGAGGACATTTTTTTGGGTCCTGAATCGGGACCGTCAGTCCCTTGAGGGCTTGCGCGGGCCGCGTACCATCCGCCCGTGCCCAAATATGTGCAGGCCCAGCACGTGGCGGATGTACTCGCTCACCGAGCGGTCGTGCACCAGGGCCAGGTCCTGCAGCTCGCGCAGCATGGTGTCGGTCAGCAGCAACTTGATCTGCTCGGTCAGCTTTTCTTCGTTGGTCTGGCGGGGCATGGGCGAGGCGCGAGGGAAAGGGTCTTTCGATAGGTACAATCGCTAGGCGGCGCGGGTGCGCGCCTTGGCGGCTTCGTCGTGGTACTGGCTGGGCCAGAGCCGGTGCAGGGGCTGGCCCGTGATTCGAGAGATCGCTGCGGCGATTCTTTTGCTGTTGCTGCGGCCGTAGATGACCTGAGTCACCAAGGGCTGGCTAACGCCCTCGGTTTCGGCGAGCTTGGTAAGGCTGAAGCCCGCCTTAATAAGGGAGGCCTTGATGTCGGCTGGGTGCATGCGCTCACCTTCCATAAGCGTAATGCTTTTAACTTATGAACATAGTGCTCATGCAATGAAAACTTGTCAAGCGGAAGCTCATGGAGAGTGAGTTCTCTTTCGATTCAGTGATGGAGCGCCTGAAGGGCTCCCTGAACCTGGCGAACGACGCTGCCTTGTGCCGCTTGTTGGGGATGTCGACCTCGGCCTACGCAAACCGGAAAAAGGCCGGATCAATCCCCCTCGAGAAAATCGTGGACGTGGCTGCGGCGCGCGATATCGATCTGACCTTCGTACTCACGGGGAAACGAGGCGTGATAACGACCGGCTCGTCGACACCGCCGTTGTCAGCACGGGAGGCGGAAGGCCGTTACTCCAGCGCCGCCGACGCGCTTGTCCAGGTCCCGCTCTACGACGTGCGGGCGGCGGCCGGCTTCGGTGCATTCATCGAGGATCAGCCCGCCAAGGAAGCGCTGGCGTTTCGCCGCGACTGGATCCAGCGCCAGCTCGGCGTGCCGGAGCGCGGGCTGAGCCTGATCTACGTGGCAGGGGATTCGATGGAACCGACCCTTTCAGACGGCGACGTGATCATGGTCAACCGCGCCGACCGCGCCATTCGCCAGGAAGGCATTTACGTGCTGCGCATGGACGACACGCTGCTGGTTAAAAAGCTGCAGCGCATGCCCGGCGGCATGGTCAAGGTCAGCTCCGATAACCCCGGCTACGGGTCCTTTGAGCTAAACTCGGTTGCGCTTGAACACGGCGACGAGGCGCAGCTCATCGGCCGGGTGGTCTGGGCGGCGCGCAAGTTCTGAGGAGATTCGGGCGATGGCACTCGAAAACTGCAAGGAATGCGGCAAGGAGATATCGACCAAGGCGACGACCTGCCCGCATTGCGGGGTCAAAATCTACCGCTGGGGTTGGGGTAAAAAACTCATTGCCGGGTTCGTTGTCCTGTGGGGAATCGCATTCCTGGTTGCTTTGGTGAATCAGTCGCCTATAGATCGCGACGCGACGCAGGCCACACTGGAAGCGGCCAAAGCGCGCGGACTGTGCGAACGCGCCCTTGAAGCGCAGCTCAAGGCGCCATCGACCGCGAAATTCTCCGGCGCCTTCGACACCCGCGCGGGCAAGAGCGAAGCGGGCGACTGGATCGTCGCCGGTCACGTGGACTCGCAGAACAGCTTCGGCGCAATGATCCGCGGCCACTACACCTGCCGCGTTCAACCGGGTAAAGAGTGGCGCGTCGTGCGCGCCGCGTTTTTGGAGTAGCGTTGCGCGGCGCGTTCGCGCTGCTGGCGGCGCTGCTCGTCGCCTGCGCCACGCCGCCAAATGTTTCGACGTCGAAACATTTGGATCCGCCCGCCCGCCCGGCAAATGTTTCGGCGACTAAACATTTGATCCGCGTCCAGGTCGTCGAGGTCACCGACGGCGACACGGTCAAGCTGCTCTACAACGGCCAGCGCATCACGGCGCGGCTCGAGCAGATCGACGCGCCGGAAAAGCGCCAGCCCTTCGGCCTCGAATCGCGCGCCGCGCTCGCGCGGCTGTGCCTCGGGAGACCCGCCGCGATCGCGCCGGTCGATACGGATAGATATGGCCGAACGCTCGTGCGCCTGCACTGCGACGGCGTCGACGCCAACGCCGAGCAGATTCGCACCGGGCATGCGTGGGTGTACTGGCGCTACGCCCGCGAGGTGGAACTCTTCGACCTGCAGACCGATGCGCGGCGCGCGCGGGCGGGGCTGTGGGGTGAACTCAATCCGCGGGCACCTTGGGAGTTTCGCGCCAGGTGAGCGTCCGGCAACGCCTCCTTTTGCCGCTACCGGACTATGAGCGCATCTGGCGAGTCATCTTTTCGGTTCTTGAAGAAGACGGTGCGTCGACCGCACATGCCTGCATTTTCTTTGCGATGGCTGGCGCCGCGCTCCTTCGACGGCACTACCACCTCGATGCTCGACCGGTGTCCGTTCGTGGCTCAGAACGAGCGAGGCGAGGCCAAGGTGTTTCGTCTCCGCAACGCACCGATCGACGGCGCCTGGTAGAACCACCCGCTTTCTGACGCAGTTTTGAACTTCGCTTCCCGCACGCCGCCTAGCCTCGCGGCGTGCGTCCTGTCGACCTCATCGTCATCCATTGTTCCGCCAGCCCCAACGGGCGGGCGGTCACCGTCAATGAGATAGACGGCTGGCACCGCGCGCGCGGCTTCCAGCGCGCGGAGGCGTTTCGCCGACGCCAGAACCCGGATCTCGGCTCGATCGGCTACCACTTTGTGCTCTACACGAACGGCGCGATCGCGACCGGGCGTCACCTGGACGAGGTGGGCGCGCACGTGGTGGGCAACAACCGCAGCTCGATCGGCGTGTGCCTCGTCGGCACCGACCGCTTCACGCCCGTTCAGTGGGAGCGGCTCGCCGCGAACATCGGCGGGCTCCAGCGTCTGTACCCGAAGGCGCGCGTCACCGGCCACCGCGACCTCTCGCCGGACCAGAACGCCGACGGCCTGGTCGAGCCGTGGGAGTGGCTGAAAACCTGCCCCGGCTTCGATGTGGCCGGCTGGCTTGCGCGCGAGATGAAGCCCGCGCCCGAGCACATCTTCAAGGAGACCCCCCGATGACTCTCAGCGGAAAGCGCACCCTCGTTTCGCTCGCGATCGCATTCGTGTCGATCGTCTCGGCCGCGGCGGGCATCGACTTCGGCGCGGCGCTGGCCGAACTTAACGTGACCGAGGCGCAATTGACCGACGCGATCGCAACGGAATCGCCGGGCTGGCTCAACCTGGTGATCGCAGGCGTGGGCATCCTGCTCGGCGCGTGGTTTCGCGTGAAGGCGACCACGCGCGTGCTCGGCGGCGCGCCGCTCGATCCGCCCGCAAGACCGCCCTCGATCGACGGCACCGCCAACATGCTGGCGGCGTTGCTGGGGCTCGCGCTGGTGATTGCGCTCACCGGGTGCGCGACGAACACGCCGGGCCCGGTCACGCCGCAAACGCCCAAGCAGGCGCTCGCCTCGGCGTGGCTCGCGCACGGCAACGCGAACGCCGCCATCACCGACCTGCGCCGTGCCCGCGTGATCGATGCCGGCACGTTTCGCAAGTGGGCGGTGGAACTCGACCACGTCGAATCCAAGCTCGCGATGGCCGGAGAGCTTCTCGCGATCGGCGACGAGGCAAACGCAAAGACCTGGCTGCAGCGGGCAACCGACATGCTCATCCGGCTGCAGCCCCTCATCCAGGAGAAGTTGAATGAACTCGAACGCGCTCAAGGTGCTGGAGCTGCTCAATACGGCGATCAGGGCCGGCATCGGCTTTCAGATCGCGGCCAACAACTACCAGCGCTTCGCGCAGGCGCAGGCTGAGCTGCTTTCGCGCGCGCAGGCCGAGGGCCGCGACGTGACGGATGCCGAGCTGGCGCAGGCGCGCGCGTTCGCGATGGACCAGAAGCACAGGCGCGACGAGCTGCTCGCGCAGGACGCGGCAGCGGATCTGGCGCGAAGCATCGCGCCTTGAGCGACATCTTCGACCTTGCCGCGGAGGCCGAACAGCGCTTCCGCGACGAGGCCTTGCGGTGGCAGGCGCAAAAGCTGCCGGCGGGCGATTCGGCGAAACGCTGCACCGATTGCGGCGAGCCGATTCCCGCCAAGCGACGCCGGGCGATCCCCGGCGTTGCCACATGCGTGGATTGTCAGGAAGAGCGGGAGCGGTTTCGCAGATGACGCTGGAGCTGATCGGAACGATTCTCACCGTGGTGGGCCTGCTGGTCGGCGGCGCCTGGGCGCTGGTGAAAGGGGTGGTGCGCCAGTTGGAGCTGCGCCTCGATGAGCGCTTCGCCGCGCAGGCAACCGCGCGCGCGGAGGGCGCCGCGCAGTGGTCGGAGCGCTTCAGCAAGTTCGAGGAGCACCAGCGCGTGCTGGAGCGCGACTTTCTGATCTTCAAGGCCGACCTGCCGATCCAGTACGTGCGCCGCGAAGACGCGATCCGCCGCGACACGATTCTCGATGCAAAGCTCGATGCGATGAACGCGCGGCTCGACCTGGTGCTCGAGCGCGCGCAGGCCGGGAGGGCGATCGGTGGATGAAGAGCGAATTCTGCGCGAGACCGCGCGCTGGTACATCCTGGTGTGCGTGAACGCCGGGCGCCCGCACCCGGTGGCCGAGCCGCTGATCCTTTCCACCCTGCAGGGTATTCCGCTGCAGGTCTCCGCGCGCGATCTGCGCCGCGAACTCGACTACCTCGAAGACCGCGGGCTGCTGACACTGGCCCGGAACGAAGCCGCGCCCTGGTCGGCCGAGATCACGCGCGACGGCGTGGATCTCGTCGAGTACACCACGCCGCTGCAACCGGGCATCGCGCGGCCCAAGAAGTACTGGCATGACTGAGCGCGTGGCCGCCTGGATCTTCGTTTCCTTGGGCGGATTGCTGCTCGGCCTGTCGGTGGTCGGCGCGGCCCACATGGCGGAATCGTGGTTCGCCGTGTCCGCCCTTGGCGCGCTCGGCCTGGGCGTGCTAGCCGTTGCGATCATCCTCGCCTTTCAGATGGCAGCGTTTCGCAAGGTGGCGGGCTACTGATGCCCGCGCGCTCAAAGGTCGAGCAGCTTCCCGCCGCCGTGCGCGCCTGGCTCGACCGCGTGCTGGTGGAAAAGAACTTCGCCGGCTACGAGCAACTGGAAGCCGAACTCGCCGAACTCGGCCACAAGCTCGGCAAGTCTTCCCTGCACCGCTACGGCGCGCGGCTGTCGCGCCGGCTGGAGGCGATCAAGGCCAGCACCGACGCCGCCAACGCCATCGCCCAGGCCGCGCCCGACGATGCCGACCTGCGCTCGGCGGCGGTGATGAGCATGGTGCAGACCGACATCTTCGACCTGATCGTGCGGCTTCGCGAAGTCGACGACGAGACCGACCCGATCAAGCGCATGAAGGTGATGAGCGCGGTCGCCGCGAACATCGCCAAGCTCTCGCGCGCCTCTGTCAACCAGAAGAAATGGGAGATGGAGGTGCGCGCCAAAATCGAGGCGGCCGCCGAGGCCGCCGCGAAGATCGCCAAGCGCGGCGGGCTCTCCGCCGCCGGCATCGACCAGATCCGCCGGGAGATTCTCGGCATTTCCGCCTGAGGTGAACCGATGAAACGCATCGCGCTTGTTGCTTGCCTGTCGATCGCCGCCGGTTTTGCGCACGCCGCCTCCAGCCAGAAGCTCTGGTGCGAGGCGGCCGGCGACGTCGCCGAAGAGATGGCGAAGGACTTCGTCAACACCGAGTTTCGCGCCGAGCACTACCGCAACGGCCACCAGCAGGACATCGCCCGCAAGGTCGAGGCCTTGCTCAAGACCGATGAGCCGCTGCGCCGGTGCGTGATCCGCCGCTGCATGGAGCGCGGCGCGTGAGGGCCGTGCTCGCCGCGGGCGACGCACTCGTGCGGCTGCTGTGCGTGGCCGTGCTGGCCGCGCCCCTGTGGCTGCCGTTCGCGCCCGCGCGCGCCGATGGGCAGCTGCCGCTGCACCTCGATCCGGCGTTCGTCTCGCGGCTGCTCGACGAGGCCGCGATCGCCACCGTCGGCTACCGCGTGGCGGATCTGCCGGCGGTGGAGATCCTGTCGGTCGAAGACATGGCGCGGCTGTGCGGGCACTGCGTGGCGATGTACCGGCGAAATGTGGTGATGCTGCGCGCGGACCGTCCGCTCGGGCGGGCGTTCGCCGACTCACTGCTCTATCACGAGCTGGTGCACCACGTGCAGGACGTAACCGGCCGCTTCGGGCACATGCCCGACTGCGCGGCCGCGCACGCGCGCGAGGCCGAGGCCTACCGCCTGCAGGCCGAGTGGCTCAATCGACAGGGCGTGCGCCACCAGGTGCGCCTGCCGTCCAGGCTGTGCCTCGCCGAGCCGGCGGTGTTGCGCTGATGGCAAAGCAGCAACAGCCAGCGAAAACTGCAAAACGGGCGGCGCCGCCCGTTTTGCAGGCGCCCGCCGCGCCAGAGGTACTGCTCGGCTACCAGCAGCGCTGGGCTGCGGACCACGCGCCGGTCAAGGTGTGGGAAAAGAGCCGGCGCATCGGCGCCTCGTGGGGCGATGCCTCCGACTCGGTGCTCGAAGCCGCCGGGGCGGAAGGGCAGGACGCGCTCTATATCGGCTACTCGGAGGACATGGCGCGCGAATACATCGACGACTGCGCGATGTGGGCGCGGGCGTTCAACCGCGCCGCCGGCGAGATCCAGGAAACCGTCTACCAGGACGAGAAGACCGACATCAAGGCCTTCCGCATCGACTTCGCGAGCGGGCACAAGATCCTCGCGCTCTCGTCGCGCCCGCGCTCGATCCGCGGCAAGCAGGGCAAGGTCACCATCGACGAGGCGGCGTTTCACGACGATCTCGCCGGGCTGCTCAAGGCCGCGCTCGCGATGCTGGTGTGGGGCGGTCGCGTGGCGGTGATCTCCTCGCACAACGGCGAGGACAATCCCTTCAACCTGTTGGTGAAGGACATCCGCGCCGGCAAGTTTCCCTACAGCCTGCATTCGACCACCTTCGACGATGCGCTCGACGCGGGGCTCTACGAGCGGGTGCGGCTCATCTACGAAGCGCGCGGCAAAGCCTTCGGTTTCCGCGACGAGAAGGGTGTCTTCCGCACGTTTGCAACGCGCGCCGACTGGCGCGCCTGGATGTTCGAGCAGTACGGCGAAGACGCCAACGAGGAACTGCTGTGCATCCCGAAGGCGGGCTCGGGCGTTTATCTGCCGCGCAGTATCGTCGAGCGCTGCCAGCGCGACGGCATTGCCGTGCTGCGCTATGCCAAGCCGCCGGAATGGGTGCTCTCCGACCGGCGCCTGGAAGAAGCCCGCCTGTGGATCGCGGACGTGCTCAAGCCCGTGCTCGAGAACCTGGACCTGAATCGCCGCCACGTCTACGGGCAGGACTTCGGGCGCGACGGCGACCTCTCGGTCGTCGCGGTGCTGGCCGACCAGGGCGGCGGGCGCTGGCGCACCGTGCTGCACGTGGAGCTGCGGCGCATTCCGTTCGACGTGCAGGGGCTGATCCGCGACGCGATCATCGAGGCGCTGCCGCACTTCCACCACGCCAAGTTCGACGCGCGCGGCAACGGCCAGGCCCACGCCGAAGAGGCCCTGCAGGCGCACGGCCCGGCGCGGGTGGAGTGCGTGATGGCAACGCCCACCTGGTACGCCACGCACTTCCCGCAGTACAAGGCCGCGCTCGAAGATCAGTCGATCGAGCTGCCGCGCGGCGAGGACGTGATCGCCGACCACCGGCGCGTGATCCTGAAAAACGGCTACCCGACGATGGACGCCGGGCGCGACAAGGGCTCGGACGGCGGCTACCGCCACGGCGATGCCGCGATCGCCTACCTCATGGCCTGGGCCGCGACCCTCCAGGAGGGCGAGCCGCCGGCCGGCGAAACCATCGATCCGCCGATTGAACGATTCGCGCCAGACGCGGCGCGCGGGCGCCCGCGCGTGACGATGTTCGGGAGGGTGGCGTGAGCACCGGCACCGACGCCGAAATGCTGGAAATCGCCGCGGCCCTCTACAAAGCCCTGCAAGCCGCGCAAGGCGCGGGTGCGTGGGTAACCCCTCCCGAGCCATTTGACCGGCTTTATAAAGTTTATAACCCGGCTTCCTGACGATGCCCAAGCCCAACGCTCAACCCGAATCCGCCGGCTGGCTGAAAACCCGGCTGGCGGCCTGGCTGGCGCCCGCCCTGAAGGGCACCGCGCCGGCGGCCTTCCGCGAGGCGGTGGGCGTCACCATCGACGCCGACGAGGACGACTGGCGCCCGCTGTCCGGCGACACGCAGCGCGACTTGTCGCCCATGACGCAGGCGCGCATGCAGAAAACGGCGCTGTACCTGTGGGAAGCGAACCTGCTCGCGAACCGGCTGATCGAGCTGCCGCTCGCCTACATCCTCGGCGAGGGTGTGGCCCTCAAGGTGCCGGACGAAGAGGCGCAGGAATGGCTCGACCGCTTCTGGGACGACCCGATCAACGAGATGGACCTGAAGCTGCCGAAAAAGGTGCGGGAGCTTGCGATCTACGGCGAGCAGTGCTGGCCGACCTTCGTCAACGAGATGAGCGGCCACGTGCGCCTGGGCTACCTCGACCCGGCGCAGATCGCCACCGTGGTGAAAGACCCAGACAACATCGAGCAGGCGATCGGCATCGTCACCGTGAAGGACCGCAAGGGCCTTGCCCGCCGCTACAAGGTGATCGTCAACGGCGCCGAGGACGAAGTCTTCACCGCCCGCACGCGCGCCATTCGCGAAACCTTCACCGACGGCGAGTGCTTCTACTTCACCATCAACGATCTTTCCAACGGCTCGCGCGGGCGCTCCGACCTGCTGGCGCAGGCCGACTGGCTCGATACCTACGAGCAGTTCATGTTCGGCGAGGCCGACCGGGCGCTGGCGCTGCGCAGCTTCATCTGGGACGTGACCCTGAAGGGCGCCACGCCCGAGCAGGTCAAAGCGCGCGCCGGCCAGATCACCACGCCGAAACCGAACTCGGTGCGCGTGCACAACGATTCGGAGGAATGGAAGGCCGAGGCGCCGTCGCTCTCCGGCGCCGACACGGCCGAGGCCGCGAAGCTCTTCCGCAACCACATCCTCGGCGGCGCGACCATCCCGACCATCTGGTACGGCGGCAGCCAGGACGCGAACCGCGCGGTCGGCTCGGAAATGTCCGAGGCCACCGTCAAGGTCCTCACGCAGCGCCAGCGCACCTGGGGCTACATCCTCAAGTTCGTCGCGCGCTATGTGATCCGCAAGCGCTCGCTCGCCAACAGAAAAGGCGAGCCGGATCTCGCCGCCGCGGAGTTTGCGGTGTCGGTCGAGTTTCCGGAGATCCAGGCGCGCGACACCACCAAGTACGCCGCGGCGCTGCAGCAGGTTTCCGCCTCGGTGGTTGTCGACATCAACGAAGGGCTGCTCACGAAAGAGACCGGGCTTGCCATCATCCAGACCATCGCCGGGCGCCTTGGCGTCGAGTTCGACGCCGCCGAGGAACTGAAGAACGCCCAGGCCGAATGGGCCGCGCGCCGCGATGACGACACGTTCCGGGACCTGCCGGACGAGGGCGGCGAACCGGGCGACGGTAAGCCGCCCGCGCCCGCACCCGGCGAGGGCGAACCCGTGCGCGAGGCAGTCGAGCGCGGCTTCGCGGAACTTCGCGATCGCATGGGCTCGCTCGCCCTCGAACTCGCCCGCGCGCCGCTGCGCGAGGCGCAGGCGCCCCCGCAGGTCACCATCGCCGAGGGCGCGATTGCGCTCACTATTCAAAATCGTGTGCCCGCGCCCACCGCCACCGACACCGAAGTGACCGCGCGCGACGAGCACGGGCGCATTCGTGCCAAGCGCGACACCCACCACTACGAGGAAGACACATGATCGTCGTGCCCAATAACGGCGAGGGCGATGCCGCCGAGTACTTCGTGAACAAGGCCGCGCCGCAGAACCTGGTGCTGCGCGTGTACAAGAACGACATCACCCCGAGCGAGACCGACACCGCCGCCACCTACACCGAAGCCGATTTTCCTGGCTACGCGTCGGCTACGCTGGCAGGCGCCTCCTGGTCGGTCGCCGAAGGCGCGCCCTCGCAGGCGAGCTTCGCGCAGCAGACCTTCACCCGAAACGCCGGCGGCGCCGCGCAGTCGGTCTACGGCATCTACATGACGCGGGTGACCAGCGGGCGCATCGCGCTCGCCGAGCGCGACCCCTCCGGCGCCTTTGCCATCAACAACAGCGGCGACGCGTACAAGTACACGCCGCAGATCACCTTCGATTAAGGAGCGCGCGATGTTTCTCGGCGGCAGACTGATCCGGCCCGGCATGTGGGTCGTGTGGCAGAAGAAGCGCGGCATCCTGCTCGCGCCCTTCGTCGAGGTGCGCGACGCCGCCGGGCGCTTGACCGGCCAGGACTTCACCAGAGTGCAGTTTCACGTGGTGCGGGATGACCGCACCACCGAAGCCGCGCTCACACCGCCGGCGGAAGAGTTCTTCGCCTCCGCGCGGCTCGCGAAGTTGAAGGAGATCCCGGAGAAAAGCCGGCCGGCGAAAAAGCTCGGCGAGGCGCTCGGCTACCTGTGATCAACCTCGCGGCCACCACCGACAAGCTCCAGCTCGTCACCGACGCGGCGGTGGCGGTGGACGTGCACGCGTCCTATGTCGATCTGGCAAGCGGCAACGTCACGCCCGGCCGGCAAAACACCGCCATCTCCACCGCGACGACCACCGATATCGTCGGCGCGCCGGGTTCGAGCACGTTCCGAAACGTCAAGTTCATGACGGTGCGCAACAAGGGCGCCTCGCCGGTGGGGGTGACGGTGGTGGTCGACCAGAACGGCACCGACTACGAGCTGCGCAAGGCGACGCTGCTGCCCGGCGAAGAGCTGCTGTACATGGAAGGCTTCGGCTGGGCGCACACCTCGAACGCCGTGGATGCCGTGCAGGCGGCGCTCACCTCCGACACGGTCGCCAACGCCACCGATACCTACTTGACGGAACTGCGGGTGCCGATCTCCGGGCGGATCAAAGCAGGCAGCTTCTTCAAGTTCAAGCTGAAGATGAGCAAGACCGCCGCGGGTACGGCGACGCCGATCTTCAACGTGCGCGTGGGCACCAACGGGTCGGTGTCGGACACCGCGCGTGTGACGCACACGCTGCTGGCGCAAACCGCCGCGGCCGACGACGGCTGGGCGGAGCTGCTCGTCACCGTGCGAAACGTGAGCGCGACCGGCGTGATCGCCAGCTCGATGCTGTTCTGCCACCGGCTCACCACCACCGGACTTGCCAACGCCGCCCAGGAACAGATTCTTTCCGGCACCTCGGCCACCTTCGACCTGACGGCCGCGGGGCTTTTTCTCGGCCTGTCTGTGAACCCCGGCGCCTCCGGTGTGTGGACATTCCAGGCCGGCAACATCACCTCCGACAACCTGCTGAACTGACGCGATGCAAGGCTGGTTCGATAAAACCGCAGTCCCCGTCGCCTGGTACGACACCACCGCGCAGCCAGCCGGCTGGTTCGACGAGACGCTGCTTGCCGCTGCCTCGGCGGTCAGCCGCGAATGGGCGGGCAGCGGCGGGCTGCAGCTCGCCGGCGCCGGCGCGTTCAATCGCCAGCGCGCGATATCGGCCTCGGGGGGCGTGCAGCTCGCGGGCGCCGGCACGTTCGCCCGCGTGCGCGACCTGGTCGCCTCGGGCGGGGTGCAAATCTCCGGCAGCGGCGCGTGGGAACACACGCGCACCCTTGCCGGCAGCGGCGGGCTGTCGTTCGGCGGCAGCGGCGCCTGGGAGCGCGTGCGCGTGCTGGTCGCCGCCGGCGGCGCGCAGCTCTCCGGCGCGGGCGCGTTCGAGCGCGTGCGCGACCTGGTCGCCTCCGGCGGCGTGCTCTTCGGCGGCAGCGGCGCGTTCGAGACCGTCGGCGGCTCGGCGCTTCGCGAGTGGTCGGGCGCCGGCGGCATCGAGCTTGCCGGTACCGGCGCCTTCGAGCGCTTCGCCGCCCAGCCCGAGGCCGCCGGCCATGCGCCGCGCCCGCGCCTGCCGCTCAAGCTGCGCCGAGAGCGGCACGCGTTTGCCATCGGCGGACTCACCATCGGCGGCGCGGGCCTGTTCGCGCGCGTGGCCGGCACGGTGGAGCGCGCGGCGCCCGCACCGCTGCCGGTTGAGCCCAATCTGCACTTTGTGGATGCAACTTCGGCCACGCCGGCCGACACCGTCGCGCTGCCTGCCGCAAACGACGCGCTCGCGCAGGCCGCGGCAGCCGAGCGCGCGGCGCGCGACGCGGCCGCCTTCCGTCGCTTCATGGAAGCGATCGCGCGCGACGACGAGGAGCTGCTCACCGAACTGTGATCAACCCGCCGGCGCTGCCGGCATTCGAGCGATGACGAGGTGAACGATGTTACTGAAACGCTTTTACAAAATTCCGCCCGGCTGGGAGAAGAAAGTCGACAAGGACGGCAACTGCACCAACCCGCCGCCGCTCGACTACGTCTCGATCGGCCACACCGGCACCACGCCCGAACAGAACTTCAGCGACCACTTCGTCGCGGGCGCGATCAAGGAGGGCTGGCTCTCGATCGGCGCGGGCAAGATCGTGCTGCACGTGCACCCGGAAGATCTCGTCTACCGCATCGTGCGAACGCCGGGGTTTTACTGCTGCCATTGCGGCGCGGGCGCTGCCAGCCAGGTTGACGCCCGTGCCCACGTCGTCGGCGCTCACGCGGGCAAGAAATCGCCGGATGCGAACAACCCGGCCGGCTACCGGAGGCTCAACGGTTACGAATGTGTGCTCGAGGCAGCGCAGCACAAGAAATGGAAAAACAGGGGGCCGAAGCGCGCGGTCTCGTTCCCCCGCAAAGGGGAGGTGAACGCAAATGGCTGATCTCGTCTACAACATTGCCAAGGGGCGCGCGGCGGAACTTTACAACCGCGTGGACATCAACGACCCGGCCAACGCGGTGCTGGTCATAGTGGCGATCGCGGCTGGCAGCACCACCGATGCCGCGTTTCGTGACTTCGACACGCTCGCCGCCAGCCTGCCGGGCGGCGGCGGCGCCGCCGAGGCGACCAACAGCGGCTACGCCCGCAAGGTGCTGAGCGATTCGGACCTGGTCGCCTTCGCGCCCGACGACACCAACGATCGCGTCGACCTGGACGTGGCCGACCAGACCTGGACCGCGGTCGCCGCCGGCACCAACTGGACCGACCTGATCTTCGCTTACGACCCCGATTCGACCGGCGGCACCGACTCGAACATCGTGCCGCTCACCCTGCACGATTTCGCGGTGACGCCGGACGGCTCGGACATCACGGCGCAGGTGGCGAACTTCTATCGCGCGTCCTGCTCGCGGCACGCCGCTCAACCCTTACCGGAGCCAACCGACGATGAGATCGACCGCTCAAAACCGCTTCACCCGTTACCTTGTGCCAGCGCTCGCGCTCGCGGTGCTCGCCTGGTTCGCCGTCGGCGTTGCGCTCGCAACGGAGACCGCCGTGCTGACCTGGGACCCGCCGCCGGTGGGCACCGCCAAGACGTATCACATCGAGCGCAAGGTCGGTGTGTGCGGCGACCCGGCGATTCAATGGACGGAGATCGCGACTGTTCCGTCGGCGACGCTGACCTACACCGACAGCGCAACGGTGGAAGGGAAAACGCACTGCTATCGCGTGGTGGCCAGCAACCCGGACGATGTGAAGGGCGAGTACTCGAATGAGGGGGACAAATACATCCCTTTCGCCCGAACTGCGCCGCCTGCCAATTTCCGCGTTCGCTGAGGGACCGGCTGCGCTGCTTCCTGAAATGCTGGAGATGACATGCCGATCAGAGTTTATCTATCGCCTCTGGTCGGCAATGGCCAGCCTGACAATCCCTACCGCGCCAAGCTCATGGACGTCAGTAGCTGCACCGCCATTATCCCGAGCAACCCGGACGGGACGCCGCTGTTTAGCTGGAGTCTCGTTATCTCACGGGCTGCAAGTTGGGAGCTTGCCGACGCCGACGCGACGCTTGAAAGGTTGTTCGGGGTAGATCTGCCCGACACGATAGGAACCTGGGCGGAGATGAGAGCCTATCGCCAGGCCAAAGGGGTCGCCGACATTCCTGCCAACCGCAGGAACCAGTTGAACAACCGGCTCACCGCGTTCGGGATAGATACCTCTCAAGTCACGCTGCAAACAACGTGGTGGCAAGTCCTCAGGGGGATTATCAGGCATCTGAACAGGGGCGTTGACCCGTCAGGCGACGGAATTTCCATCGCATGACAAACCGCGCTGACAATTTCAACCGGACAGACTCCAGCACTTTAGGCACGCCGTCCGATAGCGGGTCGAGCTGGGTTGAGTACGGCCCGACAGGATGGGGAGTCAACGGCAACCGGGCCAGACACGCCGCCGTAGATGCGCAGCAGGCTTGCGCCGCCCTGGAATCGAGCGTTGCGAATGTCACTGTCAAGGGCACGTTGGCAGTTCTTAACAATTCGCCGAACGCCGAACAGGGTCTGGTTGCAAGGCTTGTGGATGCATCGAACTTCTGGCGAGTCATCCACAGGGCGGGCGATAACCGCCTCGTGCTGCAAAAACGGGTGTCAGGTTCGTACACCACGCTCTCCAACACGACTGTCGCTTACGCGGCAAACGACACGATGGAACTCGAAGCGGACTCTTCGAGTAAATGGGTCGTCAGGAAGAACGGTTCCAATGTTGTTACTGGCATCACTGACACCGCCCACAGCACCGCGACGCTGCACGGCCTGGCGGCGCACTGGAACTCCGGTCCAGATGGTGCAAGGTGGGATGATTTTTCGATTACAGAGATTGGCGGCGGCGCCCTTGGCGGTCTTATCGGCATTGCCACCGAGACCGACACCGCGCTCACCCTCGGGCGGGCGAAGTTCAGGGCAATCTCGGCGGCGCTGGAGTCCGACTCGGCGATCGCGCTCGGGCGGGTGAAGCAGTTGAGCCTGGCAACCGCCGCGGAAACGGACAGCGCGATCGCGCTCTCCCGCGCGAAAGCGAGGGCGCTGGGCTTCGCGCTGGAAGCCGACAGCGCGATCGCACTCTCTCGGGCGAAGACGCGCGCGCTGTCGTTTGCCGCCGAGACCGATGCCGCGATCGCGCTCGGCCGGTCCAAGGCGGCTGCGATCGGCCTCGCGCTGGAAACCGACACCGCGCTCACCATCACCTCGAGCGGCGCGAAGGTCATCGCCGTGAACACCGCGTTCGAGACCGACACCGCGATCGCGCTCTCGCGCGCGAAGGCCCGCGCCATCGCCGCCGCCGTGGAAACCGACGCCGCCCAGGTCATCGGCCGGGCGAAGGCGCGCGCGCTCGGCGCGGCGCTCGAAGCGGACCTCGCGATCGCGATCGCCCGCGCGAAGGCGCGCGGGGTTGGGCTCGCGACGGAGATCGACGTCGCCCTGCCGATCACGCTGGCGGGCGCGCCGCTGCCGGCGCGCATCGCAGTGATCGAGTTCGCGCTCGCGAAGCGGCTGGCAGAGTTCGGGTTCCGCGCGCGCAGCATCACCTTCACACTGGACTGAACGGGAGCCTTCGATGCCCGACGTTAAAGAGCGCACCACCAGCTACCTCACGGTGGTGTTCAAGGACAAGAACGGCGCGGCCGCCGTGCCCACCGCGGTGAGCTACCGCGTGGACTGCCTCACCACCGGGGCGGCCATTCGGGCCAGCACGGCGCTCACCCCGGCCAGCTCGATCGAGATCACGCTGACGCCGGCCGACAACGCCATCCAGGTGGTGGCGAACAACCGCGAGACGCGCCGCGTCACCGTGCATGCCGAGTACGGCGGCGCCGGCGACGAGGTGAACGACGAGTACACCTACGACGTAGTCAATCTCTCCCACCACCCGTGACCGACAGCGAGCGCAAGCGGCTTTTCGAGCGTGCAAGGCGCGAGGTGCTGAAGAAGCGCACCGCGATCCACCGCGACACGGCGGCCGAGATCGTGCGGCTGCTGAAACTCGCGCAGGCGCGCATCCGCGAAACGCTGGCGAACGCGCCCTCGGATTACCAGCAGTGGCGGCTGCCGCAGCTGCAGGCGCAAATCGCGCAGCGCCTGGCCGAGTTCGAGCGCGTGGCGGGCCGCGCCGGTACCGCGGGCGCGGCGCAGGCCTGGGCCGCCGGCGAGCAGCTCGTGGCTGCACCCTTGACCGCCGCGGGCCTGGGCGGCGCGGGGGTGGCCACCGGCATCGACCCGCGCACGCTCACCGCCATGCAGCAGTTCATGACCGACCGCATCAAGGGCCTCGCCACCGCCGCGATCGACAAGATCAACACCGAGCTGGGCCTGGTGATCCTCGGCGTGCAGTCCCCATCGGAAGCGATCGGCAAGGTCGAGAAAATCCTGGGCAAGGATTCGCGCCAGCGGGCGATTACCATCGTGCGCACCGAGGTCGGCCGCGCGTTCTCGGCAGCCACGCAGCAGCGCCTCGAAGCCGCGCAGGCGCAGGTGCCGGGACTCAAGAAACTCTGGCGTCGCAGCGGCAAGGTGCACTCGCGCCCGCAACACGACGCGATCGACGGCCAGGTGCGCGAGATTGACGAGGCCTTCGAGGTGATCGATCCGCGCACCGGCGCGGTGATCGAGATCTATTACCCGCGTGACCCGAAGGCGCCGCTCGCCGAGACCATCAACTGCGGCTGCGAGTCGCTGCCGTTCATGGAATCGTGGGAATCGTTCCGCCGCACCGTGCCATTCACCGAGCGCGAACTGCCGGCCTCCGAACTTGCGCGCAATCCGGTGAAAGCCGCTTTCGCCGCCAGGGCGCGGCGCGCGGACCGCGAGTGATTCGGTGATTGAGCGCTCGGCGCGGGTGACTGAATCACTCAATCGCTGAATCACTCAATCACCCACTTACTGACGCAGTTTTGAACCCCGCCCCGGAGGCGCTCGTTACCTTCCGCCGGGCTAGCCGACCGGGCTCTTCCATCCACTCACCACGGAGCGCACCCAACGATGGGCAAAGTCGTAGAAACGAAACTCACCGCTGCCGAGGCGGCAAAACTCGTGCACCGCATGGTCGCGAAGCTCGATGACGCCGGCAAGCCGGTCACCGACAAGGAAGGCAACATCGTCGGCGTGCCGCAGCGGATCAAGGCCGACGAAGTGATGAGCTTCGCCGAGTACGAGGACAAGGTGGTCGTCGTCACCACCTCGGGCGAGAAGCTCACCCACATGAAAGAGGGCAAGTAGCCCTTGAAACTCGCGGCCGCGGTACCGGCGGAGGGCGTGGCGGGGGCGGAAGCGATCCGCCTTCGCGAGGCGGCTTCCGCCGAGTTTCACCAGCTCATGCGGCTGATCAGCCAGGCGGTGTCGGATGCCTGGCGCGCGCGGCTCAACGTCAAACCTGAGAACTACGTCGACGCCTACGTCACCAAGATCTTCACCGACCGCGTCATCGTCGAGAATGGCGGGCGCTACTGGCAGCACACCTGGACCATCGACGAAAGCAACAAGGTGCAGCTTGGGCATCCTGTCGAAGTGATCGAGCAGTTCGTGCCCGTGTCACTTCGAGAGGCCGCCACCTGTTTCGTGGAAAGCGTCGACGACGCCGGCACGATGTGGGACGTGATCGTGATCCGTGCCGGCCTGTCGGCGAACGGCGTGTTCTACCCGGACACAGTGCTGCGCGAGGCGGCACCGCTGTTCGAGGGCGCCCGTGTTTTCTGCAAGGCCGACGTGGTGCACACCCGCGGCGAAGGCAAGGACGTCGAGAAGATCGTCGGCTGGCTCTCGGATGCCAAGTTCGTCGAAGGCGGCGCCGCGGACGCCGGCCGCATCACCGCACGGTTGAACCTTTCCGCCGCGGCCGACAAGTTGCGAACCCTGCTGGTCGATGCCTGGAAGCGGGGCAAGAAGGATCTCGCCGGGCTTTCCATCGACGCGGGCGGCACGGCTGCCACCGTCATGCGCGAGGGCCGAAAGGTTCGCCAGGCCAAATCCATCACCAAGGTGTCAAGCGTCGACGTCATCGTCGATCCCTCGGCGGGCGGGGAATTCGTCCGCCTCGTCGAGTCAGTTGAAGAAAAGGAGTCGTCCGATATGTTCCGCGAACAGATGATCGCCGCCGTCAAAGCGGCCAAGAAGACCGCCGCCAAGGTGGGCGACGTCGAGAAGTTGAGCGATGAGCAGCTCCTCGCCGCCTACCGCGAAGCGATCGCCGAAACCGATACCCCCCCGAGCGAGCAGCACCCGACCCCCGGACCTGGCCAGGAAGGAAAAGGCCAGGCCGGGGCGGGCCAAGTCACCGCGGAGGACCTGCGCATGGTCGAGGCGCGCATCGCGGCACGCCAGGTGATTCTCGGCTGCGGGCTGCCGGCGCATGCGGTGGCGCGGCTCTCGGCCCAGTTCGAGGCGAGCCGTTTTACCGAGGCCGCGCAGATCGCGCCGGCCGCCGAAGCGCTGGTCAAGGCCGAGCGCGAATACCTCGCCAAGTTCACCGAGTCGGGCCACGTGAACGTGCCGTTCGATTCCGAGGCGCGGGTTGAAGACCGCAAGAAGAAGATCGACGACATGCTCGATGCCTTCTTCGATCGCGCGCACAAGGACCACAAGTCGGCGCAGAGCTTCAAGGAGTGCGACATCGAGATCACCGGCGACAAGCGCGTCACCGGCCGCATCGAAGACGTCAACCGCTCCCGCTTCGCCGAATCGGTGGGCATCGCTCAGGTGGCCTTCCGCGAATCGCTGGACGCCGCGGCGCTGGCCAACGTGCTGGGCAACGCCATCCACCGCGCGATGATCCGCGAGTACCGGCTGCCCTCCCCCGAGTACGACATCTGGCGCCCGATCGTGAGCGTGGTGCCGGTCTCCGACTTCCGCACCAACGAGCGCACGCGCCTCGGCGGCTATGGCGACATGCCGATCGTGAACCAGGGCGCGCCGTATGGTGCGCTCACCAGCCCCACCGACGAGAAAGCGACCTACGCGGTCGCGAAGCGCGGCGGCACCGAGGACATCACGCTGGAGCAGATCAAGAACGACGACGTCGGCGTGGTCGCCCGCATCCCGATGAAGCTCGCGCGCGCCAGCAAGCGCACGCTGGCGAAGTTCGTGTTCGACTTCATCCGCACCAACCCGACGATCTACGACTCGGTGGCGCTCTACCACGCCTCGCACGGCAACCTGCAGACGGCGGCGCTGGATGCGACCAGCCTCGCCGCGCACCGGCAGTTGATGCTCAAGCAGACCGAGAAGGATTCGGCCGAACGCCTGGGCATCGGGCCGAAGTTCCTGGTGGTGCCGGTGGATCTGGAAGAGACCTCGGTCAACCTGTTCAACCGCAACACGAACAACGACAAGACGTTCGTGCAGTCGCTCTCGCTCACGATCATTCCGGTGTGGTACTGGACCGACGCGAACGACTGGGCGACGGTCGCCGACCCGATGGACATTCCCTTCATTGAGATCGGTTTCCTCGACGGCAATGAAGAGCCGCAGCTCTTCGTGCAGGACAACCCGACCGTGGGCTCGATGTTCACGCACGACAAGCTCACCTGGAAGCTGCGCCACATCTTCGGCGGCAACGTCGTCGAGTTCCGCGGCACCACGAAGGCCGTCGTCGCGTAACCCACACCCTAACCATCGCCGTGGTACCCGAAGCCGCCGCCGTCAACTCGAACAAACCGGCCGGCCGGCTGCGGGGGTAGGCTCAGCAAAGGCGCCCAGCAC
>CALJLA010000026.1 GCA_937983055.1 uncultured Pseudomonadota bacterium
GAACGCACATCGGGCATTACCCCGTCGTGCTCAATGGCGCCCAGCGCGGCCGCCATCGCGTCCTCCGTCAGGTCGCGCCCCTGGACGACGTGCCGGAGCGCCGCCGCGATCGCGTCGGCGCCGCTCATCGGCGCCCCCGGTCGCGCGCCAGCTCCAGCAGCTGGTTGGTCGACACGCTCTCGCCGAAGAACAGGCTGGCCGTGTCGGGCAGCTGGTGCGCCTCGTCGAAGATCACGGTGTTGCACGCCGGAAGCAATTCCGCCACGCCTTCGTCGCGAAGCACCACGTCGGCAAAGAACAGGTGGTGGTTGACCACCACCACGTCCGCCTCCATAGCCTGGCGGCGCGCCTCAAGAACGAAGCATTTTTCATGGTGCGGGCACTCCGATCCAAGGCAGTTCTCCCGCGTCGAGGTCACCAGCGGCCAGATGCCCGCATCCTCGGGCACGTCAGGGCAGGCGCTGCGGTCGCCGCTCGCGCTGGTGCGCGCGTAGCTCTCGATGCGCGCCAGGTACACGACCTCGTCGCGCGAAGCGAAGCGCCCTTCATGTTTGGCACGCTCCAGGTGATAGTGGCAAACGTAGTTCGCCCGCCCCTTGAGCAGGGCGACGGTCACCGGCGCCTGCAACGCCTTGCGCACCGTGGGAATGTCGCGCGTGAACAATTGGTCCTGCAGGGTCTTGGTGCCGGTGGAGATGATGACCTTGCCACCTTCGGTGAGTGCCGGCGCGAGGTAGGCAAAGGTCTTGCCGGTGCCGGTGCCCGCCTCAGCGATCAGCACCGAGGCCTGCTCTATTGCGGCCCGCACCGCCTGGGCCATCTCCAGCTGCTGCGGACGCAGCCGGTAGCCGGGAATCACCCGCCCGAGCGGTCCGCCTTCCGAGAAGAAATGTTCGAGTTGCACGGTGCGCGTAGTGTAGCGGCAGCCCATGGCATTGCGCGCCCTGCTGCATAATGCCTGCGTCCATCCTCACCGCCGCGCATCATGGCCCGCCCCAGCCGCGAGACGCTCATCCGCGAGCACCGTCCGGACGCCGTCGCCGAGCGCCTGCAAAACAGCCGCAGTCCCCAGTCCGTGTCGGATGCGGTGCTGGGCGGCATCGATGGCTGCATCACCACCTTCGCTATCGTCACCGGCTCGGTCGGCGCCGGCTTTGCGCCGCAGGTTGCGCTGGTGCTGGGTTTCGCCAACCTGCTTGCCGACGGTCTGAGCATGGCGGTAAGCAACTACGAGTCGATCAAGGCGCACGCCGAGTTCGTCGATGCGACCCGGCGCGACGAAGAACACCACATTGACCAGGTGCCGGAAGGCGAGCGGGAGGAAATTCGCCAGATCTTTGCGCAGAAGGGTTTCGCCGGCGAAGCGCTCGAGCATATCGTCGACACCATCACCAGCGACCGGCGGCTCTGGGTCGACACCATGATCACCGAAGAACATGGGCTGCAACGCGAACACCCCAATCCGTTGCGATCCGCCCTGGTGACGTTCGCCGCCTTTGTCGTGATCGGCATGCTGCCGCTGCTGCCGCTGCTGATTGCGTCGCTCGGCATGCCGCTGCAACTCTATGCCAGCGTGGCGACCGCAGCGGTGGTGTTCTTCGCGATCGGCTCGCTGAAGAGCCTGTTCCTGGGACGCCCGCCGCTGCGCGCCGGCCTGTCGACCCTGCTTACCGGCGGCTCGGCCGCGAGCCTCGCTTACCTGGTGGGCCACCTGCTGCGCGACGCCTTCGGCGTGTAAAGCCCCGCTACTGCCGACCGGCGGCTCGCAGCCGCGCCCGCTGCTCCGGGGTGAGCAGGGCGTCATTGCAGCCGAGCAGCGCATGGGTGCAGACATACAGGTTGGCCTCCCGCATGCGCCCCTCCACCTGCTGGCGCTGAGCGTCGGTGAGGTCATCGAGGCGGCAGCCGGTGAACTCCTGGAAGCCCTGCAGGCAGACGATGAAGTTGCGCTCGAGGTAGCTTGAGCGCACCGCTACCTGTTGTTCGGCGGTGAGTCTGCCGGGATCGCAGGCGGTCAGCCCGCTCAGGCAATACTCGAGGTTTCGCGCCTGCAGCGCACGCTCGATCTCGGTCCGCCGCCCGGCGGCGAGCGCCGCCAGCCGGCAGCCGCCCTCGCCGCGCAGGCAAACCTCGAAGTTCAGCCGGGCAAGCGCCTGCGCGACCTGCACGCGATCGCGTTCGTCAAGCCGCGCAGGATTGCAGCGGCGGCCGGCAAGGCAGGCCTCGAGATGCTGCCGATGCGCCGCCTCGAATACCTGCCGGCGCTCAATCTCGCTGAGTTGCGACAGATTGCAGTAGGGGTCCACCGCCAGGCAGCGTCCGAAATTATCCCGACCCGGTACCGCAGGATCTGCCTGCGCCGGAGGCTGCGCCATGATCAGCAGACCGGCAAACAGCCAGCAACTCCGGAAGATGTGGCGAATGATCATGGCGGCGAGACTCCAGGCCGGTGCGACACGACGCCGGCATTGTGGACATTCCCGGGACCTGCATCAACCGCCTCTGGTCGCCGTGGAGCGGCTCGCGGTGTAAGTTTCGGCTTCGAGGTTCGCCGCCACATACCCATCAACGAAAGGACATCATGCCCAGCAATCGCCAGGTGCTGTTGAAATCGCGACCGGTCGGCATTCCGCAGGCCGAGCATTTCGACATCGTCAAGTCGCCGCTGCCGCAACCGGCCGAAGGCCAGGTGCTGGTGCGCAACCAGTGGCTTTCGGTGGAGCCGGCGATGCGCGGCTGGGTCAACGCCGCGGCCAACTACTCTGAACCGGTGCCCATTGGGTCGGTCATGCGCTCGCTTGCCGCCGGCACAGTACAAACCTCGCGTCATCCAGACTATCGACCCGGCGACTGGATCACCGGCTGGTTCGGGTGGCAGGAATACGCCGCCGTCGATGCCGGCGCCATCCAGCGCAAGATCACCGAGACCGACCTGCCGCCGTCCACCGCGCTCGGCGTGCTTGGCCTGAACGGCGTCACCGCATACTTTGGCCTGCTGGAAGTGGGTCAGCCGAAAGCCGGCGAGACGGTCGTCGTTTCCACCGCCGCCGGCGCGGTCGGTTCCTGCGTCGGTCAGCTCGCGAAGATCAAGGGTTGCCGCGCAGTAGGCATCGCCGGCGGTCCACAGAAAACGCAACTGTGCCGGGAGGCGTTCGGATTCGATGCCGCCATCGACTACAAGTCGGACGATCTGGTCGCCGCCTTGCGTTCCGCCTGCCCGAAAGGTGTCGATGTGTACTTCGACAACACCGCCGGCCCGATATCCGACGCGGTGATGCAGCAGCTCGCCGTTGGCGCACGCGTTGTCATCTGCGGCACCGCATCGGTCGCCAGCTGGGAACCGCCACCACAGGGCCCGCGCGTCGAACGTACGCTCCTGGTTCGCCGCGCCCGCATGCAGGGCTTCGTCGTACTCGACTATGCCGCACGTTATGACGAAGCGCTGGCCAATCTCGCCGGCTGGGTGCGCGAAGGCCGCATCCATTACCGCGAGGACATTCTCGATGGCATCGATCAGGCGCCCGGCGCCATCGCCGGCTTATACCGCGGCGAGAATCTCGGCAAGCGACTGATTCGGCTCGCAGACGCCTGAGGCGCGCTACGGGCGTAATCGTCTGCTGCGCGCCCGGAGATTTCGGCGCATGATGGTTGCGCGCAAACAGCGACTTCACAGAAGATCGGGCCGCCGCGGTTGCGTCCGGCGGCGAGAACACTCATGAACGGGGGGATCAGAGATGAACAAACCGCTTCAGCCTGTGCGCCGCCGGCGCGCCGCCCTTGAGGCAGGCCTATTGGCGATATCTGCTCTTTTGCTGCTGCCCGCGGCCGCCGGCGCGCGCGATTTCTGCTGCCCCTGCCCCGGCGCCGAGGCCGTCACCATCGACGAGCGCAACAACATGATGGCATCGATGAAATGCAGCCTGGTCTGCAATGCGCCGGTGCTCGCGGAATCGGGCGCCTGCCCTGCGGCACCGGTGGCCGCGCCAGCGGCACGCGGGCGGGTGCAGCTCTTCGCCAGCGCCGACTGCAGCGGCGAAGCCGCCGACGTCGCCTCCTCCACTGCCGATCTCGGCGCGCAGATTGCCGGCGGCGCCTTCTCGTTCCGCCTCGCTGCTGGCGAAGCCGCCCGCGTATGGAGCGAGACCGGATATGCCGGCACCGGTACGGCCCCAGTCGGTGTGGGCATCTGCGTCTCGCCTGGATTCGCCATCCGCAGCGTACGCATTGGTGCCGGCTAGGGCTGTGTCGCAGATCAACCTGCGATGGGTGCCGGCGGTCACCGGCACGATGGTGTTATGGGCATATTTCTGCAGGGTCGCGGTCAACGCCGAGGCATTCGGCCTGCGCGACGCAGGCATTGCCCTGTTTCTGGCGCTGGCCGGCGCGCTGACGCTCACCGCGCTGCTCTGGTCGATACCGGTGCTGGCGCTGGCGGCCGCCATCGCCTGGCTCACCCGTCGCGCCTCACCGGTGCCGCTGCTGCTGGCGACACTGGTCGCGACGCTGCCGTTCATCGTTTGAGGCAACTGCGCGAAGGCTGGAACCCACCGCCGTCGACATTGTCATGTCAGTAGCCGGCCGTGATGCCGTGCCGGCCTTCCTGCGACGTTTCTGATGACCACCACGCCTGTCCTTCAAGCCGGACGCAACTGCTGGCGCATCGAGCGTGCGAGCCGCGCCGCCATGCTGGTCGACGGCGAGTGCTACTACCGCACGGTTCGCGCTGCGATTTCCCGCGCGCGGCGCTCGGTGTTCATCCTCGGCTGGGATATCGACAGCCGCCTGCGCCTGGTGCGCGGGCCTGTCGACGACGGCCTGCCTGACCGCCTCGGCGAGTTCCTCGACGCGGTGCTTGAGCGGCGGACCGAACTTGAAGTGCGCATCCTGTCGTGGGACTTCGCAATGATTTATGCGCTGGAACGCGACTGGATGCCGGTGTTCCGACTGAACTGGGCCAGCCACCGGCGCATGCGCTTTCACCTCGACGACCGGCATCCGTTCGGCGGGTCGCAGCACCAGAAGCTGGTCGTGGTCGACGACCAGGTGGCTTTCTGCGGCGGCATGGATCTGTCGAAATGCCGGTGGGACACCCCAGCCCACGCCGCCGATTGTCCCGATCGGATCGATGCCGACGGCAACCCCTACCGCCCCTATCACGACGTGCAGATGGCAGTGGAAGGCGATGTGGCAGCCGCGCTCGGCGAGCTGGCACGCGAGCGCTGGCGCCTGGCCACCGGCAGGCGCGTCGATGCCGTGGATCGGCTCGCGCAGCACTCGCCCTGGCCACAGGATTTGACACCGGAGTTCGAGCAGGTCGATGTCGCCATCGCCCGCACCCTGCCGCGTTACGAAGGGCGCGACGAGGTGCGGGAAGTCGAGCGACTCTACCTCGACGCCATCGCCGCGGCGCGCGACGGCATCTACATCGAAAACCAGTATCTCACCTCGCATCGCGTGGTCGCGGCGCTGGGCGAGCGGCTGCGCGAGGCCGCGGGTCCCGACGTGGTGGTGCTGCTGCCGCGCGAGACCGGCGGCTGGCTCGAGCAGATGACGATGGACGTGCTTCGCGCGCGCGTGCTCAAGGCACTGCGCGCGGCCGACTTGCACGGCCGCCTGCGCGTTGTCTATCCGGAGACGCCGGAGCTCGGCGAGCACTGCATATCGGTGCACTCCAAGCTGCTGATCGTCGACGACCGCCTGCTGCGGGTGGGTTCGGCCAACCTCAGCAATCGTTCGATGGGACTCGATTCGGAATGCGATCTTGCGATCGCGGGCGACGATGCGGCAACGCGCGGCGCCATCGCCCGCTGCCGCGACCGTCTGCTGGCCGAGCATCTCGATTGCACGCCGGAGACATTCGCTTCGACGCTCGCGCGCGAAGGCCGGCTGGCGCAAGCGGTCGACGCGCTCAACGTGCGCGAGCGCGGGCTGCGCCGGCTCGAGCCGCACCTCGCCGAGGACATTGACCGGCTGGTGCCCGACTCCGCGATGATCGACCCGGAAAAGCCGATCGTGGCGGAGGAACTGGCGCGCGAGTTCATCGACGAGGAAGACATCGAACCGGCGCGCAGCTCGATGACCACCGCCATCGTCGTGCTGCTCGCGGCGCTCGCCCTGGCCGCGGCATGGCGCTGGACCCCGCTCGCGCAATGGCTGGAGGTCGACACCCTGGAAGCGCTGGCGCGCGCGGCCGCCGACTCGCCGTTTACCCCCGTCGTGGTGGTCGGCGGATTCATCGTCGGCAGTCTCGCAGTGGTACCGCTGACGCTGATGATCGTCGCCTCGGTGCTGGTGTTCGGCCCATGGGCCGGCGGCCTGTATGCCTGGATCGGCGCCTGCCTGGGCGCACTCGCCGGTTATCTGATCGGCCAGCATCTCGGCCGCGACCTGGTTCGGCGTTTCGCCGGCAAGCGCCTCAATGCGCTGAGCAGCCGGCTGGCGCGTCGCGGGGTGCTGGCAGTGGTGGCGGTGCGCATGCTGCCGGTTGCGCCGTTCACCATCGTCAACCTGGTCGCCGGCGCTTCACACATCCGGCTGCGCGATTTCGCCATCGGCAATGCCATCGGCCTCGCGCCCGGCACCGTGGCTATTGCCGTGTTCGTCGACAGCGTCGCCGACGCCATTCGCCGGCCCAGCCTGGAAGAACTCGCCATCGTCGCCGGCGTGCTTGCCTTCATCCTCGCGGCGGGCTGGGCGCTGCGAAGCTGGCTGCGGCGCCTGTCGGTATCGCCGCTGAGCGAGGGTGGTTCATCCCACGGCGGGCGCTGACGCGGTGCGGCTGGCCACCTACAACATTCATGGCTGCGTGGGCAGCGACGCGCGGTTCGACCCGCATCGGGTCGTGAACGTGCTGCGTGCGCTGGATGCCGACGTGGTGGCATTGCAGGAGGTCGAATCCACTCGGTTCGGCGGCGAGGACGTGCTGGCCTTTCTCGCCGACCAGACCGGATGCACGGCGGTCGCCGGCCCGACCATGAAGCGCCGCGACGCCGACTATGGCAATGCGCTGCTCACCCGCCTGCCGGTGCAGCGGGTCGAGCGCGTGGACCTGAGCGTTGCCGGCTGCGAACCGCGCGGGCTGATCGATGCCCGGCTGGGCGATGCGGCGCAACCGCTGCGGGTGTTCGCCACCCATCTTGGCCTGCGTGCCGCGGAGCGCCGCACGCAGGCCGAGCGGCTGCTCGCCCGGCTCGAGCGCGCGCCGCTGCCGCGCACCGCGCTGCTGGCCGACGTCAACGAATGGTGGCCCTGGTGCAATGCGCTGCGCCGGCTCAGCCGGCACTTTTCAGTGGACCACGCGCCCGCCAGCTTCCCCGCCCGGCTGCCGCTGCTCGCGCTCGACCGCATCCTGCTGCGGGGGCACGATGGCCGACCGCGTGGCGGATGCGACCGCAGCCGCACTGCGCGGCAGGCGTCGGACCATCTGCCGGTGTGGGTCGACGCGCGATGGTAACTCCGCCGGCCGCGGCCCCGGCATGCGATAGACTGCGTGCCCGCGCGGTCCCCGTCGGCCGCGCGTCGTCCGCAGAACCATGGATGGGTTGCCATGCTTGCTCGCATTAATGTATTCATTGCCGTCGGCGTGCTGGTGCTGACCGCGCTTTTCGTCGCCGGCCGTTACCTGGTGGTGCTGCCGGTGTCTTGGTTTGCGCCGTCGCTGGCCCCTTATGTCGCCGGCGCGGTCGTGCTGGCGGTGCTGATGCTCACGGTGGACAAGCTGAGCGTATTCCAGTCGCGCTTCGAGGCGCTGGCCATCGCCGCCGCCGGCCGGCGGCCTGGACCCCTCGGGGTTGCCGCCCATGCGGCGATCGGGGTCAGCCACCTGCTGCTCGGGTACGCCGGCTGGCAGCTGCTTCAGCATGGCCCCGGCGCATCCCTGCCGCCGTTCGTGCTTGGCGCGTGGCTGTATGCCGGGGGCGTGGTTGCAGCGTTGACCGACTGGCGCCGGCGCGCGCTCGACCCGGCGCGATGATCGGCCGTCAACTTGATTCCTGAACAGAGAGCCCGATGAAAAACATCCTTTTGCAATCCGGCGCGATCGCGCTGCTGCTTGCCGTGGCCGCACCAGGCGCGGCCGACGACGCCGCGGTATGCGCTCCGGCCAAGATGGTCAAGATCATCACCACGGCGGAGATTCCCGGCGCCTCGATGGACCCCTTTGCGCGCGCGCCGAAAACCGTCTACCGCCAGGGCACCCGCTACGGCCGGGTCGAGGAAGGCTTCAATCCGGCGCCCAATCTCAAGCTGCTTATCGTCGTCGACTAACCGCATCTGTGGAACAGCAATCTCGCCGTCGGCCGCGGCCAGTATGTGCGCGACGCGGGTCCCACCTACAATTTCCGCGCGCGGCTGTTCGGCGATGGCGCGGTGTCGACGGCATTTGCCCGCGGGCTGGAGTACGGCTGCGAAGTCGAGGCGATGCGCCGCGCCGGCGCCACCGAGACCCAGGTACAGCACCCGGTGCTGGGCAAGGTCACCCGCCTCGAGGCCGGGCGCGACAACGAGCGGGTGGCGCTCTTCGTCGGGCGCAACGATATTCCGAAGCGCCTCGAGCTGTTCGTCAACGACAAGCCCGTTTACGTGCTCAACTACGAGGATTACCAGACCGGGCTGCCGCTCGACACCCGGTTGTTCGAAAAACCCAAGGACATCCAGTTCGACCGGGAGCCCGCCGAGTGACGCGCGTGCGGCGCCGTGCCAGGGGCGGATTGATCGCCGCGCTGGCGCTGGCCGCCGTGCTGGCTTCGCCGGCCGAAACGCTCGCCCGCGGCGAGCGCGTGGAGGTGATTCCCTTCGGCGGCGCGCGTGCCGGCGGCAGCTTTCGCGACCGCCTGTCGCAGGACGAGCTCGACATCGACGCGTCGGCCGCCTGGGGCGTCGCCGTCGACATCGCGTGGGAAGCCAACACCGAGCTGGAACTGCTGTACTCGCGCCAGTCGACCGGGCTCAGGCGCAGCGCGGCAACCGGCTCGCCGCCGCTCGATCTCGATATCGAGTACTACCAGCTCGGCGGCACCTACCTGTTCGATCGTCAGGGACCGCT
>CALJLA010000027.1 GCA_937983055.1 uncultured Pseudomonadota bacterium
GCGGTGCGGGCATGCCGCCCATGCCGCGCAGTACGTACATGCGCTGCCCCCCGCGCGACCACCTCGTCCGGGCGAATCGGCTTGGTCACATAATCGATGCCGCCCGCCTCGAAGCCGCGCACCACATGCTCGGTATCGGTGAGCCCGGTCATGAAAATCACCGGGATGTCGCGGCCGGCGGGATGCGCCTTGATCCGCCGGCAGGTCTCGAAGCCGTCCAGCCCCGGCATCACCGCGTCGAGCAGGATCACGTCCGGCGCGATGCGCGGAATGCGCTCGAGCGCGCCGCGCCCGTCGGTGGCGACCAGCACCATGTAGCCGGCCTCGTCGAGCGCGTCCGACAGCATCGCGAGGTTCGACGGCGCGTCGTCGACCAGCAGCACCACGCCAAGGTCAGGCCCGGTCGGCGGCGGCATCATCGGGAAGATTCAGCATGCGCTTGAAGTCCTCGAGCTGGAAATGCTCGAGCCGTGCGCGCAAGGCGTTCACGAACGGCGCATGGTCGGGCATCGCCGCTTCGATCTCGGCCAGCTTGCGCTGAAGGCCCTTGACGTAACCGATCTCGGCCATGCGATGCAGCTCGGCGAGCAATTGCGCCGGCGGCAGGGCCAGGCCGCCCGCTGCGGGCGTGTTGCCTCCCTGTTGGTCGCTCGCATCGCGGTAGGTCCACTCCAGGGCCATGTGCCGCTGCAGCTTGTCCAGCAGCTCGGCTTCCAGCACCGGTTTCACCACGAAGTCGTCGCAGCGGCCCATCTCGCGCAGGGCCGGGGTGTTGTCGAACGCATTGGCCGAAACCATGATGACCGCGCCGGCATATTGGCGCTCGTCGCGCAGCCGCCGGCAGGTCTCCCAGCCGTCGATGCCGGGCATGGCGATGTCGAGCAGCACCGCATCCGGCTTGTGCAGGCGCGCGGCACGCAGGCACTCGGCGCCATTGGAGGCCTCGATCACGCGAAATCCGAGCGGCAGCAGCAGCGTTGCCAGGAACTGGCGCTCGGCCACCTGGTCGTCGGTGATCAGCACCGTCTTGACCGGTCCGAGGTAACCGGACACGTCGCGGTGAGGTGCCGCCGGCGCGGCGCTGGCGACTGCTTCGGGCAGATACAGCCGTACCGAGAACACGCTGCCGCGACCCGGCGTACTTGTCACCGAGATGTCGCCGCCCATCAGCTCGGTCAGCAGCTTGGTGATGGTCAGCCCAAGGCCGGTGCCGCCTTCGAAATTGCGCGCCTCATGTTCGCCCCGCTCGAACGGCAGAAAGATGCGCTCCAGGTCCTGCGCCGGAATGCCTGCGCCGGTGTCCTCGATGTCGAAGTAGGCCAGCTCGCGGCGATAGGCAACGCGAAGACTGACGGTGCCGGTTTCGGTGAACTTGACCGCATTACCGACCAGGTTCATCAGAATCTGGCGCAGCCGCTTGGGGTCGGCATGCACCACTTCCGGCAGCCGACCTTCCACTTCGAAGCGAAAGGCGAGGCCCTTGTTCTCGGCCTGCAGCCGGAACATGTCGACGATCTGTTCGAGAAACTCGGTGAGGCGCAGTTCGCTGCGGCCCAGGCGCAGCCGGCCGGCCTCGATGCGGGCAATGTCGAGCAGTCCGTCGATCAGGCTGAGCAGGTGCTCGCCGCTGCGGCGGATGACCGATACCGCCTGCCGCCGGTGCGGCGGCATGGTTTCGTCTTTCTGGAGAATCTGCGCGTAGCCGAGGATGCCGTTCAGCGGCGTGCGCAGCTCGTGGCTCATGCCGGTGACGAAGCGGCTCTTGGCGAGGCTCGCCGCCTCGGCGCTTTCCTTGGCGCGCTGAAGCTGCTCGTCGGTGCGCCGGTGTGCTTCGATCTCGCGCGTGAGCAGCTGCGTCTGGCGGCTTGACTCTTCCTGCGCCACCGCGCGGCTTTCGTGCGCGAGCACGATCCACCAGGCGGCGACCGCCGCGATCAGCACCAGCACCGCGAAAATCTTCACGAACGCGACCTGCAGCTGCTCCACCGCCTCCGGCGATATCGCGGCGGCACCGATCGATTCCTGCAGATAGACAAGGCCCAGCACCGCGCCGAGCAGGGTAGTGACCGACGCCAGCACCACCAGGTACAGGCCGATGCGGCTGTTGAGCCTCTGCGCCACGTTGACCGGGAGCAGCCGCTGCAACGCCGACAGCACCTGGTCGGACAGCCGCGACTTGTCCTTGCAGCGGTCGGCGCAGCGTGCATCCAGCGTGCAGCAAAGGGAACAGATGTGCCCGCCATAGGCCGGGCAATGCGCCATGTCCTCGGTCTCGAAGCGGTTTTCGCAGATCGAGCAGGTGAGCGACTGGGTGCCCGCCGGCGGCGGCGTCTCGCGCCGCGCCAGGTAATAGCGGCCGCCGGTCAGCGTGGCGATCAGCGGCGCCGTGCAGAAAGCCACGGCAAGCGCGATGAATGGCGAAAGCGCGCGCGCCGCTTCGCCGAACACGCCGATGTAGGCGAGGATGCCGCCGGCCGAAGCGATGGCGAGCGCTCCGAAGCCCACCGGGTTGATGTCGTAGAGATGCGCGCGCTTGAACTCGATGCCCCTGGGGCTTAGCCCCAGGGGCTTGTTCACCACCAGGTCGGCCACCAGCGCGCCGACCCACGCGATTGCCACGTTCGAGTACAAGCCCAGCACATGCTCGAGCGCCTCGAACACGCCGAGCACCATCAGTACGGTGGCGATCAGCACGTTGAACAGCAGCCACACGACCCGGCCCGGATGGCTGTGGGTGAGCCGCGCAAAGAAATTCGACCAGGCGAGCGAGCCCGCGTAGGCGTTGGTGACGTTGATTTTGACCTGCGACACGATCACGAACAGCGCGGTCGCGGCGAGCGCCCAGTCGAGGTTCTCGAACACGTACCGGAAACCCACCAGGTACATCTGCGTCGGCTCGACCGCGCGCTCGATCGGGATCTCGTGCTGGAGCGCGAGAAAGGCGAGAAAGGCGCCGCCCACCATCTTCAGCATGCCGGGAACGATCCATCCAGGCCCGGCCACCAGCACCGCGCTCCACCAGCCGACGCGGTTTGACCGGTTGCGCTCGGGCAGGAAGCGCAGGAAATCGACCTGCTCGCCGATCTGGGCGATGAGGGAAAACGCCACGGTCGCCGCCGCGCCAAACAACAGCAGGTTGAACTGCCCGTCGTCGGCACGCCCCGAGAAGGTGGTGAACTGGCGGTAGACCTCCGGATTCTTGACCGCCACCGCGACGAACGGCAGCACGAGGAGCACCAGCCACAGCGGCTGCGTCCACAGCTGCAGGCGGCTCAGCAGCGTGACCCCGTGCATCACCAGCGGAATGATGACGAGCGCGCTCACCAGGTAGCCCACCGACAGCGGCATGCCGAAGTACAGTTCGAGCGCGAGCGCCATGATCGCCGCTTCGAGCGCGAAGAAGATAAAGGTGAACGAGGCGTAGATGAGCGAGGTGACCGTCGAGCCCAGATAGCCGAACCCCGCGCCGCGGGTGAGCAGGTCCATGTCCAGCCCGTACTTGGCGGCGTAGTAGCTGATCGGCAGCCCGGTCAGGAACACGATCAGCCCGACGACCAGGATGGCCCACAGCGCATTGGTGTAGCCGTAGTTGAGCGCGATCGCGCCGCCGATCGCCTCCAGTGCCAGGAACGACACCGCGCCGAAGGCGGTGTTGGCGACCCGGAACGACGACCATTTTCGGAACGAGCGCGGCGTAAAGCGCAGCGCGTAGTCCTCGAACGTCTCGTTCGCGACCCAGGTGTTGTAGTCGCGGCGGATCTTGATGATTCGCTGGCTGGGAATGGCCGACACGTTCGGGGTTTGCTCCTGAGGGCACAGCGGGGCGCGTCAGGCCCCGACTCGCGCGTTTCGCAAAAAGCGCGCCGCGCACAGTGCGCGGCTCCGGCCGAGTTGGTTAAGCCGTGGATGCGGCGCGAGAAAAAACCTCCGCCGCCAGCTGCTGCGACGTGGTTGCGAAGCGATTTATTGCGCTGCGATGCACCAACAAAAACGGCTGCCGCACTTTCCCGGTGCAGTACGGCAAACGACGTATTCCCGGCCCCCGGCGGGGTGCGTAATTTGTGCACCGCAACGGCAGCTTTCCAAAGGCGTTTCAAATACCGGCGGCGGGCTGCGCAGTGTCCAAACCGCAGACAAAGGAGCCTCGCATGTCCGACCGCAGGAAACCCGCTATTCCGTCACCGACCCGCCGCCGCATGCTTCAGGGCATCGCGGCCCTGCCGGTGCTGTCGCTGTCCGGCCTGAGCTATGCCAACACGCCGCCGACGTCGAAAGTCAACACCACCGGCCTCGCCGTCACCGACAAGGAAGTAATCGTCGGCCAGCTGCACTCGGCCACCGGCACCATGGCAATCAGCGAAACCGGCTCGATCCAGGCCGAACAGCTGGCGATCGAGCAGATCAACGCGATGGGCGGCATTCTCGGCCGCAAGATCAAGATCATCCAGGAAGACGGCGCCAGCGACTGGCCGACCTTTGCCGAGAAGGCGAAGAAGCTGCTGGTCAACGACAAGGTGCCCGCGGTGTTCGGCTGCTGGACCTCGGCGTCGCGCAAGGCGGTGCTCCCGGTGTTCGAAAAAGAGAACGGCCTGCTTTACTACCCGACGTTCTACGAAGGCCTCGAGCAGTCGAAGAACGTGATCTACACCGGCCAGGAAGCCACCCAGCAGATCATTGCCGGGCTGGACTGGATCGCCCAGGAGAAGAAGGCCGAGACCTTCTATCTCATCGGCTCCGACTACATCTGGCCGCGGACCTCGAACAAGATCGCGCGCAAGCACATCGAGAACGTGCTGAAGAAGAAGGTGGTGGGCGAGGAGTACTACCCGCTTGGCCACACCCAGTTCGGCTCGCTCATCAACAAGATCAAGCTGCGCAAGCCGGATGTCGTCTACGCCATCGTCGTCGGCGGCAGCAACGTGGCCTTCTACAAGCAGCTGAAGGCCGCCGGCATCACCGCGGAAAAGCAGACGCTGCTCACCATTTCGGTGACCGAGGACGAACTGCTCGGCATCGGCGGCGAGAACGCAGAAGGCTTCTACGCGGCGATGAAGTACTTTCAGAGCCTGGATAACCCGAACAACAAGAAGTTCGTCGAGGCCTTCAAGAAGAAGTACGGCCCGAAGTCGGTGATCGGCGACGTCACCCAGGCCGCCTACCTCGGGCCGTGGCTGTGGAAAGCCGCGGTGGAGAAAGCCGGCAGCTTCGACGTCGACAAGGTGGTGGCGGCCTCGCCCGGCATCGAGTTGAAAACGGCGCCGGAAGGCTACGTGAAGGTCCACGAGAACCATCACCTGTGGAGCAAGACCCGCATCGGCCAGATCCAGAAGGACGGCCAGTTCAAGGTGCTCTACGAGTCGGGGCTGATCGAGCCGGACCCCTTCCCCAAGGGCTACCAGTAAGCGCAGGACCGGCCGCGCGCGCCGCGGCCGGCAGCAGTGCGGTCAAGCGTTGTTCCCCGGTGCGAACGCGCACGCCGGTTCCGGGCCGCCCGTCCGGTTCCGGGCCCGGCGTGCGCCGCCGCGCCCGATATGCGGAGGTCATCGATGTCCTGGTTCTCGGAGTACGGCCCGATTCTCGCGATGCAGGGCTTCAACGCATTGTCCCTGTTCTGCGTGCTGCTGCTGATGGCACTGGGCCTGGCGATCATCTTCGGCCAGATGGGCGTCATCAACATGGCGCACGGCGAGTTCCTGACCATCGGTGCCTACACCACGTATCTGTTCTCGACGCTGACCCAGACCTACGCGCCGGCGCTGATGCCCGGCTACTTCCTGGTGGCGATCGTCGGGGCCTTCATATTCGCGTTCGGCTTCGGCTACCTGCTGGAGTGGGCGCTGATCCGACACCTGTACCGAAGACCGCTCGACACGCTGCTGGCGACCTGGGGCGTGTCGCTCGGCATGCAGCAGTTGTTCCGCTCGACCTTCGGTGCACGTGAAGTCAGCGCCACGCTGCCCGACTGGCTGATGGGCTCCTGGCAGCCGGTCGAGGGCGTCGACATTCCGCTCAACGGCATGTTCGTCATGGCGCTGACGGCACTGCTGACGCTGACGCTGTTCCTGCTGCTGTTCCGCTCCGGCTGGGGGCTGGAGGTGCGCTCCACCGTGCAGAACCGGATGATGGCGGGCGCGGTCGGCATCAACACCAAGCGTGTGGACCGCATGACCTTCGCCCTCGGCTGCGGCATTGCCGGTGTCGCGGGCGCGGCCTTCACCACCATCGGTTCGACCGGACCCACCTCCGGCTCGCTCTACATCGTCGACACCTTCCTGACGGTGGTGTTCGGCGGCGCGGCCAGTCTGTTCGGCACCATCGCCTCGGCCTTCGCCATCGCCCAGACGCAGGCCAACCTGGAATTCTTCCTGAACGGCTCCATGGCCAAGGTCCTCACGCTGAGCGCGGTCGTCATCTTCCTGATGGTCCGCCCGCAGGGACTGTTCGCCATCAAGGTGCGCCGTTGATCCGGCCATCCGCAACTACACACAGGACGACGACATGAAGGCGATCTATCGCAACGTATTCGGCGGCGGCGGCGGGCTGGCCTCGCTCGCGGTGCTGGCGGCGCTGATCTTCATCGTGCTGCCGCTCGGGCTGGACCTGTTCAGGCTCAACCTGGTGGGCAAGTATCTGACCTACGCCTTCGTCGCCGTCGGCCTGGTGCTGTGCTGGGGCTACGGCGGGGTGCTGAGCCTGGGCCAGGGCGTGTTCTTCGGCCTCGGCGGCTACTGCATGGCCATGTTCCTCAAGCTGGAGGCCTCCGACCCGGAAAGCACCAAGATCCAGTCCACGCCTGGCATCCCGGACTTCATGGACTGGAACCAGATCACCGAGCTGCCCTGGTTCTGGGAGCCGTTCCACAGCCTGCCGTTTACGCTGCTCGCGATCGTCGCGGTGCCTGTGGGGCTCGCCTTCATCATCGGCTTCGCCATGTTCAAGCGCCGGGTCGGCGATGTGTACTTCGCGATCGTCACGCAGGCGGTGGCGCTGATTCTGTCGGTGCTGATCATCGGGCAACAGGGCCTGACCGGCGGGGTCAACGGCATTACCGACCTGAAGACGCTGAACGGCTGGGACATCCGCACCGATTCGGCGAAGTACGTTCTCTACTACGTCAGCGGCGCGCTGCTGATCGCCTGCATCCTGGTGGCCAGATTCCTGGTGTCGTCCAAGCTCGGCAAGCTGCTGCTGGCGATGCGGGACAAGGAAGAGCGGGTGCGCTTCTCCGGCTACGACGTCGCCAACTTCAAGTTATTCACCTTCTGCGTGGCGGCGGCGTTTTCCGCCATCGGCGGTGCCATGTTCACCCTGCAGGTGGGCTTCATGTCGCCGTCGTTCGTCGGCATCGTGCCCTCGATCGAGATGGTGATCTTCGCCGCGGTCGGCGGCCGCATGTCGCTGGTGGGCGCGGTGTATGGCGCGCTGCTGGTGAACTGGG
>CALJLA010000028.1 GCA_937983055.1 uncultured Pseudomonadota bacterium
GCCACTGCGGCTGCTGCAGCCCCGCTGCCGGCCCGAAGTCGAAGATCTGCTTCCGCGCGCGGACGGCCTGGGTGAGCTTGGGGTCGTCGGTGGCCGCGCGCAGATAGGCGCCCAGCCGGGTGCGTTCGATCACGAACCAGGTGCCGAGGCACACCGCGAGCGAGGCGATCACCACCCAGCCCCGATAGTCGGGCAGGTTCATGAAGCCGAGATCGGTCGAGCCCGACAGCAGTTGCGGCACCGGGTAGGGCTGCCCCGACACGCCGTAGAAGTGCCGGAAGCTTCCCTCGATGACGAGCGACAGCCCGAAGGTGAGCAGCAGCCCGTACAGGTGGTCGAGCCGGTACAGCCACTGCAGCAGCGTGCGTTCGACGATCATGCCGAACACGCCCACGCCCAGCGGCGCCAGCAGCAGCGCCCACCAGTAGCCGATGCCCAGGTAGGTGAGCGCCATCCAGGCGAAGTAGGCGCCCATCATGTACAGCGCGCCGTGCGCGAAGTTCACGATGTTGAGCATGCCGAAGATCACGGCAAGCCCGAGGCTGAGCGTCGCGTAGAACGAGCCGTTCACCAGCCCGAGCAGCAGCTGGCCGAGCAGCGCGTCGAGGTTGTAGTCGCCGCTCACCGGGCGCCGCTCCCGTCGCGCGGCCGGGGGCGCAGCATCACTGGCCCTTCACCAGCGGGCAGCGCGACTGCGACAGCGGCTGGAACGCCTCCTGCGCCGGGATGGTCTGGCGCACATGGTAGTAGTCCCACTCGCGCTTGGACTCCGCCGGCTTCTTCACCTGCAGCAGGTACATGTCGTGCAGCAGGCGCCCGTCCTCGCGCAGGATCATGTTCTTGCCGAACACGTCGCTTTGCGGATTCTCGCGCAGCCAGGCCATGATGGCATCGGCGTCGTCGGTGCCGAGCGCATCCACTGCCTTGAGATACATCATCACCGAGGAATAGACCCCGGACTGCACCATGGTCGGCATCTTGCCGGCGCGGTCGTAGAAACGCTTGGCCCAGGCGCGGGTCTCGTCGTTCAGGTCCCAGTACCAGCCCTCGGTCACGTACATGCCCTGGGTGACCTTGAGGCCGAGGCTGTGGATGTCGGTGATGAACACCAGCAGGCCGGCGAGGTTCTGCTTGTTGGTGAGGCCGAACTCGTTGGCGGCCTTGATCGAGTTGATGGTGTCGCCGCCGGCGTTGGCGAGCCCGATGATCTTCGCGCCCGAGTTCTGCGCCTGCAGCAGGAAGGAGGAGAAATCCGAGGTGCTCAGCGGGTGACGCACCGCGCCCAGCACCTTGCCGCCGTTCGCCTTGACCACGTTGGCGGTGTCGGACTCGAGCGAATGGCCGAAGGCATAGTCGGCGGTGACGAAGAACCAGCTGTCGCCGCCCTGCTTCACCACCGCCTTGCCGGTGCCGTTGGCGAGCGCAAAGGTGTCGTAGGTATGGTGCACCGTGTAGGGGGTGCAGTCCTCGTTGGTGAGCCGGGTCGAGGCCGCCCCGGTGTTGAACATGATCTTCTTCTTGTCGGCGACCACCTTGGCGGTGGCCAGCGCCACCGCGGAATTGAGCACGTCGGTCACCATGTCGACGCCGTCGCGGTCGATCCACTCGCGCACTTTCTGCGCGGCGATGTCGGCCTTGTTCTGATGGTCCGCCGACACCACGTCGATCGGCTTGCCCTGCACCGTGCCGCCGAAATCCTCCACCGCCATCTGCGCCGCGATCACCGAGCCCTGGCCGCCGACGTCGGAGTACAGGCCCGACATGTCGGTGAGCACGCCGAAGCGCACGCGGTCGTTGCTGATTTTCTTGTCGTCGCCGCCGCCGTCGGAGCAGGCCGACAGCGTCAGCGCGGCGCAGGCAAGCGCAAGGGACAGTCCGGTTCTGGTCATGTTCTCCTCCGTTTCTTCCGGCTCAGACGCCGAGGTATTCGTGCAGCAGGCCGATCTTGGATTCGAGCTCGCGCTGCTCGACCACCTCGACCACCTGGCCATGTTCGATGACATAGTGGCGGTCGGCCAGCTTCGCCGCGAAGCGGAAATTCTGCTCGACCATCACCACGGTGAAGCCTTTTTCCTTCAGTTGCCGCACCGAGCGGCCCAGCACTTTCACCAGCGCCGGCGCCAGGCCCTCGGTAATCTCGTCGAGCAGCAGCAGGTCGGCGCCGGTGCGAAGGATTCGCGCCAGCGCCAGCATCTGCTGCTCGCCGCCGGACAGCCGCGTGCCCTGGCTGTGGCGCCGCTCGTAGAGATTGGGAAACATCTCGTAGATCTCGTCCAGGCTCATGCCCCCGGCGCCCACCCGCGGCGGCAGCAGCAGGTTCTCCTCCGCCGACAGGCTGGCGAAGATGCCGCGCTCTTCCGGGCAGTAGCCGATGCCGAGGCGGGCGATGCGGTGCGGCGACATCGCCAGCGTCTCGCGCCCGCCGATCTTCACCGAGCCGGTGCGCCGGTCGGTAAGCCCGAGAATGGCGCGCAGCGTCGAAGTGCGCCCCGCGCCGTTACGCCCGAGCAGCGTGATCAGCTCGCCGCGGCGCACCTGGAAGCCGATGCCGTGCAGGACGTGCGACTCGCCGTACCACGCGTGCAGGCGGTCGACCTCGAGCAGGATCTCGCCGTCAGTCGTCATCCGACACCCCGACATAGGCTTCGAGCACCCGCGGATCGTTCGACACCGTGCGGTAGTCGCCCTCGGTGAGCACCTGCCCGCGCTGGAGCACGGTGATGGTGTCGCACAAATGCTCGACCACGCTCAGGTTGTGCTCCACCATCAGCACGGTGCGCCCGGCGGCGACCTTCTTGATGAGCTCGACCACCCGTCCCACGTCCTCGTGCGCCATGCCCTGGGTCGGCTCGTCGAGCAGCATCAGCTCGGGCTCGAGCGCGAGCGTGGTGGCGAGCTCCAGCGCGCGCTTGCGCCCGTAAGGCAGCTCCACTGCCTTGAGGCGCGCGTGCTCGGCGAGCTCCACGCTGGCGAGCAGCTCCATCGCGCGGATGTCGAGATCGGCGAGCGAGGTTTCCGAACGCCAGAACTCGAACGAGCTGCCGCGCTTTCGCTGCAGCGCGATGCGCACGTTCTCCAGCACCGTCATGTGCGGAAAGGTCGAGGAAATCTGGAACGAGCGCACCAGGCCGCGGCGCGCGACGTGCGCGGGACGCTCGCCGGTGATGTCCTCGCCGCGGAACAGGATGGTGCCGGAAGTGGGTAGCAGGAACTTGGTGAGCAGATTGAACACCGTCGTCTTGCCGGCGCCGTTGGGCCCGATCAGCCCGTGGATCGTGCCCTTGCGCACGGCGAGATCGACGCCGCTGACCGCGACGAAGCCGCGAAACTCCTTGGTGAGCCCGCGCGTCTCCAGGATGTTGGTGCCGTTCATCTGATCGTTATGGTTATCGGGCGCCGCTTGGCAGGGCGCGGCGCGAATTATCGCATCATCCGGCCGGCTCACCCGCGCCGCGGCCGCCGAGCCCGCCGGGCGCAAACACAAAGGCCCGGAATTTTCCGGGCCTTTGCCGCCGCGGCACGCCCGCGCCTCAGGCGACCGTCACGTCTTTCGACAGGTACACATCCTGGATCGCGTTGAGCAGCGCCACGCCTTCCGCCATCGGTCGCTGGAACGCCTTGCGCCCGGAGATGAGCCCCATGCCCCCGGCGCGCTTGTTGATGACCGCGGTGCGCACCGCCTCGGCGAGGTCGCTTTCGCCCGAGGAGGCGCCGCCGGAGTTAATCAGGCCGGCGCGCCCGAGATAGCAGTTGGCCACCTGGTAGCGGGTCAGGTCGATCGGATGGTCGCTGGTCAACTCGGTGTAGACGCGCTTGTCGGTCTTGCCGTAGGGATTTTCCTTGGAGGTGATGGCGTTGTAGCCACCGTTATTCTCCGGCAGCTTCTGCTTGATGATGTCGGCCTGGATGGTGACGCCGAGATGGTTCGCCTGGCCGGTCAGGTCGGCCGACAGGTGGTAGTCCTTGTCCTTCTTGAAATCCGGATTGCGCAGGTAGCACCACAGCACGGTGGCCATGCCCATCTCGTGCGCCATCTGGAAAGCCTGGCTCACCTCGATGATCTGGCGCGAGGATTCGGCCGAACCGAAGTAAATGGTCGCGCCCACCGCCACCGCGCCCATGTCCTTTGCCTGGCGGATGCTGCCGAACATGATCTGGTCGTACTTGTTGGGGTAGGTCAGGAACTCGTTGTGGTTGATCTTGAGCAGGAACGGGATGCGGTGCGCGTAGCGGCGGGCGCAGGCGCCCAGCACCCCCAGCGTCGAGGCCACCGCATTGCAGCCGCCCTCGATCGCCAGCCGCACGATGGTTTCCGGATCGAACATCGGCGGGTTCTTGGCGAACGAGGCGCCGGCGGAATGCTCGATGCCCTGGTCCACCGGCAGAATCGACAGGTAGCCGGTGCCGGCAAGCCGCCCGTGGTCGAACAGCTGCTGCAGGCTGCGCATCACCGACGGGCTGCGGTCGGACTGCGCCACGATGCGGTCGACGAAATCCGGTCCCGGCAGGTGCAGGGACTCTTTCGGAATGGTCTTGCACTGGTGGTTGAGCAACGCCTCGGCGTCGGCGCCGAGCAGCGCCGCGATATCGGTCTTGCCCTGCTTGATCATGGTGACAGTGGCCATGCGAGTCTCTCCTCGTCAATAGGCGGCGCCCGGCGCCGCTCGCCGTCGGTTTCAACCTTCATTCTAGCCCCAGTGCGCCCGCAGCCGACAGCTATAATCGGCCGGCAATCCCGCCCGTAACCCTGATCGAAGTCAAAGAATGCTCTATACCCTTGGCGACCGGAAGGTCGCGATGCACGACGATTGCTGGATCGCCGACAACGCCACGGTCATCGGCTCGGTGGTGCTCGGCCGCCAGGTCAGCGTCTGGTTCAACGCCGTCATACGCGGCGACAACGACCCGATCACGATCGGGGACGGCAGCAACGTGCAGGACGGCTGCGTGCTGCACACCGACGAAGGCATTCCGCTCACCGTCGGGCGCAATGTGACCGTCGGCCACCAGGTGCTGCTGCACGGCTGCACTGTCGGCGATGGCAGCCTGATCGGCATCAAGGCCACGGTGCTGAACAACGCCAAGATCGGCAAGCACTGCCTGATCGGCGCGCACGCCCTGGTCACCGAAGGCAAGGAAATTCCCGACCGCTCGCTGGTGGTGGGCGCGCCGGGGCGGGTCATCCGCCAGCTCACCGACGAGGAAGTGCGCTACCTGCTGTGGAACGCCGAGCACTACGTGGCGAAGATCGCGCGCTACCGCGACGGGCTCAAGCCGCAGCGATAACCGGCCGGACTCGGAAGCCGGAATAATCAACCGCTCAACGCAGAGGGCGCAGAGAAAAACCGGGGAGACAGCTTCCAAATACGAAGCCACGAGATTGTTTGTCGGAAGCGCCGCGCCTGCTGCAACGCGCACCGTTCACTTCGTGCCTTCGTGATTCGCTTTTTTCCGATTTTCTTGGTGCTTCGGTGACTTGGTGGTTCGTCGAGATTCTTGCCAGGCCCCGCGTTTCCCGGTAGCTGCGCGCCCGCCAAGCGTCTAGAATCCGGGCATGTCGAGCGCCACGGTTCCGATGATCAAGTTCGGGTTCAAGATCCGCACCCGCAGCGGGCTGCCGGTCGACAACCTGGTGGTGCATGCGCGCGACCAGGCGGAGGCGGAAAAGAAAATCTCGCAGATGTACCTGCACTGCGAGATTCTCGACTGCCGGCAGATCCAGGCGCCGGCGCGCGACGAGCCGACCGATATCGAAAGCATCATTTCCCTGATCGCCCGCCAGTCGGACGACTGAGCAGGGTGCAGCCGGCCAGCGGGTCCGGCGGCGGGGTGTCCTCGCGCGGCTCGATGAAGCCCTCGGCAACCAGCTCGTCCAGCAGCGTGTCGTAATCGCTCGCGCCGCGGCTGCCGGGCGCGTGGGCGAACACGTCGCGGTGGGACGCCGGGCTTTCCGCCAGCGCCACGTTCTCCGAGATGCGCGTCTTGCACAGCTCGTCGCCCAGGCGCGCTTTCAGCTCGTCGACGATCTGGTGCGACATCTTGCGCCGGGTGTCGAAGCGGGTAATCACATAGGGCCGCTGCAGCCGCTTGTTCCGCACGTGCTCCAGCGCCCTGAGGACGCGCTCGACCGAGTGCACCCCCTGCACCGCGAGGTAATCGGCCGACACCGGGATCAGCACCCGGTCGGAGGCGAAGATCGCGGACAGGCTGAGCACCCCCAGCATCGGGCAGCAGTCCATCACGATCGGCCGGCCGGTGTTGAGGTTTTCCTTGACGATGCCCTGGTTCAGCCGGTTCAGCACGTTCGGCCCCTTGCCGAAGCTGGTGTCCACCTTCGACAGCTCGACATGCGCGGGGATCACCAGCCAGCCGCCGGTGGCCGGCCGGATCAGCTGGGTGAGCGGCCGCACCTGCTGGTAGAAGCTGAACACCGAGTCGTCCGAATGGGACACGGTGGCCTTGCAGACGAAGGACAGGTGCGCCTGCGGATCGAGGTCGATCGACAGGGGGTTGTAGCCGCGGCGGGCGAGCGCTGCGGTCAGGTTGAGCGTGGTAGTGGTCTTACCGACCCCGCCCTTTTGATTGAAGATCGCGATCTTGGCCATGCAACGCCCCGCTGCTGACCGGCAACGGCGTTGAAAGCATCACGGTACTGAGCGAACGCGTTACCTGTCAATCGATTGTCGCTGCTCGGCAGGCACCGGACGGGTACTGCTGTCGGGCGCCTCGATCCACTGCCGCGCGCGCTTGACCGCCCGCCGCCAGTGGGCGAGCAGCGCCTCGCGCTCGGCCTGGCCCATCGCCGGCTCGAAGCGCCGCTCCACCTGCCACTGCTCGCGCAAGACCCCGGCGTCGCGCCAGTAGCCGGTGGCCAGCCCGGCCAGATAGGCGGCGCCGAGCGCGGTGCTCTCCACCACCCGCGGGCGCACCACCGGCACGCCGAGCAGGTCGGCCTGGAACTGCATCAGCAGTTCCGACTGGCTGGCGCCGCCGTCGACGCGCAGCTCGCTGACCGCAATGCCGGAATCGGCATGCATCGCCGCCAGCACGTCGGCGGTCTGGAAGGCGATCGACTCCAGCGCGGCGCGCGCGATGTGCGCCACGCCGGTGCCGCCGGTGAGGCCCACCAGGGTGCCGCGGGCGTAGGGGTCCCAGTGCGGCGCGCCGAGCCCGGCGAACGCCGGCACGACATACACCCCGCCGTTGTCCCGCACCTGGCCCGCCAGCGCATCGACCTCGGCGGAGTTGCGGATCACCCCGAGCTGGTCGCGCAGCCACTGCACCACCGCGCCGGCGATGAACACGCTGCCCTCCAGCGCGTACTCGAAGCGCTCGCCGATCTTCCAGGCCACCGTGGTCACCAGCCTGGACTTCGAATCCACCGGCCGGTCGCCGGTGTGCATCAGCATGAAGCAGCCGGTGCCGTAGGTGTTCTTGACCATGCCGGTCGAGACGCACTGCTGGCCGAACAGCGCCGCCTGCTGGTCGCCGGCGATGCCGGCGATCGGAATCGGCCGGCCGAACAGGGCGGCGTCGCTTTCGCCGCACACCCCGGCCGAATCGACCACCTGCGGCAGCAGCGCGCGCGGAATGCGCAGGATGCGCAGCAGCTTTTCGTCCCACTCGCGGGTGTGGATGTTGTAGAGCAGCGTGCGCGAGGCGTTGGAGGCGTCGGTGGCATGCAGGCGCCCGCCGGTGAGCTGCCACAGCAGCCAGCAGTCGATGGTGCCGAAGGCGAGCTCGCCTTTTTCCGCGCGCTCGCGCGCGCCCGGCACATGGTCGAGCAGCCAGCGCAGTTTGGTGCCGGAAAAGTAGGCGTCGATCACCAGCCCGGTGCGCCCGGTGATCAGCGCCTCGACGCCCTGCGCCTTCAGCTGCTCGCACAGACCGGCGGTGCGCCGGTCCTGCCAGACGATGGCGCGGTGGATCGGCTCGCCGGTCGCGCGGTCCCAGACCACCGTGGTTTCGCGCTGGTTGGTGATGCCGATGGCGGCGATGGCTTCGGCGCCGACGCGCGCCGCCGCCAGCGCGCCGCGGGCGGTATCGAGCTGGGTCCGCCAGATCTCGCCGGCGTCCTGCTCCACCCAGCCGGGCTGCGGGTAATGCTGCTTGATTTCCTGCTGCGCGACGCCGGCGATGCGGCCTTCGGCGTCGAACACGATGGCGCGTGAGCTGGTGGTTCCCTGATCGAGAGCGAGGATAAACTTCATACTGGCCTGTGCTAAAGTGCGCGGCTTGCGCGACCGCGGGTCGCGGCGGGCGACATGATGCGATGATTCCTGCCCGCGGCCAAGCCGTGCGCGCCACATCCCTCATCATGGAATCCGAGCCATATCTCGCCGCGCTGGCGCGCATGGGGCTGCTGCAGCCCGGCGAATCCCCGCGCGTGTCGCCGCTGACCGGCGGCGTTTCGTCCGACATTGTGCGCGTCGACCTGGCGCGCGGCCCGGTGTGCATCAAGCGCGCGCTGCCCAAGCTCAAGGTCGAGGCCGACTGGCAGGCGCCGGTGGAGCGCAGCGGCTACGAGCTGCTGTGGATGAAGACGGTGGCGCAGATCGTGCCCGCGGCGGTGCCGGCAGTGCTCGGCGAAGATGCCGAGGGCGGCATGTTCGCGATGCAGTTTCTGCCCGGCGAGGACTACCCGGTGTGGAAGTCGCAGCTGCGCGACGGCGCGATCGACCCTGAGGTGGCCGCCGAAGTGGGCCGCCGCATCGGCGCGATTCACGCCGCCACCGCCGGGCGCCTGGACCTGGCGAAGGCGTTCGCCACCGACCACATCTTCTTCCCGATCCGGCTGGAGCCCTACCTGCGCGCCACCGCGGCGCGCCATCCGGAGTGCGCCGGGCGGCTGGAAAGCCTGGCGCGCGTCACCGCCGCCACCAAGAAGGCGCTGGTGCACGGCGACGTCAGCCCGAAGAACATTCTGATCGGGCCGCACGGTCCGGTGTTTCTCGACGCCGAGTGCGCCTGGTACGGCGACCCTGCCTTCGATCTGGCGTTCTGCCTGAATCATCTTCTGCTCAAGTGTGCGTGGCGGCCGCGCTGGCGCGACCGCTATCTCGAATGCTACGACGCGCTGGCGCGCACCTATCTGGAGAACGTGCGCTGGGAGCCGGCCGTTGACATCGAAACCCGCACCGCGCATCTGCTGCCGGGGCTGTTCCTCGGCCGCGTGGACGGCAAATCGCCGGTCGAGTACCTCACCGACGAGGCCGACCGGCTGCGCGTGCGCCGCGTGGCGGTGGCCCTGCTGCGCGAGCCGGCGGCGCGGCTTGTCGAGATTCGCGACGCCTGGCGCGCCGAACTCGCGCGGGCAGGCGCATGAGCACGGCAGCGCGCATCGAGCACGTGGCGCTGTGGACGCGCGACCTGGAGCGGCTGCGCGCGTTCTACGCGCGCTATTTCGGCGCGCAGAGCAACGACGGCTACCACAACCCGCGCAGGCAGTTCCGCTCGTATTTCCTCGCGCTCGCCGGCGGGGCGCGCATCGAGCTGATGAACCTGCCGGCGCTCGGCGAGGCCGGCGAGCCGCCGCGCGTGGGCATCGCGCACATCGCCTTTTCGCTCGGCTCGCGCGAGGCGGTGGACCGCCTGACCGCGCAGCTGCGCGCCGACGGACACCCGGTGCTGGACGGCCCGCGCACGACCGGCGACGGCTACTACGAATCGGTGGTGGCCGATCCCGACGGCAACCGGCTTGAACTCACTGTCTGAAAGCACGACGCATGTCCGATACGACGATTACCAAGGTCAAGGCGCGGCAGGTGTGGGACTCGCGCGGGCGCCCCACGGTGGAAGCCGAGGTGTGGCTCGCCGCCGGCGCGGTCGGCCGCGCCATCGCGCCGGCCGGCGCCTCGCGCGGCACCCATGAAGCGGTCGACCTGCGCGACGGCGGCAGCGCGCTGGGCGGCATGGGCGTGGCGAAAGCGGTGGCGCACGTCAACGGCGAGATCGCGCGCGCGCTGGAGGGCCGCAACGCCGGCCGCCAGGCCGAGCTCGACGACGCGCTGATCGCGCTCGACGGCACGCCGAACAAGTCGCGGCTCGGCGGCAACGCGATGATCGCGGTGTCGATGGCGGCGCTGCACGCCACCGCCGGCGCGCAGCGCATGCCGCTGTGGAGATACCTTGCGCAGGGCGCGGACGTGGCCCTGCCGCTGCCGGAAATCCAGATCTTCGGCGGCGGCGCACACGCCGGCCGCCGGGTGGACATCCAGGACTTCATGGTGATGGCGCTCGCCGCCGGCAGCTTTGCCGAGGCGCTGTCGACCACCGCCGAGGTCTACCGTGCCGCCGGCGAGCTGATGCGCGAGGCCGGACGGCTGCAGGGCGTGGCCGACGAAGGCGGCTACTGGCCGGCCTTCGAGTCGAACGAAGACGCGCTCACCATGCTCACCCGCGCGATCGAGCGCGCCGGCTACACCCCGGGGCAGGACGTCGGCATTTCGCTCGACATCGCCGCCTCGGAGTTCGGCCGCGAAGGCCGCTACCGGCTGGGGCTGGAAGGCCGCGAACTGGATTCGGACGGGCTGTGCGAGCTGCTGCTCGGCTGGCTGGACCGCTATGCGATCGTGTCGGTCGAAGACCCGCTGGCCGAGGACGACGCCGCCGGCATGCGCCGCTTCACCGCCGCCGCCGGCAGCCGCGTGCAGGTGATCGGCGACGATTTCCTGGTGACCAGCGCGCCGCGGGTGAAGGATGCCTCCGCCTCGCGCGCCTGCAACGCGGTGCTGATCAAGCCGAACCAGGCCGGCACGGTGACCGAGACGCGCGCCGCGCTGCTCGCCGGCAAGGCGGCGGGCTTCGGCACCATCGTCTCGGCGCGCTCGGGCGAGACCGAGGACACCACCATCGTGCATCTCGCGGTGGGCTGGAACGCCGGCCAGCTCAAGGTCGGTTCGTTCACCCGCTCGGAGCGCATGGCGAAATGGAACGAGGCGCTGCGCATCGAGGAGGCGCTGGGCGGCAAGGCGCGCTTCGCCGGCCGCCGCGCGCTGCCGGGGCAGCGGTAATGTTCACCACAGAGGCACAGCGGCACAGAGAAAAAACAGGCGTGAGCGGCAGGGACATGTTGTCGGATCTGTCGCCGCGAGCAGCGCCGATGCCGCGTCCGCGATCCAGGCTTGCCTGCCGTCGATTTTCTCTGTGTCCCTGTGTCTCTGTGGTGCAATCGATCGCCAATCACGCATGACCGACGCGCACCACCGCCACATGCTGCGCGGCATCGGGCTGCTGCTCGCCGCGGTGTTCATGTTTTCCTCGATGGACACGCTCGCCAAGTACGTGCTGCAGTCGTATCCGATGGGCGGGCTGATGTGGGCGCGCTACATGGTGCACATGACCGTGATGCTGTTGCTGCTGTGGCCGCGCATGGGCCTCGGCCTGGTGCGCACCCGACACCCCGGCCTGCAGATCCTGCGCGGGCTGCTGCTGGTGGCAAGCACACTGTTCTTCTACTTCGCGCTGCGCCATCTGCCGCTCGCCGAGGCGGCGGCGATCAGCTTCATCGGGCCGGTGCTCACCACCCTGCTCGCCGGCTGGGTGCTGAAAGAGCATGCCAGCGCGCGCCAGTGGTTCGCGGTGGTGCTGGGCTTCGCCGGCGTGCTGATCATCGTTCGTCCGGGCGGCGGCTTGTTCACCCCGGCAGCGGTGTTCCCGCTGTGCACGGCGCTGCTGTTCAGCTGCTACCAGATCGTCACCCGCAAGCTCTCCGGCCGCGAGCACCCGTACACCACGCTGTTCTATACCGCGCTGGTGGGCGGGGCGGTGACCACGCTGGCGCTGCCCTGGAGCTGGCAGGAGCCGACCTGGCTGCAGGCGCTGTTCATGGTGGGCATCGGGGTGTTCGGCGGCTACGGGCACTACCTGCTGATCCGCGCGATGGACCACGCATCGCCCACCACGCTGGCGCCCTTTGTGTATTCGCAGCTGGTGTGGTCGACGCTGCTCGCCTACCTCGTGTTTCGCGAGTTTCCCGACCGCGGCTCGCTGATCGGCATGGCGGTGGTCGTCGCCGCCGGATTGCTGGCCGTAAACTGGGAGCACATGCGCAGGAAATCCGATACCGCCGACCAGGCCGCGCCCCACTGAAGATGACCAAGCCAACGCCCGCCGCCCGCAGCGATTACCGCCACTTCCAGGTAATTCCCACCCGCTGGATGGACAACGACGTCTACGGGCATGTGAACAACGTCGTGTACTACTCGTATTTCGACACGGTGGTGAACCAGTACCTGATCGAGGCCGGCGTGCTCGACATCGAAGCAAGCGGCACCATCGGCCTGGTGGTGGAAACGCAGTGCAATTACTTCGAGCCGATCACCTTTCCCGACACGGTGAACGCCGGCCTGCGGGTGGCCCGGCTCGGGGCGAGCAGCGTACGCTACGAAATCGGCCTGTTTCGCAACGGCAGCGACCGCGCCGCCGCGCAGGGTCATTTCATCCACGTGTATGTCGATCGCGCGACGCGGCGCGCCGCCGAGGTGCCGGCGGAGATGCGCGCCGCGCTCGAGCGCCTGCGGGTCGCCTGACCGCGCGCCGGGCGTACCCGCGGCCGCTTTTCCGGCCGCAGCGGCCGGGAAAATCATGAAAATCCTGATTCGCCGCAGCAGATACTGCCCGTAGCATACCGCCCCGGTCATAATCTGGCCGTCTGTCGATGTTGGGGAGTGTCGCAATGAAAGTTTTGCTCGCCGCGGCGCTGATCGCCGCCCTGCCTGCATTTGCCGCCCCGCCGGCCGCCGGTCCGGCCGCATGGACCGGCGATCTCGCGCCGATCGGTGCGCGCGACTGGAATGCCGCCCGTGCCGCTCACCTGCTGGAGCGCGCCGGCTTCGGCGGCACCCCGGAGGAAATCGCCGCCTACGCCGCCCTCGCCCCCGAACAGGCGGTGCGCCGGCTGGTGTACCGCGAGGGCGTGCCCGACAACCTGCCCGACTTCGACCATTCCGGCGTGCACGACGCGGGCCTGGAGCCGTTTCCGCCGTCGCGCCCGGCCGCCACCGAACTGGCGAAGAAAACCGGCGAGGCGATGGGGGTGAAGGTCAAGCCCTCCGGCAACCGCCGTCTGCAGCCGGTGGCCGACCGATTCTTCTACTGGCTGCGGGCGAGCCGACTGGAAACGCACCGCCTCGGCTACTGGTGGGCGAACCGCATGCTGGCGACCGAGCGCCCGCTGGAAGAAAAGATGACGCTGTTCTGGCACGGGCACTTCGCCACCAGCGAAGAAAAAGTGCGCGACTACCGCAAGATGCTGCTGCAGAACGAGCTGTTCCGCGACAAGGGCCTGGGCAACTTCCGCGACCTGATGATCGGCGTGGCGCAGGACCCGGCGATGCTCGCGTTTCTCGACGCGGGCGTGAACGTAAAAGGCGCGCCGAACGAGAACTTCGCCCGCGAGATCATGGAGCTGTTCACCATGGGCGTGGGCAACTACACCGAGACCGACATCCGCGAGGCCGCGCGCGCCTTCACCGGCTGGAATTTCGTCGACCTGGAATTCGTGGTCGACCGCGACAAGCACGACGCCACGCTGAAGACCGTGCTCGGCCGCAAGGGGCACTTCGACGGCGTGCAGGTGATCGACATCATCCTCGCCCATCCGGTGACCGCCGAATACCTCGGCAGCAAGCTCTACCGCTACTTCGTGCGCGAGGACGTCACCCCCGAGATGCGGGCCCGGCTCGGCAACCTGCTGCGCGCGAAAAACTACGAACTGGCGCCGTTCATGGAAACGCTGCTGCTGTCGAAAGACTTCTACAGTCCGCCGGCGGTGGCCAACCGCATCAAGCCGCCGGTCGAGATGGTGGTATCGACCTATCGCAAGCTGGGGCTCAGGGAAGTGCCGGGCGTGCCGGACTTCAACGAAGTGACCGAGGCGCTCGGCCAGAAGCTCTTCTACCCGCCGACGGTGGCCGGCTGGTCGCACGGACGCAGCTGGATCACCCCCGGGCTGCTGCTCGCGCGCGGCAACTTCGCCTACGACGTGGTGTTCCCCGACATCAACTTCCTGCCGCCGGACCGCTACCCGTCCGGCGACTACAAGATTCGCGACGTCAACGACAAGCTGGCGCTCGGCTACGACGTGACCAGCGCCACCACGCCGGACGCCAAGGACATCACCTCGATGTCGATGCAGATGGCCGACCGCGACGAAGACTTCAACACCCGGCTGGCGAGCTTCCGCGGCTGGCAGCAGGCGCTGCAGCGGGTCAAGCCGATTCCGCGCGCCGCGGCGCAGCTCGACCTGGCGGCGATGGTGAACGCGGCCGGCTGCAAGACCGCGCGGCAGGCGACCGACTACCTGGTCGCGCGCTTCATCTCGGTGCCGGTGGACGAACCCACCCGCCAGCGCCTGGCGGCTTTTCTCGCCGCCGAGCTCGGCACCGAGGACCTCGCGCGCGCGCAGACCTACCTCGAGGAGCCGCTGCGCGTGACGCTGCACCTGATTCTTTCGCTGCCCGAGTACCAGCTCGGCTGACGGAATGCACAGCCCCGCCGCCGACGGCGCGGAGGCACTGGAGAATGCAATGAAAAAAACCCTGCCTGTTTCAACCACCCGGCCCTGGACGCGGCGCGAGCTGCTCAAGGCCTGCCTGTGCATCGCCGGCACCGGCGCGCTCGGCGGCTTTCCGCTGGTGTTTTCGCGCGCGCTGGCGGCGGACGCGGCCGCGTCGAACCGCATCCTGGTGGTGCTGGAGCTTTCCGGCGGCAACGACGGCCTGAACACCCTGGTGCCCTATGCCGACGACGCCTATTACAGGCACCGCCCGCAGATCGGCATCCGGCCGCAGAAAGTGCGGCGCATCGACGAGCGCTACGGCTTCAACCCCGGCATGGCCGGTTTCGAGCGCCTGTACAAGGACGGGCGCATGGCGATCGTGCACGGCTGCGGCTACGCGCAGCCGTCGTACTCGCACTTCACCTCGATGGCCTACTGGCACACCGCGGCGCCGAACAGCGGCGAGGAATACGGCTGGGTCGGGCGGCTCGCCGACGCGGTGGACCCCGGCAACACGCCGAACTACATCGTCAACATCGACGAGGCCCAGTCGCTGGCGGTGCGCGCCCGCAATCACGTGCCGGTGGTGTTCGACGACCCCGACCGCTTCCTGCGCAAGGGCCTGCACCAGCAGCGCGCGCTGCTCGACCGGGTGCCGCAGCCGGAAGGCGACATCAGCGCCTCGCGGCGCTACCTGCTCGACATCGCCAGGAGCGCGCGCGAAGCCTCCGAGCTGGTGCGCGAGGCATGGGCGGCGTACAAGACGCCGGTCGACTACGGCATCGTGCCGGTCGATCTGCCGAAGATCGCCGCGCTGATCAATGCCGGCCTGCCGACGCGGCTGTACTACACTTCGTACCGCCACAACGCCTTCGACACCCATGTGCAGCAGGGCGACCTGCACCAGCGGCTGCTCACCTATGTGGCCGACGCGGTCGCCGGCTTCTTCGCCGACATGGAGCGCATCGGCCGCGCCGACGACGTGACCATGCTGGTGTTCTCCGAGTTCGGCCGGCGGGTGACCGAGAACACCAGCCTCGGCACCGACCACGGCACCGCCAACCACATGTACCTGATCGGCAAGCAGGTGAAGGGCGGCCACTACGGCACCGCGCCCAGCCTGACCGAGCTGGTCGACGGCGAGAACCTGCAGTTCACCACCGATTTCCGCCGCGTCTACGCCACCGCGATCGAAGGCTGGCTCGGCTACCGCAAATCCGAAACGGTGCTGCGCGGCAAGTTCGAGACGTTTCCGGTGTTCGGCTAGATTTTTCTCACCACAGAGACACAGAGAAAACCAAGCGCCGGACTAGAAAAAGGCAAACGGAAACGAACCGAAGCAACGTGCACAAGGCCCGCTCGCGCTCGCCGGAAGTTCGCAGACGGATTCAGAAGTTCTATGGTTTCGTCTTTCTCTGTGCCTCTGTGTCTCTGTGGTGAAGCACCCTATTCCAGATCGTCGAACTCGTGCCCGTAGCGCACCGGGCCTTCGCAGCCGGAGAAGGCGCCGGGCTGCAGCTCCAGCGCCATGAAGGCTTCCTCCGGGGCGGGGAACGGGCAGCGCAGGCCGAAGCCCGCGGCCGGCACGAAACCGAAGCGGGTGTAGAACGCCGGGTCGCCAAGCACCAGCACGCGGGCGTCGTCGCCCTCGCGCAGCCGCTGCAGGCCCGCGCTCACCAGCGCGCTGCCGATGCCCAGGCGCTGGAACGCCGGCAGCACCGCCACCGGCGCCAGCGCCAGCGCCGGCCGGTCGTCGCCCACCAGGATCGGAGAAAACAGCACATAGCCGAGCACCCGGTCTTCGTCTTCGGCCACCAGCGCAAGACGCGACTTGCCGGCGGCGCGCAGCCGTTCCACCAGCCGCGCTTCGATCTCGCCGCCGAAGGCCTCGACCAGCAGGCCTCGCACCGCGGGCGAATCCTGCGGCAGTTCCTCGCGCATGCGCGCCATCGGGGTGCGTCGCGCAGAATCAGCCGCCCGGCCCGCCGCCGTTGACGAACACGACCTGCCCGGTCATGTAGGCGGCGGCATCCGACACCAGGAACGCGACGACGTCGGCGATCTCGCGCGGCTCGCCGGCGCGGCGCAGCGGCACCGACTGGAGGAAGGCCTGCGCCTTTTCCGGGCCCATGGCGGCGAGCGCCTCTTCCAGCATGTCGGTGCGGATCGGGCCCGGTCCGACGGCATTGACGCGAATGCCATTGGGTCCTTCCTCTTTCGCGAGGATGGTGGTGAAGGCCTCGAGCGCCGCTTTCGATACCGTGTACACGCCGTAATTCGCCGGCAGGCGGCGGGTGACATTCGACGACAGGTTGACGATCTGCCCGCGCTTCTGCGCGCGCATCGCGGGCAATACCGCCTGCACCAGGTGAAACGGCCCGTACAGGTTGGTGCGCAGCACGCGGTCCCACTGGTCGGGCGGCGTGTCGGCCAGCGCGCGCCCCGGCAGATGCGTGCCGGCATTGTTCACCAGCACGTCGATGCGGCCCCAGTCGTCGAGCGCGGTGCTCACCACCCCCTTCGCCGCCAGCGATTCGGCAACGTTCGCCTGCAGGGCACGAGCGGTGCCGCCGGCGGCGCGCACCGAATCGGCGGTGGCGCGGGCATCGGCTTCGCGGCTGGCATAGGTGAACAGCACGCGAAAGCCGTCCGCCGCCAGCCGCTGCACGATGGCGCGCCCGATGCCGCGCGAGCCCCCGGTCACGATCGCCACTTTGGCTTCAGCCATTAGTTGCTCCTACATGCATGAACTGACCCGAAGACCTGACGAACCACCAAAGCACCAAGGACACCAAGGAAAACCAGACAGTGCTGCAAGGCGGCCTCACCCGGACGACGCTATCCAGACCGCCCTGGCCCAATTGTCTGGCTGCAGTACCCCGAACAAAGTTACGCATCGGGTTCGATCAGCCGGTCGTGAACATTCCGGTTTGCTTGGTGCCCTTGGTGACTTGGTGGTTCGAAAAAGTCTTTCTACTTCGCGCCGCGCGGCAGGCGACCGATCAGCGGGTACTGCGGGTCGTTGTAGCCGGGCGTGGACGGATGACCGGGGCTCACCAGGCCGTCGACGAAGGCTTCGTCGGTGGCGTCGAGCACATAGTCGAGCGCGCCATAGTACTCGGTCCACTGCTCGAGCGTACGCGGGCCGGCGATGACGCTGTCGATGATGCGGTTCGACAGCACCCACGCCACCGCGAACTGGCCGGCGGTCAGCCCGCGCTGGCGCGCGTGCTCGCCGATTTTCTGAGCGATGACCAGCGATTCCTCGCGAAACTCGGTCTCCATCATGCGCTTGTCCTTGCGCCCCGCGCGGGTGTCGGCCGGGGGCGCCTCGCCGGGCTTGTACTTGCCGGTGAGCACCCCACGCGCGATCGGGCTGTACGGCGTGACGCCGATGCCGTAGTAGCGGCAGGCGGGCAGGATTTCCACCTCCGGCTGGCGGTTCATCGCGTTGTAGTAGGGCTGGCATACCACCGGCTTCGGCACGTTCATCGCGCGGCACAGGTGCATTACCTCGGCGATGCGCCAGCCGGGAAAATTCGACAGCCCGAAATAGCGGATCTTGCCCGCACGGATGAGATCGCCCATCGCCGCCACGGTTTCCTCGAGCGGGATGTCGTTGTAGTCGCGGTGCAGGTAGTAGATGTCGATGGCATCGGTGGCGAGCCGCTGCAGGCTGGCCTCGCAGGCGCGCATGATCCATCTGCGCGAAACGCCGGTCTCGTTCGGCGTGTCGCTCATGGCGTTGCCGACCTTGGTCGCCAGCACCCACCCGTCGCGCGCGGCCGCGATCAGCTTGCCGACGATGCGCTCCGATTCGCCGAGGCTGTACCGGTCGGCGGTATCGATGTAGTTCACGCCGCTGTCGCGCGCATTGCCGACGATGCGATCGGCCTCCTTCACATCGGTGCGGTCGCCGAACATCATGGTGCCGAGACACAACGGCGACACGCGAAGGCCGCTTCTGCCGAGGTAACGGTACTCCATGCCCTCCCCCGTTTGTTCTTCGCGAGGGGGATCATGCCGCAATCGCCGGGCCCGCACAAACGCTTGAGCCGGGCGAGGCCGCGATGCTATAACCCCGCGCATCGACCAGATCGGCGGCAGACATGACAAGAATTCCAGAATCGATGCAGGCAATCGAGATTGCAAAGCCCGGCGACCCCGAAGTGCTTCAGGAAACGCAGCGCCTGGTGCCCCAGGCAGGCTCCGGCGAGGTGCTGATCGAGGTAGCCGCCGCCGGCGTCAACCGGCCCGACGTGCTGCAGCGAAAAGGCATCTATCCGCCGCCGCCCGGCGCTTCGGACATTCCCGGCCTGGAGGTGTCGGGCACCATCGTAGCCGTCGGCAGCGGCGTCACCCGCTGGAAGACCGGAGAGCGGGTGTGCGCGCTGGTGACAGGCGGCGGCTACGCCGAATACGTCTGCGCGCCCGCCCCGCAATGCCTGCCGGTGCCGGACGGCGTATCGATGCTCGAAGCGGCCGGCCTTCCGGAGACGTTTTTCACCGTGTGGATCAACGTGTTCGACCGCGCCCGCCTGGCGCCGGGCGAGACGCTGCTAGTGCAGGGCGGATCGAGCGGCATCGGCGTCACCGCGATACAGCTCGCGCGCGCTTTCGGCCACGAGGTGTACGTGACCGCCGGCTCGGACGAGAAATGCCGGCGCTGCGAGGAGATCGGCGCAACCCGCGCGATCAACTACCGCACTGCCGACTTCGTGCAGGTGGTCAGGGAAGCCACCGCCGGGCGCGGCGTGAACGTGATTCTCGACATGGTGGGCGGCGATTACGTGCCGAGGGAGCTGGACTGCCTGGCCGACGACGGGCGGCTGGTGCTGATCGCCTTTCTCGGCGGCACGCGCGCAACGCTCGACATGACCGATATCCTGCGCCGGCGGCTCACGCTCACCGGTTCAACGCTGCGGCCGCGCCCGGTCGAAATCAAGGCCGCCGTCGCCAAGGCGCTGGAAGAGCGGGTGTGGCCGCTGATCGAGGCGGGCAAGATCAAGCCGGTGGTGTACCGGACCTTTCCGCTGGCGCAGGCGGCGCAGGCGCACGCCCTGATGGAATCCAGCGCGCACGTCGGCAAGCTCCTGCTGGAAGTCAGAAAACGTTGACGGCGGCGGCCATCGCCTCGTCGCGCGCCTCGGGCGGATGCCGGCGCAGCAGCGAGAGGTCGTGCTGCTTCGCGATTTCGGTCGCGTAGCGGATGTTCTTGCCGATTTCCTCGAGATAGAGATTGCGGCCGCCGAAGTGATTCTCGGCGTAGTCGTAGGTGGCGCCGAGCTTCTCGTTCAGGCGCACGGTCGCGGTGCGGTAGAACATCGGCGTTTTCAGCAGCAGCTCCTCCACCGACCTGAACACCACGCTGTGGCGTGAATCGTTCTCGTCGCGCGCGGCCAGGCCGCCGGCGACGAACTCGGGAAACAGCCGGTCGCGGCATTTTTCCAGGTAACAGCGGTCCGCCATCTGGGCGATGATGTCGGCGGTGCCGAGCATGTTGCCGAGCATGCGGAACATCAGGCTCGGCACCTTGATGCGCTCGACCTCGCGCTCATAGCCGGTGAAATGCACGATCTGCCGCGCCGCCGGCGCCAGATCCGACATGCCGATGCGCTGCATGTAGTGCTCGATGAAGCGCGCGCTGCGCGACACGTGGCGCAGCGTGTACTCGGCGCCGTTGTCGTGGCGGGTATCGTTGACGTGGCGCAGGTAGCCGATGTCGTGCAGCAGCGCCGCGATGATGCCGAAGCCGAACAGCCGCGAACCGATCGGCTCGGGCCGGTTGCGCGCGCGCTCGTAGCCGTCCATCAGGCGCGCCATCGCCAGCGTCACGTCCAGCGTGTGCTGCAGGTTGTGGTAGCTGGTGTCGCAGGCGTGGTAGCCGGGATACTCGCCGTGGAACAGGCGCGTCACGTCGGCGAACGAACGGTCGATCAGCTGCAGCGATACGTCGGGATACAGCGCCTGGAAGATGCGTCCGACCTCCTGCCTGACCGCGCCGGGGTCGGTCGTGTCGACGCTGTTCGACACGTCGTAGTTGTTTCTGCGAATCTCCATCTGCGGTTTTGTGTCCGCTTTTGAATGTCCCCGTTACACCGCATGGTACCCTCCGCCGGAAACCAACGGCAACCCGGCATTCGGCGCCGCCGGTCTGCCCCGGCGCCACGCGGTGCGCCCTTTTTCCAGGGTAACCAACTGACATGCAAGCAAGAGTGGAACCAGCATCGCCCATGCAAACCGTGCTGTTCGTCGAGCTTGGCACCGGCATCGATCAGCACGGCCAGGACGTGACGGTGGCCGCCCTGCGGGCGGTGCACGACGCGATCCACCGCAACGCGCTGCCCGGCGTGCGCGCGCTGCTGCCGTCGCAGAAGATGGAGAACATGCGGGTGCATGTGACGCTGGCGGTGCCGGCCGACCGCGACAAGGTCGACGTCGATGCGGTGCGCAAGGCGTTTCCCTACGGCCGGGTCGAGGTCGAGCTGGTGGACGGCGGACTGGCCGCCCGCTCCTACAGCGTGCTGCCGGAACAGGGCGACCGCAACGACCTGATCTATGTCGTCAACGCCGCCATCACCGTCGGTTATTAGGCGGCTGCTGTGTGCCCTGGCGGCGCTGCTGCTGGCGCTGGCCGCGGCGCCGGGCTGCAGCCGCGAAGACGCGGGCGACGGCATTGCCGAGATCGCGGCGGCCGAACTTCCGTCGCAGGCGCGCGAAACGCTGACGCTGATCCGCGCCGGCGGGCCGTTTCCCTACGCACGCGACGGCACGGTCTTCTTCAATCGCGAAAGCCTGCTGCCCAAGGCACCGCGCGGCTACTATCGCGAGTACACGGTGCCCACGCCGGGCGCGCGCGATCGCGGCGCGCGCCGCATCGTCATCGGCCGGCGCGGCGAGGCTTACTATACGCAGGACCACTACCGCAGCTTCATGCGCATCAGGCAATGAGCGTGCAGACCCTCGAAGCGCTGCTGGACGGCACGGCGGACGGCGTCTACCGCTTCCGCCCGCAGACGCCTGCACCGGTTCCCACCGGGCCGCTGCGGCATGTGCTGGTGCCGGTTCAGGCGGTGCGCGAGAAGAGCGCGTTCCTGGCGGCGTGCGCCGGCGCGCTGGCGTTTCCGCCGCACTTCGGACACAACTGGGACGCGTTCTACGATTGCATGACCGATGCGATGAGCGGGCTCGGCCCGGCGGCGCTGGTGGTGTTCGACGATCTCACCGGGTTCGCGCAGTCGGCGCCGGCGGAATTCGAGGCCGCGGTGGATGCGCTGGCCGACGCCGCCGAATTCTGGCGCGAGCGCGGCGGCCGGCTGGTGGTGCTGGCGGGCATGAGCGAACCGCTCGCCGCCCCGGAGCTGCCCGAGATCAGCCTTCGCTGAACGGCTGGCGCTGCAGGTAGGGCGCCTCCCCGGGCGGCATTCGCAGCCTCAGGTGCCGGGCCAGTTCCTTGAGGGCGCGCCGGTACACCTCGCGCTTGAACTCGATCACGCTGTCGAGCGGCACCCAGTACTCGTGCCAGCGCCACGCGTCGAACTCGGGATGGTCGGTGCGCCGCAGGCAAACGTCGCAGTCCCGCCCGATCAGCCGGAGCAAGTACCAGATCTGCTTCTGCCCGCGGTAGACGCCGCGGTTCTCGCGGCGCACCCAGTGCTGCGGAACGTCGTAGCGCAACCAGTCGCGCGTCCGACCGAGGATCTTTACGTGACAGGGATCCAGCCCGACTTCTTCCTGCAGTTCCCGGTACATCGCCTGCTCGGGGGATTCCCCGCTCTTGATGCCGCCCTGCGGAAACTGCCAGGCGTGTTCTCGGACCCGTTTACCCCAGAAGACCTCGTTCTTGCCGTTGCAAAGGATGATTCCTACGTTTGGGCGATAGCCGTCACGATCCACCATGTCAGCCACCCCACCACTATGTCGTCTTGCGGGAATTCTTCCACAAAATCAGGGCGATTGAAAAGTCAGAGGCGTAACTCCTTGTCGCCGTGGGGGTTAAGCTCGCGGATACCCTCGAGCATGCGCAGGAACTCCAGGCCGTAGCTCGCCTCGAGCACGCGGGCGCGCCGGCGCAGCGCCTCCCAGCGCAGCTCCCGCGGGCGCCGGCAGAAACCGAGCACGACCACGTTGCCGTGCCGCTCGGCCGGCACGCTGACCACCGCCCCGAAGCTGCCCTCGATGCGCTGCACATAGGCGTCGAAGCGGCGGTCGCTCGACCAGAGATTGACCACCAGGATGCCGGCCGGATGCAGCGCGCGGCGCGCGGCGGCGTAGAAGTCCTCGGTGCACAGCGCTTCGACCTGGGCGTGGCCGTCGTAGCCGTCGACCATCAGCAGGTCGCAGCTGCCGGGATGCTCCGAGACCCAGGTTTCGCCGTCGGCCGCGACGACGCGAAAGCGCTCGTCGTCGTCGGGCACGTAGAACATCTGGCGCGCCACCGCGATCACCCGGTCGTTGTTCTCGATCACGGTGACGCGGCTGCCCTGAAGATGACGGTGGAAGTACTTGGCCACCGAGCCGCCGCCCAGCCCGACCATGACCGCATGCGCCGGCTCGGGCGCGAACAGCAGGAAGGACATCATCGTGCGCGTGTAGGAAAGCACCAGCTCCGCCGGGTCGGACAGCTTCATCGCGCTTTGCACGGTCGAGCTGCCGAGGTGCAGGTAGCGCACGCCGTCGCGTTCGCTGACTTCGACCGACGCCTCGCGGTCGAACAGCCGATGGATGCGCCACTTGCCGAGCATGATGTGCCGATACGATCCGTTTGCGCACGGTGCCTGCCGGTAGAATAGCGGCTTTTCGCCGACGGGTCGGATCGATGCGGGTTTCGCAATTCTTTCTTTCAACGCTGCGGGAAGCGCCGGCCGAGGCGGAGCTGGTGTCGCACAAGCTGATGCTGCGCGCCGGGCTGATCAAGAAGCTGGGCAGCGGGCTCTACACCTGGATGCCGCTCGGGCTTCGGGTGCTGCGCAAGGTCGAGGCGGTCGTGCGCGAGGAAATGAACCGCGCCGGCGCGGTCGAACTGCTGATGCCGGCGGTGCAGCCCGCCGAGCTGTGGCAGGAAAGCGGGCGCTGGGAGCAGTTCGGGCCGCAGATGCTCAAGATCAAGGACCGTCACGAGCGCGACTTCTGCTTCGGCCCGACCCATGAGGAGGTGATCACCGACATCGCGCGGCAGGAGATCCGCT
>CALJLA010000029.1 GCA_937983055.1 uncultured Pseudomonadota bacterium
TCACCTGATCACCATGGACACGTGCTGCACCCCGCCGCCTTGGGCGTTGGCAATCATGACCCTGTTCTGCGGGACGTGCCACGGGAAAGCGTCGGACAGCGACAGCATATCCGCAGTTCTCGCCCATGGCGCCGAATTTCATGCGGTCTGGCGAGACGGCGTACTTGCCGGCCATGAACGCAGGCCCCTGGCGCAACCGCGTCAACGATCGACTATCGCCCCGGCACGGCCTGACAACACAGTGCATCGAGCACGATCGGCACGGACATTCCGCCGGTTCGACAAGCGGTAGCCATTGTGCGGCGCCTCGACTTGTGGGGCACGCTGGCCAGCGCGCGTGCTCAGCGTGCGGCTGGCTCGGGCGGGAGGCGCGTCCACACTGCCGCGAGGCCGAAGCCGAACACAATGTGCACGACGCCCCAGATCGCGGCGGTGACCACAACGCCTGACAACGACGGGAAAAAGCTCAGGCCGATCGCGATCGCCAGGGCGACGTTCTGCAGCCCCACTTCCAGGGCTAGGGCACGCCGCTGCGCCGCCGCGATCCGCGCTATTCGCGGGATGCCCCAGGCGAGAGTTACCGCCAGGGCGAAGGTGATGAGCACCGGCGGCAGCGCCTCGCGGCTGTACGCGAGCAGCGCCTTCATGTTGGAACCGAGCACCATGACCACCATGGCGGCGAACACCAGCCCCGCGCTGCGGCGGATGCGGACCCGGGTCCGCTCAACCGTGGTTGGACGCTTTGCGCGCATCAGCATGCCGGCGGTCACCGGAATTACCAGCATGGCGAGCAGCGCGACTGCAACCCGGCCCGGATCGACCCGGATCTCCGCGAGAATCGCCAGCGTTTCGGGGTTTCGCGAAGCCCAGAAGACAAACAGGAGCGGCGTCGCGACGATGCAAGCGAGTGTGGAAAGCGCAGTCATGGCGATGGACATCGCCACGTCTCCCCTGGCGACGCCGGTCAGGTAGTTGGACAGCGGTCCGCCCGGACAGCAGGCCACGAGCAACAGGCCCAGCGCCACGCTCGGCGTATCGGCAAGCAGCGCCCCGACGCCGAAAGCGATGGCAAGCAGCACGAGAAACTGCGCCGCGAGCCCCAGACCGGTTGCCCAGGGCGCGGCCGCGAGGCGGCGGAACTGCGCCCAGGTGAGGTCGAGCGCCACCGCAAATACCAGGAACCCCACCATCACCGCCATGGCGAACAATGCGCCCTGGTTGAGCTGAAACCCCGCCTGATCGATCAACTGTTCCTCCGCGCCTTGTTTACTGACTACCGGCGTTTGGGCGCATCGCGGCGCCGCCGCTTTTTTCTCGCGCAAGCCCGCGGTCGGCGCGCACCGTCTGGCCTGGTGCAAGCGCTCAAGGGAAGCCGACCCGCCGGAGCGCGCGAAGCATCGGACTCGCCGCTACTTGCGGGCAGTGGCCGTTGTCATGCCGACTTCCATCGGCAGCGCGCCGTCGGTCGCCAACGCCTGCCACTGGCTGCACACGTCGCGTTCGAGCGCAGCGCGCCGCTCCGCGCGCGCCTTGTACACCGGCTCGGCCAGCGGCGTGCTGTAGAGGTACTGCCAGAGAAAATCGGCCGGCGCCGGCAGTTGCAGCCGCTTGCGCCTGCTCCGCGCGTCGATCTCGCGAAAACCTGCGTCGCGCATGAGCGCCGTCAACCCGGCAGCGTCGTTCAGCGAAAACACGGTGTCGACGAACGCGGCGGCCTGCGGACCGAGGTGCCGGGCCAATGCCTCGGCCAGGATCGCGAACAGGGGCGGTTTCGGCCCCGGCACGGTGACGTACGCGCGGCCTCCGCCATCCAGCACGCGTCGCATCTGGCGCAGCGCCGCCGGCTTGTCGGACATGAACTGCAAGCCCATCTGGCACAGCACCACGTCGAACGCGTCGTCCGGCAGGGGCATTGCCTCGGCGCCAGCCTCGTACCAGTCGATGGGCACGCGGGGCGGCGTCGACGCGCGGGCGACCGCCAGCATTCCCGGGTGCACGTCCAGGCCGGCCACCCTGCCCGAGGGCCCGACGCGTTCAGCCGCAAGCCGGGCCACGACCCCGGTGCCGCAGGCGACATCGAGCACGCGCTCGCCCGCTGCAAGGCCGGCGGCGTCGATCAGGTCTTCCGCCATCGGGCCGCCGATGGACGGAACGAAATACCGTTGGTAATTCTCGGCCGGGGATTGCGCATAAGGCGGCGCAGGGGCGTGTCTGTCTGGCGAGTTCATCTGGCTTCTCCTGTCCGGATCGGGACGCTTCCAGTCTGGACAGGCAGCCCCCGGCGCGCATCGCCAGAAATCATCACGCCATGGCGATCGGCGCATGGTCAGAATTGACCATGACGGGCTTCAGATGAGTTTGCGGGTATGGGCGTAACTGGCGGCCGCGGTACGCGAGCTGACGCCGAGCTTGTCGAAGATATTGCTCATGTGGCGCGCCACCGTGTGCTCGCTGATGGCGAGCGCGGCGGCGATCTGGCGATTGGATTCGCCCGCCGCGACCCGCGCGAGCACTTCGCGCTCGCGCAGGGACAGCGCGCCGGAATCTGTTTCCGCCGCCGATCGATCCAGCTCGGCGAGCGCCGGCGCGGCGTGCAGCCGTTCGAACACCGCGCGCGCGGCATCGAAATGCATGCGCGCGGTTTCGCCGTCGTCCAGCCGGCGGCAGACCTGGCCGAGCAGCACGCGCACGCAGGCGGCTTCATAGGGCATCTCGAGCTGCTGCCACAGCGTCCACGCTTCGCGCAGGCGCGACTGCGCCGCCTGCGCGTTGCCTTCGGCCAGAAGCACCGCGCCGGCGCCGTGCGCGGACGCCGCTGCCAGGTAGGGCGTGTTCATCTCCGCCGCGATTGCGGCGAGTTCATCGGCGACCTTGCGTGCGCCCGCAGCATCGCCTCGCGCAAGCAGAATCTCGATCAGCGGACCGAGCAGCCGGGGACGCGACAGCCCGCCGCCAGGGCCGGGCACATCGACAGCCGCGTCCACCGCGCGGCGAATCGCCGCCTCGGCGCCGTCGACTTCGCCCTTGGCACAGCGCAGCAGCGAAAAGCCCGGCTGCGGTTCGCAACCGAAACGTCCGGCGTCGCGAAACATCTGCTCGGCCTCGGCGAATTCGCCGCGCAGGCGATGCAGTTCGCCCTGCTGATAACAGGCCCGGCCGACCACGGCCTCGGACCGCGCCGCCAGGTGCTCGCGCGCCCTGGCAACCTCGTCGAGGGCGGCGTTCCAGTCGCCGCGCGCCTGCAGCACTTGCGAACGGTGCACCAGGCACTCGCCCCGAAACGGCATGAGATCCGGCTGCCCAGCGCACCACGCGTCCAGTTGCCGCGTCCATTCGCGCGCCCGCGCCAGATCGAAGGTGCGCTGGCAGGTGAGAATCACCGCGCAGTACACGATGCCCGCCAGCACCGGCGAGACCCTGCCCGCCGTGATGCCGAGCATCGCCTCGTCCAGTCGCGCAGCGCCTTCGGCAAACTCGCGTCGCATGGTCAGGCCCTGGCCCTGCCCGAGCAGGCCGAGCGCCAGCAGGTCGGCATCATGAAAACGGTCGGCAAGCGCAACTGCGGCAGCGAAGCGTTCGACCGCGCCGGCGACGTCGCCGGAGCCCATCGCCAACAGGCCGCACACGACCTCACCGTATCCCTGCGCCGCGCCCCATTCGTGGCGCGCATTGGCAAGGCGCTGTGCCCGCGCCAGCCAGCCGGTGGCCTGCGCCCCCTCCCCGTGCACGAGAAGAATGATGCTCAGCCAGTAACCCCAGTAGACGGCGCGCTCCGCGTCGCCGCAGTCGTTGCACTGGTGATGAAGGCGCGTCCAGAGCGCGACCGCCTGCTCATCCTGGCCCGCCAGGTAGGCAGCCGTGGCCAGACGTTCAAGGTCTGCGGGTTCGAGCGACGCGTCACGGTCGGCGGCGGAAAGTCGCACATACGCCATCCGCCATTGCCGCCGGGCAAACGCCGACCGACCTTGATCGAGTGCGTCGGTGTGTGCCATCGGTATTCAATGCCGACTTTACCACCATGGTCGTCGCGATCGGCAGCGCCGGGATATATGCCGCCAGCGCGCGCTATGCGTTCGAATGGTGCCGCAGGTGCGCCGCGCGACCGCCAGTGGCATGACCAGGCTGGCGCCCGGGCCCGACTCCGTCAGTCGATAACGATGTCCGTCTTAAGCCCGGCGCTGCTGCTCGGCGTCGTCCCAGGCCGTCAGCGCCTGATAATCGGGCACCCAGCCAAGCCCCTTGCCGGCGTCCGACGACAGCGCGTGCTGCGTCACCACGACGTCGAGCAACGCCGGCGCCTTTGCGAAGGCTTCCTCGAGCGCTGCCTGCAGGCGCGCGGGATCGGTCACTCGCTCGCCGTGCAGGCCGAAGGCGCGCGCCATCGCCGCGTAGTCGCTCCAATCCAGCGTCGTGCCGACCACGCGCCCGCCGTAGTTCATCTCCTGGTCGAGCCGCTCGATGTTCCAGGCCGCGTTGTTCGCGATCACGAACACCACCTTGGCGCCGTGCCGCTTGGCCGAGTCGATTTCCATTGCGTTGATGCCGAACGCACCATCGCCCGAGATGACCACCACCTGTCGCTGCGGGTGAAGCAGCGCGGCGGCAATCCCGTATGGCGTGCCGACGCCCAGGCAACCGAAGGCGCCCGCGTCGAGGTAGGTGCGCGGCTCCAACCCCATCCGGGCGAAGCTCAGGATGTCGCCACCATCGGCGATGGTGATCGCGTCCGGGCGCAGAACCTTGCGCAGCGCGGCGAAGATGCGGTTGGGATGCATGTGCCCATCCTTGCCGGCGGGCGCCGACGCCATCGACTCCGCATGCTTGGCGGCGCGCCTGACGTGCTCCGCGCGCAGCGCCGCAGTCCATTCGCGATCGAGTGTGGCGGACGGCTTCGCCACCGCGTCGGCGAGCGCGGCCAGCGCCAGCGCCGGGTGGGCGAACAACTCGACCTCGCCGCGCCGATTTTCGCGCAGTTCCTCCCAGTTGTCGCCAATGCGGATGAGTTTGGCATTCGGCAACACCACCGGCGAGCCGTAACCCATCTGATAGTCGAGCTTGCGCCCCACCACGATCACCAGGTCGGCCTCCTGCATCGCCCGGTTGCGCACTGCGCCCACGTACGAGGCATGGTCCGCCGACACCAGGGCGCGGCTCTCCTGCGTGTCGAGGTAAACCGCGCCGCTGCGCTCGAGCAGCCGCACCAGCTCGGCGCCGCTGCCCAGGGCGCCACGGCCCGTCACCACCAGCGGCCGCCGCGCCGCCTGGACGATGCGCGCGGCCTGCTGCACCTCGGCCGGGTCGGGCAGCAGCCGCCGTGGCGGCTTCGGACGCATGTATTCGTCCAGCACCAGGTTGGGCGAAACGCTCTTGCGCAGCACATCGGTGGGAATTTCGAGGTACACCGGGCCGGGCGGATTGCCGTCGCCGATCGCGATGCTCCACGCCTTGTCCAGGTCGCGCGGCACGTTATCGGCGAAGCGCAGCGTGCGCGACTGGCGGGTTACCGGCCGCATGACCGACACGTGGTCGATGCCCTGCAGCGGGCCAAGGTCATCCTGCGGCACCGGGGCGCAGCCGCCGATCAGCAGCACCGGCACGCGCTCGAGCTGTGCATTGGCCATCGCCGTCACACAGTTGGTCACGCCGGGCCCCGCAGTCACCATCGCTACGCCGACACCCCCGGTCAGCGCCGCATGGGCCTGGGCCATGTGCACGGCGGCACCCTCGTCCCGCACGTCGATGATGCGCACGCCGAGCTGCGGCAGATAGTCCCAGATCGGCTGAATGTGGCCGCCCTGCAAGCCGAACACCCGGTCCACCTTGCGCTTGACGAGGAATTCGGCGATGAGCCGGGCGACGGTCATTTTCGATGACATGTGAAATCTCCGCGATGGGTGATTGCCGCATTCGAGGCAGGCGCAGCAGAAACCACGGCACCAAGGTCTCCGCGTTGACGGTCATGATAATCCCACGGTGAACCGGACCCGTTCAGGCTGACGCCTGCGCCGACCGTTGTGCTGCGCTGACCCGCCGGGCTGCGCGGCGCGGAGGGCTGCTGACGCCGCCAGCTTTTTTTCAGGAACGCCGGACGCCTTGCCTCTGTTCCGGCGCCTCGAGCTCATGCGGTCATTCTGCATTGCCGAAGTGCGAAATCGCGGCAACATGCGCCTGAACGAAACGGTAGCGTTCCATCTGCTCGGCGAAGAAGGTCCGCAGATTCGCCTCCGGCAACACCGGCCGCGCACTGTCCGCGCTGAGCACGTTTTCGGGGACCCGACCGAAATCAGGGAACGCGCCCAGGCCGACCAGCGCATAAAGGCCCGCGCCGGCGGACGAGTCGGCCTGCGGCATCGGCAGCACCGGACAGTCGAACACGTTGGCAATCGTTTGTGTCCAGACCGGACTGTTCGCGCCGCCGCCGACAACCTTGACCTCGTCCGCGCGCAGCCCTTCGGCTTCGATCACTCTCGCGGCATCTTTCAGCGCGCAGGCGGTTCCTTCATAGACTGCGCGCGCCAGGTCGCTTTTCTTCGAATGCAGGCTGAGCCTGGTGAAGGCGGCGCGCAGGTCGCCGTCCCAGTACGGGCAACGCTCGCCGGACAGGTAGGGATGAAACAGCACGCCGTTGGCGCCCGGCGGCGATTCGCTCGCCAGCTTCGACCAGCCGGCGAAGTCGCTCACCGTCCCGGTTGGAGACAACACCTCGCGCGACCAGGCGACGGCGGAGGCGCAGGTGTTCGTCCCGGCCTGCGACAGCCAGAACGGCCCGCCGCAGTACGGATACGAGATCAAGCCCCTTCGCGCCAGCGCCGGATCGGCGATCACGTGAACGCCGCCCGCGCTCGCCAGCCGGATGACGAAATCTCGCGAGTTGCGGACCCCCGCGGCGAAGGTCTCGGCGGTGCTGTCCATCGACCCGTTGAAGAGCTTCGCCTTGTCCGAGAGGCCGAGGGCTTCCGCCCCCGCTCGCGTGAGCGTTCCGATCTCCGCGGCGGTGGGCAGGATGCGTGGCAGCACGCTGTCGTCGAGCCCGGCCAGGTCGCAGAGTTTCCTGGACCAGGCGCCGGTGCGCGCATCCATCAGCATCGCGGACACCGCGGCCGACGGATCGGTGGCGAACTGCCCGGTGAGGAGAAACCCGATGTAGTCCTTCGACAGCAGAATGTGCCGCGCACGACTCAGTATCTGGGGCTCGTGCGTTTGCAGCCAGGCGAGGTGCGCCAGCGTCCACGTCGGCGTGGGCCAGTTGTTCGAGAGGGCGAGCACCTCCGGGCCGCTGCTCGCCGCGATCGCCTGCGCTTCACGGGTCGAGCGCTGGTCACTCCAGAGAATGGCGTTTCGCAGCACTTTTTTCCCGGCGTCGAGCAGCACGGCGATATGGGCGGCACAGGTGACCGACAGGCCCAGCGCGTTGTCGCCATTCAGCCCGAGCCGTGCGAGCAGCCGCTTCGAGGCAATACCCAGCGCCGGCAGCCAGACGGTGGGGTCCTGCTCCGCCCAGGACGGCTGCGGGTAAAACGTTGCATAGGACTCGGCTTCGCTGCCGAGCACGCGGCCGGAAAGGTCGAGCGCGCACACCTTGCACGAACTCGACCCCAGGTCGAGCCCGAGCACGAAGCTTCCGGCGGCGGGTGCCATGCGGTCGTGCCCGCGCGCCGCTATGCGCCGCGCTTCAGCGCGCGCTGCAGGGCGCCGGACAGCTCTTCGCCCGCTTTCTTGAGCAGCCCCTGGTCGTGACTGATCAGGTAGAAGGCCGGCCCGAGGTCGTTCAGCTTTTCGATGTCGGCCACCGTGCCGATCGCGGTGCCCACCGGCACGTTCGATTTTTTCCCCGCGCCGATCACCTTCGCCAGGGCGTCCCTGATCTCCGGCCCATCGCGCGCGCAACCCATGTCGAAGGCGAGGTCGGAGGTTCCAACCAGGCACAGGCCGACGCCCGGCACCGACAGAATCTCCGCCGCGTTGTCGACCGCCTCCCGGGTTTCGATCATCACCACCAGCAAAATCTCGCCGTTCGCCCGCTTCGCGTAGTCCTCGCCATAGAAGATGGGCGCCGATCCGCCCTTCGATCGCTTGCCCAGCGGCGGGTAGAAGGCGGCGCGCACCGCGTCCTCGGCGTCCTTGCGGCTGTTCACCATCGGCACGACCACGCCAAGGGCGCCGGCGTCGAGCAGATCGTTGATCGCGCCGGGCGTGTTATCGGCGACCCGGCCGATCGGCACCGTCCGGGTGGCGGCAATCGCGCGAATGCTGTCCGTCGCCGTTGCCTTGGAGAACTCGCCGTGCTGCAGGTCGACCATCAGAAAGTCGAAATTGCTGCGCGCCAGTATTTCGGTGACCCGGGTCGAGCCGCACATCAGCGTGATGCCGCAGAAAGGCGTCTTGTCGGCGAGAAGCTTGATCAACCTGTTTTCCATCGCGAACTCGCTCCGGTGGGTGATTCCGACAAAGAAGCAAACCGAGTCGCCGCCCAGCGCGACAGGACCCAATGGGGTCAGCGAGCCCTCCCGCTCGATCTGCCCCGCGTAATCTGAACAGGTTCAGTCGTAGGTGTAGAACCCTCGCCCGGTCTTGCGGCCGAGATAGCCGGCCTCGACCATCTCCACGAGCAAAGGGGCCGGACGGTACTTCGGGTCCTTGAAGCCTTCGAACAGCACCTGCATCACGGCCAGCTCCACGTCGAGGCCGATCAGATCGCACAATGCCAGCGGGCCGATCGGGTGGTTGCAGCCCAGGCGCATCGCCTCATCGATTTCCTTCGCGCTGGCCAACCCTTCGGAAAGCGTGAAGATCGCCTCATTCATCATCGGCACCAGGATGCGGTTGACCACGAAGCCCGGCGAATTGCGCACCTTGACGGGCGCCTTGCCCACGGCCTTGGCAATCGCCTCGACCGCCTCATAGGTTTCATCCGACGTCTGCAGCCCGCGGATCAGCTCGACCAGCTGCATCACCGGCACGGGGTTGAAGAAGTGCATGCCGATCACCCGCTCCGGCCGCTTCGTCGCCGCCGCGAGCTTGGTGATGGAGATCGACGAGGTGTTCGAGGCGATGATCGCCTCGGGTTTCGCGGCCGCGTCGAGCTTGCCGAAGATCTCGAGTTTCAGCGGCAGGTTCTCGGTGGCGGCTTCCACGACCAGATCGCTGGTGCCGATTGCCTTGAGATCGGTCGAGGTCTTGATCTTTCCCAGCGCGGTGTTCTTGGCGTCCTCGGTCATCTTCTCCTTCTTGACCAAGCGGTCCAGGCTGCCGGCGATGGTCTTCATCGCGCGGTCGAGCTGCGCCTGCGCGACGTCTGTCAGCGTGACGGGGAAGCCCGCCACCGCACACACCTGCGCGATACCGTTTCCCATGGTGCCGGCGCCGATAACGGCAATGCTTTTGATCTGCATGTCATCCTCCCTCGAAAAGATTCTTCCGCCAGCGCGAATTCTAACCGCCCTGTAACGGCACGCCGGGATTCGGAACGGGAGATCAAGCCCATTTCGATTCGCTCTTGTGGCGCCTGTCCGGCCCGGATGGGAACGGGTTGAGAACCCCGCACCTACTTTCTATACTCTGCCCGACATCAGCATCGACGCGGGATTGCGGACGCACGGCCGCAGTCGTCAGCCGTCGATCCGATCCGCACGATAAGAAACGGGAGGAAAGTATGACAAAGGCGATTGTAATCGAGGCGTATGGCGGTCCCGAGGTGCTGCAGCTCAAGGAGGTGCCGCTGGGCAAGCCCGGCCCGACACAGGTTCGCCTGCGTCACACGCGGATCGGCGTGAACTTTCATGATGTCTATGTGCGTTCCGGCCTCTACAAGACGCTGACGCTGCCGGGCACTCCGGGCATCGAGGCCGCCGGGGTGGTGGAAGAGTGCGGGCGGGACGCCAAGCGATGGAAGCCCGGCGACCGCGTCGCCTACGTCACCGGCGCCTACGGCGTTTATGCCGCCGAGCGGCTCATCGACGAAGCCGAGCTGCTCCCGGTGCCGCAGGGCGTGTCGGATGCGTCAGCCGCCTCCGCCCTGCTGCGCGGGCTGACGGTGGAGATGCTGCTGAATCGAGTGCATCAGGTGAAGCCCGGCATGTGGATTCTCGTGCAGGCGGCGGCGGGCGGGGTGGGTCAGCTGCTGTGCCAGTGGGCTTCACACATCGGCGCCCAGATCATCGGCACCGTGGCCGACAAGGATCAGGCCGCGCTGGCCACCGCCGCCGGCTGCAAGTACCCCATCAACTTCCGCAACGAGAACGTTGTCGAGCGCGTTCGCGAGATCACCGGCGGCAAGGGCGTCGCGGTGGCCTACGACGGCGTGGGCAAAGAGAGCTTCTCGGGCTCGCTGGATTCGCTGGACTTTTTCGGCCACCTGGTTAATTTCGGCCAGGCTTCCGGCTCGGTTCCGCCGTTCGAGATCTCGCGCCTGGCGGCCCGTTCCAACACCATCACCCGCCCCATCATCTTTCACTACGTGCGCGAAGCGAAAATGCGGCAGGAGATGAGCAAGAACGTCTTCGCCGGACTCGAGCAAGGTTGGCTCAAGGTCAACGCGCCGCGCGAATTTCCGCTGAGCGAGGCCGCGGAGACGCACCGGGTGATCGAGTCGCAGGGGGCGTCGGTACCGCTGTTGCTGGTGCCCTGAGTCCCGGAGTCCGTCACAAAACGGGGTCAGAATTGGACCTGCAACCAGGACTTCTCTTTGCGTTCAACCGAACTCGAGTCAGACGCCCTCCAGGTGCGTGAGCGAACTTCTTCGCGCCGCCCCAATCTACAGCCTTACCCCGGCGCCTCTCCAAAACAACCGTAATCACTAGCCCACTGAGAACATTAGCGATGAGAACCCTCTACAAGCTGTTTTCTGGGATCCTGATTGTCCTGTGCGTTTCGATACCGGCCTACGCGGAACGTCCAGAGCACTTCAAGGGAAAGCCTTCCGAGACATTGAGCGCCGCCCTCACCAATTTCGCCGAATACAATGCGCAACTCTCGGCCCTTATCAAGAAGAGCGATCTGAAACCGGCGGATATGGTCAAGGTGCATGAGCTGACCTACACGCTCGAAAACGCGTTGGAGAAGATCCGGTCGGAACTTGAGACGTTGGCTGAGACGCTTGAGGAAGTACACATCGCCTCGGAACGTCTCGATGCCGAGACGGTGAGAACGCAAGGCCGGCGCTATCTGACAACGGCAACCGAGATTGTCCGGCAGCCATGACTGAGGTAATGACGCCGCCCGCAGCGCTGCTGGTTGCTCGGCTCTAGTTCGGACCAACCCAAACGGCCGCTCCCGCGAGATCAGCGTTCCGTAAGCGGCAGTTTTTCCGAGGGCAGAGCATCGTTTTCGCCCTCAAAACCAGCCGCGCAATTCGTACTATCTGCTGACCCGTCTGGCAGAAACCCCGTCCCCTGCCGTGACAGTTGGCGCGTGGCATTGGGAACCCGATTCTTATCGCGGCACTTTGGCCATCGAAAACTGACTTCTAAGCAGAATAATCTGCCACTTTCTCGCCATTAAGTGCGATGCGTTAGGACTTTAGGTTGGTCCGACCCGGTCCAGACACATCAGCGCATTAGGTTGGCCGACCCGCTAAGGATTCGACATGTCAGCACATAGTGCCTTACGTTCGAATTCTCGATACAGCATTCCCAAGTGACCAACCTTGATACGAAATTGGCTTCTCCGTTTGACTCTAGGCCGACCCCCGGATGCATTCTCAATCTTTATGCCCGGGTCGTAGTAAACGTGGCGGGCGGAGACAGCCTTGAGCAGCAGCGCAAAGTCGGCACCGCGCCCAAGCATGGCCTCAGATCCATAGTGATATCTGCGGACTAGGTTTGTTTGATTCTTGTTGGGGATGTAAACGGCTCTATCGTGTTTTCGTTTCCAGTGATCTATCAATTTGCGGTGAGTCCATAGCGCTGCGCATTCATCGCCGGCCAGCAGCGCAATACCGCCATTCACGTCGGCAATCTTTCCGCTCTGCATGTCGTATCCGGTGATCTCGATCCGGAGGCCGGTTCGGGGGTGAGTTATGCCAGCGAAATGAGTTCCCCCGAAGTTCAGACGGTCTTCTCGACCCATTGTGTCTGGATACCCAAACCTTCTAATGAAAGCCTCTACGCCGGCATCTTTGTATATGCCGCCGTCAGGTTCAGGCGTCATAAGCGTGGTTACTTGCGACTCTATTCTCGCGAAGTCAGCAACACTGAAGGTTTTCACTTCCCAGCCGAGATAGTCTGGCTCAGAGAATCCGTTGGGGGTGATTTCAAGTTCTGCTTCGAGCGTGTAGCCACCGCAGTTCGGGCTGTTGCATGGGTGACTGAGCCCCATGGCATCGAGTCTTCGTCCTGTTATCCATCCCATTCTGTGAATGCGGCAAAGTTCCGTCAGAAGTTTTCGAGTTCCATCGTCTTCACCGAACTTAAGCTCGGTGAGTGCGCCAAAGCTGCCCAAGCTGATCGCTTGGGTAACTTGCCTCGCGAGAGATGAACTAGGGATCGCAAGGTGCCCATAGACACTTCCGTCCCGTGACACTCCAAGCAGGAGCACACGACCGGGCGCTCGGCCATCCTTTCGAGGGTCGAACCACGCGCCAAGTCTTATAGAACTTCCCTGAAGAAAACCGGACAACCGCACCTCAGGATACTGTGGATACAGAATGAGCTGAGCACCGGGTGCGGAATGTATGGAGCCCTCGGCATCAAGCCAGAAAAGCGGCACCGGAGCTTTGAGTCTCTGGCGTCTAGCGGATGTCGGCTTTCTCGACGTGGACTCTTCTTCGGAAAGTTCCCCCGAGGGAATTGCGCTGATGACGGAAAGCTCGCCGCCGAGATAAATCTGGTTCTTGGAGTTGTCGTTTGGCGCAAGGCATTTGTAGAACAGCCGTTCGACACCACGGTCGCGCATCATCCGGGTCAACGTTTCGAGTGTCAGTTCGTTCGAAGTTGGCCCGGTCATCGTCGTTGCCGGGGCTCTTGTGAACGGATGACGGCGTGGCGCCTCCGGCTCTCAATCCAGTCGCAGATGCGGGCCGCTGTTGTCTCGAGACCGATCTGGTTCGGGCCGCGAAAGGTGTATTCCCTTACGGTCAAGTGCCGCCGCCCCAGTTTGTTTCTATCAGCAATGACTTCACGGTCACGCGTCTGGTTTCTCGCGATCTTCTCCGCCCAGAACTGCCTCCTAGTAGACGGCATCCGAAAGAGGCTGCAGTCGTGTCCATGCCAGAAACAGCCATGAATATGAATCGCAGCCCGGAACTTCGGAAGGGCAATGTCCGGACGACCCGGCACGTTCGACGGGTGCAACCTGAACCGGAAACCCGAGCTGTGCAGAAGGCTTCGAATAAGCCGTTCTGGTTTTGTGTTTCGCGAGCGGATACCGGACATCATCCGGCTGCGAGTAGCTCTGTCGACAATATCGGCCATCAGGTCCGTGTCATGGGCAGCTCCGGCTGCGGAACTGCCTCGGACACGATGAACTGGCGCATCACCGTGGCAACGGAATGAATCATCGGCACCACGACCGAGTTTCCGAACTGTTTGTAGGCGCGCGTATCGGAAACCGGGATTCTGAAAGAATCCGGGAAACCCATCAGCCGGGCACACTCACGAGGCGTAAGGCGCCGCGGATTCTTTCCGCGCCCTTGCTGCACGAGAATCTCGGAGCCATCCTTGTAGTAGCGGGCCGACAGCGTGCGCGCGACGGAATCGCGTCCCACTAGACCGTAACCAAAGCCGTTACCTTTCGCGCGGTGCTTTGCCGCGTATGCCTGGAGATAGCCCCACAAATGGTCCGTGAGTGTGTACTTCTCGTTCACGGCGCGCTTCTGATGATCGAAATAGCGTCCCTCGTCCCAGTCGAGCACGGGTTCGCTGCCATCCATTCTGTGAAGTATGTCGCGAAGCCTAGCAACCCCTTTCGGCGGCAGCTGCAGTACAGACCAGTCGAACGCTACTGGTTCGCGGAAACCTATGACAATGATCCGCTCCCGGTGCTGCGGGCGGAAATGCGCGCCGTCGAGCACTTTATAGTGCACGTCGTAACCGAGCTCCTCGCGAAGTGTGCGCAGGATGACCTCAAACGTGCGACCTCTGTCGTGAGACTGCAGATTCTTTACGTTTTCGAGCAGGAAGGCCCGTGGGCGCTTGCGCGCGATGATTCGCGCCACGTCGAAAAACAGCGTGCCTTGGGTCTCGTCCAGAAAACCGTGCGCACGGCCGAGCGCATTTTTTTTCGAAACGCCCGCAATTGAGAACGGCTGGCAGGGGAAGCCTGCAAGCAGGACATCGTGATCCGGGATCTCAGCCTCAGGAATCTTGCCGATGTCGCCGGCAATCTCGTGGTTTGCAGGAAAATTGGCGACATACGTTCTCTGTGCGTACGGATCCCATTCACAGGTGAAGACGCACCTGCCACCAATCTCCTCGAACGGAATCCGGATGCCGCCAATACCGGCAAAGAGGTCGATGAAATCGAACGCACTTTCCTGCGGAAGGGGCAACTGCAACGGAAGCATCCGCTGAAGTGCATGAACTACATATCTGGGGGGATGGCTCTGGCGCGATTCCCACCGACGGATTGTCCTGACATCGACTCCAAGCGCCTTTGCGACGGCTGCCTGGGTGTAGCGCTGACGGGCGGCCTGCAGGTACGCAAGGGCCGCCATTCCTGAATCGCCGGTTTCCAAGACGGTGGCCATGGACTCCTCTGGGTAATTTTGCGGACATTATGCCGCGCGGAATTCCCAGATGTCCAATCCATGGTATTGCCGGCCACTAGACAAATCTTTATCTCGCTGGGGATCGGACCAGCTTAAGTTTCTGATTCGACGCGATCCCTGACCTATACCGGGCCATTTATCAAGCGGGGAGCGTCATTCTCGACCCCAAAATTGGCCTCGTGAGCTGCGCACGTGCTTGGCAGAGCGTGTAATTCTCATCGGCATTTTCTGATTCGCCGGTCACTGAAGCTCGATCCCGGCGCTTCCTTGGCCCGCCCGCCAAGTAGGCTGGCCACTGAAGGCCTCGCCTCGGGGTCAGGCCTTGCGTTTTGCCTGCCACCAACTCACTTTACCCACCTCTGAATACCGAGAAGCACCGCTGTTAGCGCTCAGCCGTCATCTGCCGCCAACCCGCTGCGCCAGACGACGGCCGGTGAATCCAGCTACGCCGCCTTCGCCTGGCTGATCGCCCGCCACACTCGTTCCGGGGTGGCGGGCATTTCGATGTGGTGCACGCCGAGCGGGCGCAGCGCGTCGATCAGGGCGTTGATGATGGTGGGGGTGCCGCCGACGGTGCCGAGCTCGCCGACGCCCTTGGCGCCGAGCGGGTTGATCTTGCAGGGGGTGGTTTCGTCGGTGAAGGTATCGAAGTTGGGCAGGTCGTCGGCGCGCGGGATGCAGTAATCCAGCAGCGAGCCGGTGATGAGCTGGCCGCTTTCGGCGTCGTACTGGGTGTTTTCCATCAGCGCCTGGCCGGCGGCCTGGGCGATGCCGCCGTGCACCTGGCCGGCGACGATCAGCGGGTTGATCACGCGGCCGACATCATCGACCGTCGTGTACTTCACGATCTGCGTCACGCCGGTCTCGGGGTCGACTTCAACTTCGAACACATGGCAACTGACTGGCCACGTATGCCCACCGGCTTTCTGCGTGGACTTGATGGCGGTGCGCCTTTCCGGCGGCTTGGCCCCCAGCTCGAACAGGCCGATGCCGAGGTCGGTGCCCGCCACGGTGAAGCGCCCGTCCTTATAGCCGATGTCGCCGCTGGAAGCTTCCAGCGCGCTGCTCGCCAGTTCCTTGCCCTTTTCGATGGCGTCATTCGAGGCGGTCATCATCGCCGAGCCGCCGATGTACAGCGAGCGGCTGCCCATGCTGCCGATGCCCTGGGCGATGTCGCTGTCGCCCTGCACGATGTCGATCTGCTCGGCGTCGATGCCGAGCGTCTCTGAAACGATCTGCACGTAGCTGGTTTCGATGCCCTGCCCCATCGCCTGCATGGCGGTGAAAATCTTCACCCGGCCGTCGGCCTCGACGTGCAGGTCGATGGTTTCTTCGTGCACCACACCGGTCCATTCGAGAAAGGTCGAAATCGCTCGCCCGCGCAGCCTGCCGCGCTTTTGCGACTCTTTCTTTCGCGCGTCGCAGCCCTTCCAGTCGGCGTGCTTGAGAATGCGATCGAGCATGTGCGGGAAATTGCCGCTGTCGAACTTTTCCCCCATCGGCGTGGTGTAGGGCATCTGCTGCGGCTGGATGAAGTTGCGCCGGCGCAGCTCCGCCGGGTCCAGCTTCATCTCGTACGCGGCCTGGTCCATCAGCCGCTCGATCAGGTAGATCGCCTCCGGCCGGCCCGCACCGCGATAGGCGCCGACCACGTTGGTGTTGGTCAGCACCGCGGTGGCGCGCAGGTCGAGCGCGGGGATGTGATACACCCCGGTGATCACCTTCGGCCCCACCGCCACCACGATCACCGCGCCGGGGCCGCTGGCGTGCGCGCCGATGTTGCCGGTGATCTCGACGCGCAGGCCGAGGATCTTGCCCTCGGCATCCAGCGCCAGCTCGGCGCGGTCGGTCTGGTCGCGGCCGTGGTTGCCGGCGAGAAACTCCTCGGCGCGGCTCGCGCGCCAGTGCACCGGCTTGCCGAGCTTGCGCGCGGCGTACAGGCACACGATGTCTTCCGGATAGAGCTGGGTCTTCATGCCGAAGCCGCCGCCGACATCGCCCACCAGCACCCGCACCTTTTCCTTCGGCACCTTGAACACCGCGTCGGCCAGCGTGCCCTGCAGGCCGGCCGGGTTCTGGCAGCTGGTGCGCAGGATCATGCGGCCGGACTTGGCGTCGAATTCGCCGATGCTGCCGCGCGGCTCCATCGACACCGGCACCAGCCGCTGGTTGTGGAACTGCACCTTCGCGACATGCTTCGCCCTGGCGAAGGCCGCGTCGCAGGCCTTGGCATCGCCGAAGCGCGTCTGCGCCGCGATGTTGCCGGGCGCGTCGGCCCAGAGCTGCGGCGCATCCGGCTTCATCGCCGCCTCGAGCGTGACCACCGCCGGCTGCTCCTCGTATTCCACCATCACCTTCTCGGCGGCATCCTCGGCCTGGGCGCGGGTCTGCGCCACCACCGCCGCCACCGCCTCGCCGACGTACATCGCCTCGCCGATCGCCAGCGCGTTGTTCGGCGGCGCCACCATCGGCTTGCCGTCGGCGCGCTTCAGCGGCGTGCTGATCGGAATCGGGTTCACACCGTCGGCCTGCAGGTCGGCGCCGGTGAACACGCCGAGCACGCCCGGCATGGCGCGCGCCTCGTCGCTGTCGATCGACACGATGCGCGCCCGCGCGTGCGGCGAGCGCACGAAGGCGACGAAGGTCTCGCCCGCCGCCGCCACGTCGTCCACGTACTGCCCGGTGCCGAACAGCAGCCGCTGGTCTTCGCGCCGGGTGATTGCCTGACCGATTCCGTACTTGGCCATCTCGTTATTCCTTATAGGGTGTGCCCGGGCGGCAGCGTCAGGCCGCGAGGGCCTGGGCCACCGCGCGCTTCGCCATCACCGTAACCAGGTGGGCCCGGTACTCCGCGCTGGCATGAATGTCTGAATTGAGTTCGTCCGCCGGCACCGCGATGCCGTCCAGACTGTCGGCGGCGAATTTCTTCGCAAGCGCCTTTTCCATGGCGGGCACGCGGAACACCGACTGCCCCGCGCCCGTCACCGCCACACGCGCCG
>CALJLA010000030.1 GCA_937983055.1 uncultured Pseudomonadota bacterium
GGCATTGTCGCCGGACAGCCGCTCGATTTCCGCTTCCAGGGCCTGCACCGCCCGCTCCAGCGGGCGGCGCAGGCTCGCCTGGCGCGCACGCTCATCGGCCTCCACCCGCCGCTGCGCCCGCCGCGAGCCGCCGCCCGCGGCCGGCGCCGATGCCTCGCCGCCCGCAGCAAGATGCCGGGTGTAATCGTCCAGATCGCCATCGAACGGCCTCACCCGCTGCGCTTCCACCAGGTACAGCTCGTCGCAGGCCGCGCGCAGCAGGCTGCGGTCGTGCGAGACCAGCACCATGGCGCCCTCGAACGTCTGCAGCGCCCGCGTAAGCGCCAGCCGCATTTCCAGGTCGAGGTGGTTGGTCGGCTCGTCGAGCAGCAGCAGATTGGGGCGCTGCCAGGCAATCAGCGAAAGCGCCAGGCGCGATTTCTCGCCACCGGAGAACCGCCCGACCGGTGCCAGCGCATCGTCGCCTCGAAAATCGAATCCGCCGAGAAAATCGCGCAGGTCCTGCTCGCGCGCGAACGGGTCGATGCGCACCAGGTGCGCCAGCGCGCTGTCCTCGGGGCGCAGCTGGTCGAGCTGGCGCTGCGCGAAGTAGCCGACCGCGAGGCCCTTGCCCTCGGTGCGGCGCCCGCTGCCCGGCCCAAGCTCGCCCGCTAGCAACTTGACGAGCGTCGACTTGCCGGCGCCGTTGCGGCCGAGCAGGCCGATGCGCGAGCCGGCGCGCAGGCTGATGTTCACGTCGTGCAGCACGCGGTGTCCATCATAGCCGGCCTCGGCGTTCTCCAGCACCAGCGCGGGATCGGGGTGCGCGGGGGCCTCCCGGAACGCGAAGTCGAACGGCGAATCGACATGCGCCGGCGCGATCTCGTCGAGCCGGGCCAGCGCCTTGAGGCGGCTTTGCGCCTGCCTTGCCTTGGTGGCCTTGGCCCGAAAGCGCTCGACGAAAGCGCGCATGTGCGCGATCTCGCGCTGCTGCCGCTCGTAGGCGGCCTGCTGCTGCGCCAGCCACTCGGCACGCTGCCGCTCGAACGCCGAGTAATTGCCGCTGAACACACGCAGCCCCCCGGCTTCGAGATGGCAGATGGAGTCCACCACGGCGTCCAGGAAATCCCGGTCGTGGGAGATCAGCAGCAGGGTGCCGGGATAGCTCTTGAGCCATTGCTCGAGCCAGACGATCGCATCGAGGTCGAGATGGTTGGTCGGCTCGTCGAGCAACAGCAGGTCGGAGCGGCACATCAGCGCCCGGGCCAGGTTGAGCCGCACCCGCCAGCCGCCGGAGAAAGCATCCAGCGGTTGCGCCAGGTCGCGCTCCGCGAAACCAAGGCCGTTCAGCAGCCGGGCGGCCCTGGCCCGGGCGCTGTAACCATCCACCCGCGCCAGCGCATCGTGGGCCTCGGCGATGCGCGTGCCGTTGCCCGCCTGCTCCGCCGCCGCCAGCGCCTGCTCGATCTGGCGCAGCTCGGCGTCGCCGTCGAGCACGAATTCGATCGCGGGGCGCGCCCCGCTGGGCAGTTCCTGCGCCACCTCGGCAACCGTCAACCCGTTCTGCATCTCGAGTTCGCCCCGGTCGCTGTGCAGCCGGCCGCACAGCAGCGCAAACAGGCTGGATTTGCCGACGCCGTTGGCACCGGTCACGCCGACTCTCTGCCCGCGGAAGAAACTCGCGGTGGCATGCTCGAGCAGGAGCTTCCCGCCGCGCCTCAGGGAGACGTCACGCAGGAAGATCATCGAGAGCGGTGCGGGGTGACGGGAAGTTGGGGTGGCTGATGGGACTCGAACCCACGACAACCGTAATCACAAGCCGGGACTCTACCAACTGAGCTACAGCCACCACCGAGAAGACGGCCGAATGTGTACTTTTGGCGTGCCCGACAGGGATCGAACCTGTAACCCCCAGCTTAGAAGGCTGTTGCTCTATCCGGTTGAGCTACGGGCACGAGTCCGACCGGGCATTGCGATCTGGTCGGGGTGGAGAGATTCGAACTCCCGACATCCTGCTCCCAAAGCAGGCACGCTACCAGGCTGCGTTACACCCCGGAGGCGCGGACTATACCCTCGGGCCCGGCGCGGGTCAACGAAGCCCCTGCGGCCGGGCATGCGCGGAAATGTAAATTGCGTACCCCGGGGTTTTCTGCTAAATAAGGCGCCTTTTTTGAAAGCGGGAAGACCAAAATGGCTTCAGAGTTCCGCACGCAGTTCAAGCCCTACACCCCGAAGAAGGGCGAGGCCTACATGAACCCCAAACAGCTGGACCACTTCAGGAAGATCCTGACCCAGCTGAAAGAAGAACTGAGCCAGGACATCGACCGCACCGTGCACACGATGCAGGACGAGGCGACGGTGTTCGCCGACCCCAACGACCGCGCCAGCCAGGAATCGGACATGGCGCTGGAACTGCGCAACCGCGATCGCGAGCGCAAGCTGATCAAGAAGATCGAGGAAACCATCGCCAAGATCGATGCCGGCGAGTACGGCTACTGCGAAAGCTGCGGTGTGGAGATCGGCCTCAAGCGCCTGGAGGCCCGCCCCACCGCGACGCTGTGCATCGACTGCAAGACGCTTGACGAAATGCGGGAGCGGCAGATCGCCAAGTAACCAAGCGGGCCCGGCGGGCAGCGAACGGACGCTGCGCTTCGCCGTCGCCCCGTCAACTGAAAAAAAAGCTGCCTCAGGGCAGCTTTTTTTGTTCGCCCGCTTCCACGCGCGAGCCCTGAGGGCGCGCACCCGAGCGCTGCCGCGATGCCGATCACGCCGTCATGGCGGATGCAGGAACTTTGTATTCCCGCGCCATGACAAAGCGGTCATACAGGCAATAAATGCCTGCCGAACCCGGCAACCCGACAAAATGGGGAAGTAACGATGAAACCTTTTGAGAACATTAGCAATCCGCGCCAGATCAGGCACCGACTGGGTCTGAACCAGCAGGAATTCTGGGGCAAGATCGGCGTAACCCAGAGCGGCGGTTCGCGCTATGAGAGCGGACGCAGAATGCCGAAGCCGGTGCGTGAATTGCTCCGCGTGGTGCACGTCGACCAGATCGATCTGCGCAAGATCAATCGCAACGACATCGCAGTGCTCTCTTACCTGAAGTCGAGCGAACCCACGCTGTATCGCCGCCTGAAGCAGTCCGCCGCCAGCACGCCGGCGCATCGCGGCCGCAGGCGCCGGCGCTAGTTCAGGGCGTGACCTTGACCGGCAGGCCGAGCGCACGAATGCGCTCGGCGAATGCCTCCAGCCAGGCGGCCGGAAGGGGCGCAAGCCGCGAAGCCTCGGGCTGGAAGGACTGCCTGGCGAGGCCGTACAGCAGCACTCCCTTCAGCGCGACACCCTCGTCCAGCCGCGCGCGCAGAAAGTCCAGGTAGGCCTGCAGTTCCGGCTCGGCGGGCGGCTTTGCGTCGACCATGAACAGGCAGGTTTGGATCCACGTTGGGCAGGCGGCCGCCGACAGCGTCACGTTCCATCTCGCCCGTGCGATACCGGTCCGGGTGCTGTTGATGCGTTGAATGCCTGCATCGGTGGCGCGATCGAGCTTGAACCAGACTTCGCCGTTGATTCGGCTCAGGCGTTCGATGGCGGCGATGACCGGCGGCCGGTGAACAAGGCTGCCGTTGGTGATCAGCACCGTCTTCACTTGCAGGGGCACCTCCTGGCTGGCGCGAACCCGGGCAATCAGGTCGACCACGGCGCCGAACTCGCGCGCGCTGGTCGGCTCGCCGTTTCCCGACAGGGCGATGTCGTTCAACCGGCGTGCCCCCTCCGGCACCCGCGTCGCCATGAACGCGCCGCGCAGCACATCCGCAAGAAATGCCTCAAGTTCCCTGCGCAGCAGGTCGAGATCGACCGGCGGCGGCCCCCCTCTTGTGAGCTGGGGCACCTGGCAGTAAATGCAGCGCCAGTTGCAGGCGTTGTTGACGTTCAGGTTGATGCCGACCGACACGCCGCCCGCGCGACGCGACACCACCGGGTAGACGTAAGTCATTCCGGCGCTGTCGCGGTCATGCTCGCGAACATTGAGAACCTGGGTTTTTGCGGCCATCGACGGTATCGGGCGGCGCGGGCGTGTCGCTCGCTATGAAGGCATCACGATGTTATACACTCCCGGCTTTTTCGGGACCCACGCGCAATGCGCATCACGCGGCGACTCGAATTCGATGCCGGGCATCGGATTCCAAACCACGACAGTCAGTGCCGCCACCTTCACGGACACCGGTACGCGATCGAGATTACGCTTCGCGGCGACATTATCGACACCGAGGGCGCGCCCGATCAAGGCATGGTCATGGATTTTGCCCAGATCAAGGCCATTGCCCGGCGCGAGCTGGTGGACGCCTGGGATCACGCTTTTCTGGTTTACGACGGCGACCGCCGCCTGGTCGATTTCCTCGGCACGATTCCAGGACACAAGACCATTATCCTGGACCGGGTGCCCACCGCCGAGAACCTCGCCCTCGAGGCCTTTCGCATCCTCGATCGGCATTACCGGGCGCACTACGCCGGCCATCTGACCCTGGAGCGGATACGGCTTTTCGAAACGCCGAATTGCTGGGCGGATGCCGAGCGGGCGGCGGGCGGGTGACGGTTTTTCCTGCCCTGGGCGAGGCGTCTGGTTGCTGGCGGAGGGGACGTTCTGGCGGAAGGGGTGGGATTCGAACCCACGAGAGACTTGCGCCTCTGCCGGTTTTCAAGACCGGTGCATTCAACCGCTCTGCCACCCTTCCACGCTGTTCTGCCGGTTTTAGCTCCGGCATAACCTGCTGCGCAGGTTAGCCTTCACTGGACGAAGCTGGCGCGTCGTCCAAGACCGGTGCATTGGCTCCGACTCACCGTGCGGTGAGCCTGCGCCGCAACAAGGCCGCTCGCGCGGCCGTGTTGTCAACCGCTCTGCCACCCTTCCTGCACGGGCCTGACTCGCGCCCAATGGCGGTGCGCCTGGCCTCGGAATTTCACAGGCTGAACGCGCTGGCGATTTTACCGCCGCGCACGCATCGCAGCCAGTTAAATGATTGAAACTTTGAGTGTCCTCGGATAGTCTTATGCGTTGATCGCAATCACTGCGAGACATGGGAGACCATACAGCTATGCAACCGGAAATCGTTCGTACGCACTCTACCGCGCTCGGTCTGGAGCAGCAGAAAGTGCTGCGCAACACCTATCTTCTGCTGGCCCTGACGATGGTGCCGACCGTCATCGGCGCGTTCATCGGCATGGCGACCGGCGGCATCGTGATGCAGAGCCCGATCCTGACCACCGTGATCATGCTCGGGGTGGTGATCGGACTTCAGTTTGCCATTGCGAAGTACCGTAACAGCGGCGTCGGCGTCCTGCTGCTGCTGGGCATGACGTTTATTCTCGGCTGGTGGCTGGGTCCGCTGCTGAATGTCGCCCTGTCGCTGAGAAACGGGCCGCAGCTGATTGGCATGGCGGCGGCGGGCACCGGCGGCATCCTGCTCGCCATGAGCATGGTGGCGACCACGACCAAGCGGGACTTCAGCTTCATGGGCAAGTTTCTGTTCGTCGGCATGATCGTGCTGCTGCTGGCGATGCTGGCGAACATGTTCTTCCAGATGCCCGCGCTCGCCCTGACGATCTCGGCGCTGGTGATCGTGGTGTTCTCGCTGTTCCTGCTGCACGATGTCAGCCGCATCGTCAACGGCGGCGAGACCAACTACATCATGGCAGCGACCGGCGTATACCTCAGCCTCTTCAACATTTTCGCCAACCTGCTGCATCTGCTGATGGCCTTCGCCGGCGAGCGCGAATAGCGCCAGCCCGGCAAATCGGCTGTCAAGAAGGGCGCCCGACGGGCGCCCTTTTTCATTTCTCGAACAGCGCCACCGACTCCACATGCGAAGTGTGGGGAAACATGTTCACCACGCCTGCCGCCGACAGGCGATACCCGTTCACCTGCACCATCACGGCCGCATCCCGCGCCAGCGTGCCGGGATTGCACGACACATAGACGACGCGGCGCGGGCCGTCGGCACCAATCGCCTTGACGAGCTCGATGGCGCCATCGCGCGGCGGATCGATCAGTAAACGGTCGAAGCGCCCCAGCCCGGACCAGCGCGTGGCGTCCATCTCGAACAGATTGGCCGAGTGGAACTCGCAATGACCGTCCAGACCGTTGTGGCGCGCATTGTCCATCGCACGCTCGACCAGCGCCGCATTGCCCTCGACGCCAATCACCCGGACGCCGCGCCGCGCGATTGCCAGCGAGAAATTCCCGAGCCCACAGAACAGATCGCCGATGCGCTCGCCCGGCTGCGGGTCGAGCAGCGCAAGCGCCCTGCGCACGAGCACACGGTTGATGTAGGGATTGACCTGGGTGAAGTCGGTGGGCCTGAAAGGAAACTCCAGGTCGAAATCGGGCAGACGGTAGTGGAGGAATTCCGCGCCTGACGGGTGAAATGCCAGCACGCTGTCCGGGCCTTTCGGCTGGAGATAGATGCGCAGGCGGTGGGCGTCGCCGAAATCGCGCAGCTTCTGCTCGTCCTCGCCGGTGAGCGGCAGCAGGATGCGGAAGGTGAGCGAATCGGCATCGTCGCCGATCGCCAGTTCGATCTGCGGGATTCGCTCGCGGATGCTCAGGCTGTCGACCAGCCGGCGCAGCGGCAGCAGCAGCGCCGAAATCCTCGTCGGCACGACCTCGCAGGAGGGCATGTCGGCAACGAAGCTGTGACGTCGCTCACGAAACCCGACCAGCGTTCCGCCGCGCTTCGCCACATAACGCGAGGAAAACCGGGCGCGGTAGCGGTAGCCCCAGGCCGGTCCGTGGATCGGCGGCAGAATGGCTTCCGCCCGCACCCGGCCAATATGGGCCAGGCTGTCTTCCAGCACCCGCTGCTTGACCGCCACCTGGGTGGCGACGTCGACATGCTGCATGCTGCAGCCGCCGCACACCCCGAAACTCGCACAGCGGGGGTCGACCCGCGAGGGCGAAGGTTTCACGATCCGCCGCGCCAGCGCAAGCTCGTAGCTGGCCTTGCGCTTGTAGGGTTGAATGTCGACCAGTTCGCCCGGCAGAGCGCCGTCGACGAACACCACCTTGCCGTCGACATGGCTCACCCCGCGGCCTTCGTGGTCCAGCGATTCGATGCGGGTGCGGATCACAGCCTGACGTTCGCTAGTCGGCGCTCCACGCGGCGAGGAACTCGCGCCAGTGCGCCTCGTCCGAGCGCGACAGTGTTGCGCGCACCAGGTCGCATTCCGCGCGGTAGCGCGCCGGATCCAGCACGCCGCGCATCAGCTGAAAACGCAGATAGACGAGATAGGTGTTGGCGACGTCGGTCTCACAGTAATCGCGAATCGCCTTGAGCTGCCCGGCCCGATACGCATCCCACACCTTGCCGCCGGCCATGCCCAGCTTGCCGGGATAACCGAGGAGCTGGGCAATCTCGTCGAGCGGTGCGCTGGCGCGTCCCTGGTACAGGGCCAGCAGATCCATCAGGTCGAGGTGGCGCGCGTGATACCGGCTGATGTAGTTGTTCCACTTGAAGTCGCGGTCATCCTCGCCCATGTCCCAGTAGCGGGCGGCACGCACGCCCCCGACGAGGCCGCGGTAATGCAGCACCGGCAGATCGAACCCGTCGCCGTTCCATGAGACCAGCTGCGGCGTGTATTTCTCGATCCCGTCAAAGAACCGCTGGACCAGCTCGCGCTCGGGGTCGGCCGCTTCGCCCAGCGACCACACGCGGAAGCTGTCGCGATCGCGCAGCGCGCAGGCGATCGCCACGACACGATGCAGATGCAGCGGCAGAAAGTCGCTGCCGGTCTTCTCCCTGCGCGCGGCAAACGCCGCTTCGGCAACGTCGGCATCGGTCGTTCCCGGCGCGAACTCTCCCAGCCTGCGCAGGCCTTCGATGTCGGGCACGGTCTCGATGTCGAAGACGAGCACCGGTGTCATCGGTGTTGCCCCTGGCTCATTGGGCGGGGAAGACCCCGGTCGACAGGTAGCGATCGCCCCGGTCGCAGACGATGGTTACGATGGTGGCGCCTTCGACCTCGCGGCAGACCTGCAGCGCAGCCCACAGCGCCCCGCCGGACGATACCCCGGCAAAGATGCCCTCCTCGCGCGCCAGCCTGCGGGTCATCTCCTCGGCATCGGCCTGACTCACTTCGATGATTCGGTCGACCCGCGAGCGGTCGAAGATCGTCGGCAGGTACTCCTCGGGCCACTTGCGGATGCCGGGAATCTGCGACCCCGGCGACGGCTGGCAGCCGATGATGGAAACGGACGGGTTTTGCTCCTTGAAGAAGCGCGAGCAGCCCATGATGGTGCCGGTGGTGCCCATGCTGCTGACAAAATGGGTGACTCTGCCTTCAGTGTCGCGCCAGATCTCGGGCGCAGTACCCTCATAGTGCGCGAGCGGATTATCCGGATTGGCGAACTGGTCGAGGATGACGCCTTCGCCGTTACGCTCCATCTCGAGCGCCGCGTCGTGCGCCTGCTCCATACCGCCCGCCTGTGGCGTCAGCACGAAGCGCGCGCCGAACGCGGCCATCGTCTGCCGGCGCTCCACCGACAGATGCTCCGGCATCACCAGCACCATGCGATAGCCGCGCATCGCGGCCACCATCGCCAGCGCGATGCCGGTGTTTCCCGAGGTCGGTTCGATCAGCGTATCGCCCGGCCTGATGCGCCCACGTGCCTCCGCCCGCCGGATCATCGACAGGGCCGGACGGTCCTTGACCGAGCCCGCCGGGTTGTTGCCTTCGAGCTTCGCCAGCACCACGTTGGAGGTCGCGCCTGGAATGCGCTTCAGGCGTACGAGTGGCGTATTGCCGACGAAATCTTCCAGCGTCCGATCGTAGCCGAATACTGCCCTGTCCATGCTTCTCGCCTGCCTCAGGCCTGGCTTCGAATCAGCCATTCGACGTAGCGCTGCACCCCCTGCTCTACCGTCAGGAACGCCAGGTCGCAGCCCGCTTCACGAAGCCTGGCAAGATCTGCCTGTGTGTAACTCTGGTACTTGTCCCGCAGACCCTGCGGAAACGGCACATATTGAATCACCCGCTGCGCCTTAAGCTCGTCCAGCGACAGGGGGGCTTTGCCGTCGGCCGCACGCGCGGCGTTGACGGTGGCCACCGCGACATCATTGAACGTCTGCGACGCGCCGGTACCGCAGTTGAAGATGCCGGATTTGTCCTGGTGTTCCAGGAACCAGAGATTCACTCGCGCAACGTCTTCGACCGACACGAAATCCCTGCGCTGTTCCCCGGCGGCGTATCCGCCGCTGCCTTCGAACAGGCTCACCTGCCCGCTGCTGCGATACTGGTGGAACAGATGATAGGCGACCGAGGCCATTCGTTCCTTGTGCGCTTCGCGCGGCCCGTAGACGTTGAAGTAGCGCAGTCCGACGACCTGCGCACTGTTGTCCTCCCAGCGCTGACGCACGACCTGGTCGAACAGAAATTTGGAATAGCCGTAAACGTTCAGCGGGCGCTCGAACTCGCGCTCTTCGCGGAACGTGGCCGAGGCACCGTACACCGCGGCGGACGAGGCGTAGATCAGCGGCACCGCTTCCTGCTGGCAGTAGCTCAGCATGTCCACCGAAAAGCGGAAATTGTTGTCCATTACATAGCGCCCGTCGGTCGCCATGGTGTCGGAACACGCGCCCTGGTGAAGAATTGCGGCGATGTCGCCATCGAAGGATCCCGCACTGAGGGCGGCGCGGAACTCGTCCTTGTGAAAGTAATCGGCGATCTCGCAGTCGACCAGGTTGCGGAACTTGTCGGCCTTCGCCAGGTTGTCGACCGCAATGATGTTGGAGATGCCCGTTTCATTGAGCGATTTGACGATATTCGCCCCGATGAAACCGGCGGCTCCGGTTACCACGATGTACATGTTCAGACCTCGCACACGAACGAATCAGGACGCCGCGCACGGCAACATGTGCCGCGCGGCATCCGTAGAGCCCGCAAAGATGACACGGATTGCGGTCTCAGCCAAACAGCTCTTCCGGATGAACCACCGCGGTACCCAGCTTGCCGACGACGATCCCCGCGGCCTTGTTGGCCCAGCGCACCGCTTCCTCCATTGGCTGGCCCGCAGCGATCATCACCGCCAGAATGGCGATAACCGTGTCGCCCGCGCCGCTGACATCGTAGACTTCCCGGGCTACGGTCGGCACGTGCACCCGCCCGCTTTCCCGGTACAGCGTCATGCCCTCCTCGCTGCGCGTCAGCAGCAGGGCATCCAACCCGAGCGACGTGCGCAGCTTCTGCGCGCGCGCCGTCAGGTCGTCCTCGTCGCGGGCACGTCCGGCGACCTCCCGGAACTCGGCTCTGTTCGGCGTGAGCAGGGTCGCGCCGCGGTAGCGCGAATAATCGTCGCCTTTCGGGTCCACCAGCACCGGCTTGCCCTGCGCGCGCGCCAGACCGATCATGCGCTCGATGTGCTTGAGCCCCCCCTTGCCGTAGTCCGACAGCAGCACCGCGTCACACTCTGCAAGTTTCGCCTCGAAGTCGGCCAGCTTGGCGGCAAGCACCTCGTGACCGGGCTCGGTTTCGAAATCGATGCGCAGCAACTGCTGCTGGCGCCCGATCACGCGCAGCTTGATGGTGGTCGACAGCCCTGGATCGCGGTGCAGCTGCGCCTGAATCCCGTCGGCGCTGAGCAGCTGCTGCAGCGCGCCGGCCGCCTCGTCCTGACCGACGACTGAGAGCAGCAGCGGTTTCGCGCCGATTGCAGCGATGTTGCGGGCCACGTTGGCCGCACCGCCCGGCCGCTCTTCGCGCCGGTCGATCTTGACCACCGGCACCGGCGCCTCCGGCGAGATGCGGCTGACCTCGCCAAACCAGTAACGGTCGAGCATGACGTCGCCGACGATCAGCACCCTGGCGTTCCTGATGTTTTCCAATTCTGCGCGCTCCGCCGTTGCCCGCCCGACCGGGTCAGGTCCGTCCAATCGACAGGTATTCGATGCCATGATCCCGCATGACGGCGGGATCGTACAGGTTGCGCCCGTCGATGATCACCGGCTGTTTCAGCCGCGCCTTGATTGCCTCGAAATCCGGGCTCTTGAATTCTTTCCACTCGGTGACGATGATCAGCGACTCGGCGCCGTCGAGCGCGTCGAGCGGCGAATCCGCGAACGTCAGGGCGCGGTCTTTCTGGAACAGGCGCCTGGCCTCGGTCATCGCCGCCGGGTCATAGGCAGCCACGCGCGCGCCCCGCGAGAGAAGTCCGTTGATGACCACGCGGCTGGGCGCCTCGCGCATGTCGTCGGTATTGGGCTTGAACGACAGGCCCCAGACCGCGAAGCGCTTGCCGTCCAGATGCTCGCCGAAACGCAGCCTGACCTTGTCCAGGATCCGCTGCTTCTGCGTACGGTTCACCTTTTCGACCGCATCCACGATGGAGAGCTGCATGCCGTAGTCGCCGGCGGTGTGCTGCAGCGCCTGGATGTCCTTCGGAAAGCAGCTGCCGCCGTAGCCGCAGCCGGCGTACAGAAAGTGATACCCGATGCGCGGATCCGAGCCGATGCCCACGCGTACATTCTCGATGTTGGCGCCGAGCTTTTCGGCCAGGTTGGCCAGCTCGTTCATGAAGGAGATGCGCGTGGCCAGCATGGCGTTGGCCGCGTACTTGGTAAGTTCGGCCGAGCGGGTGTCCATCACCATCAAGCGGTCATGGTTGCGGTTGATCGGCGCGTACAGCTGGCGCATCTGTCGGATTGCCCGCTCGTCCGACGCCCCGATGACGATCCGGTCCGGCCGCATGAAATCGTTCACCGCTGCGCCTTCCTTGAGGAACTCGGGGTTGGAAACCACGCTGAAAGGCACGGCGACCCCGCGGGCGGCGAGCTCTTCGTCGATGACGGCGTGCACCCGCTCTGCCGTGCCCACCGGGACGGTGGACTTGTCGACGACGATGCGGTAATCCGTCATGTGCCGCCCGATGTTGCGCGCCGCCGACATGACGTAACGCAGGTCTGCCGATCCGTTTTCGTCCGGCGGCGTGCCTACCGCGATGAACTGAAGCGCACCGTGCGCGACCGATGCCTCGACATCGGTGGTGAACCTGAGCCGGCCTGCTGCCGCATTGCGCCTGACCAGTCCTTCCAGGCCCGGCTCGTAGATCGGTATGCCGCCACCGTTTAGCAGGTCCACCTTGGCCTGGTCCACATCCAGGCACAGGACATCATTGCCGAGGTCGGCAAAACAGGTCCCTGAGACAAGCCCGACATAGCCGGTGCCGATGACGGTGATTTTCACCCAGTGTTCTCCGTCTGCGCGATTTCGGAATTGATCCTGGCCAGCATCGCCGCCGGATCGGCCGCGCGGGTGACCGGACGCCCGACGACCAGATAGCTTGCTCCCGCCTCGATGGCGCGGGCGGGGGTCATGATGCGCTTCTGGTCGTCGTCCGCGCTCTCGGGCAGCCGGATACCCGGCGTGACCCTCAGGAAGCCGTCTCCCTGCTGCCGGCGGATGGCAGCCGCCTCGTGGGCCGAGCACACCACGCCGTCGAGCCGGCATTCCGCGGCAAGCGCCGAGAGCCTGCCGACGGCCTGCGCCGGCGTCTCGCTCAGCCCGACCTCGCGCATCTGTGTCGCGTCCATGCTCGTCAGAATGGTGACAGCAATCAGTCTGGGGGCGGGCGCGCCGTCACCCAGCGCCTCGCGGGCCGCCTGCATCATCTCGCGCCCGCCCAGCGCGTGTACGTTGAGCATCCAGACGCCCAGGCGTGCCGCCGAACGGCAGGCCTGGGCCACGGTATTGGGAATGTCATGAAACTTGAGGTCTAGAAAGACGCCAAATCCGCGTGCGACCAGCGCCGCAACCAGCGCGGGCCCGGCACCGACGAACAGCTCCTTGCCGACCTTCAGTCGGCATGCCTGCGGGGACAGTCGCTCCGCAAGCGCCATCGCCGATTGCGCGTCCGCGAAATCGAGCGCCACGATGACCCGTGACTCCATTAGCCGGCGAGCTCCCGCTCCTCCGAGCGCCGCGGCGGATAGGTCTCCCAGCCGCTACACGCGGGACAATGCCAGTAGAACTGTCGCGCCTTGAAGCCGCAGACGTCGCAACGATACAGCGCCAGGCTTCTGGTGTGCTGGTGAACCAGGTTCTTGATCATCTGCAGATCGTTGCGCCGCTCGGGCGAAGCGTCGAGCAGCTGCGCCTCCAGCAGCTTGTCGAGGCCCAGCAGCGTGGGATTCTTCGCAAGCTCGCCGCGCACTAGGCGGTAGGCGGCGTCGCCCCCGCGGTGCTGCAATTCGCCCTGGAACGCCACGGTGAGCAGGTCGATCGAAGGGTAGCGCGCAAGATAGCCGTGCAGCAGGGCCAGCCCGTCGTCGGGCCGCCCGAGGCTGTTGTAGGCAGCAAACAGCTTGTCGGCCACCAGCGAGAGATACTCGGGGTTTTGCTGCTCGACCCGCTTCCAGCAGTCGATCGCCTGTTCGGTCTGCCCCTGCGACAGGGCGATGTCACCAAGCAGGATGTTGGCCCTTGCGCAGCGCCGGTTGACGTTCAGCGCATCGTCCAGATAGGCGCGGGCGGCGTCCCACCGGGAATGCGTGGCCTCGGCAGCCGCCAGCTCGCAGTAGTAATTCGCAATCGCCCTGGCGCTGGATTCGCCGGTAACGGCATCCATGCGGTGCGATGTGGCAATTGCCTTGTTCCAGTCCTTCTCCTGCTCATATATTTCGAGCAGGAACTGCAGGCCCTGCTGCTGGTAGGCCGTGCCATCCAGGCGCGCAAACAGCTCCTCGGCGCGGTCCAAAAGACCGGCCTTGAGGTAGTCCTGGGCCAGTTCGTACAGTGCCTGCGCGCGCTGCTCGCCCCGGAGGTCCGGTCGGTCGAGCAGGTTCTGGTGCATTCGAATGGCGCGCTCGACCTCGCCCCTGCGCCGGAACAGGCTGCCCAGTGCGAAATGCAGCTCGACGGTCTGGGGATCGACCTTGACCACCTCGATGAAGGCTTCGATCGCCTTGTCCGGCTGCTCGTTGAGGAGGAAGTTGAGTCCCTTGAAATACGACATCGGCAGCGCGCGGGATTCGGACAACAGCTGCTTGATATCGATTCGCGCGGCAAGCCAGCCCAGCGCGAAAAACAGCGGGAAGCCGAGCAGCCACCATAGTTCGAACTCCATCGGCCCGGCGCCTCAGTCTTCCCGAGCCGCCGCGGGGAGCGATCGCAGTTGCTTGCGCAGCGCCAGGATCTCGCGTCGCTGCCGGAAGACGTGGCCGAGCGCCGCCGCGATCCCGCCCAGCGCGCCCAGCACGAAAACGATCAACAGCACGAAGACCAGCGGCGCCTGCCACTCGCCTCCCAGGTAGAAGCGGACCAGCACGGGCTCGGTGTTCTTCAGCGCGAAGCCCAGCAGCACGAGAAAAACAAGGATCCGAAACGCCCAGCTGATGTATCTCATGGCCGAGAATGTTACCCGCAAATAGGCCGCCAAAAAAACAAAGCGGCAATCGTCTCGCGACGCTGCCGCTTTCCCGAACCCGACCGCGCGAAGCTGGTCACTGCTTCTTCAGATCGACGCGCTCGCGCAGTTCCTTGCCTGCCTTGAAATGCGGCACGTACTTGGCGGGCACGTGCACCTTCTCCCCCGACTTCGGATTACGGCCCACGCGTGGAGGCCGGTAGTTCAGACCGAAACTGCCAAACCCGCGTATCTCGATGCGGTGACCCTGCGCCAGGCTTTTCGCCATGGCGTCCAGAATCATCTTCACGGCCAGCTCGGCATCGCTCGCGACGAGCTGCGGAAAATGAGCCGCAAGCCTGGCGATCAGCTCGGACTTGGTCATCATGGGTCCCGTTTCTTATTTGTCAGTGTTCTTGTTGTCGAGTTTCGCCTTCAGCAGCGCACCGAGGTTGGTGGTTCCGGCGCTGCCGGCGTCCGCGCCGTGCTTCTGCAGCGCTTCGGCTTCTTCGGCGGCGTCTTTCGCCTTGATCGACAGGTTAATGTTGCGGTTCTTGCGATCGATATTGATGATCATGGCGACGATACGGTCGCCTTCCTTCACATGGGAGCGGATGTCCTCGACACGATCCCGCGCGATTTCCGAGGCACGCAGATATCCCTCGACTTCGCCGTCGAGCGAAATGGTTGCCCCCTTGGCATCGACCGCCTTCACAACGCCCTCGATCACCGATCCCTTGTCGTGGGTGGACACGTAGTTGGAGAAGGGGTCGCCCTCGAGCTGCTTGATGCCCAGCGAAATGCGTTCGCGCTCGACGTCGATCGACAGGACCATGGCCTCGACCTCGTCGCCCTTCTTGTATTTGCGCACGGCTTCTTCGCCCGGCATGCTCCACGAAAGATCGGACAGGTGGACCAGCCCGTCGATGCCGCCCGACAGACCGATGAAGATGCCGAAATCGGTGATCGATTTGATCTGGCCGCGAACCTTGTCGCCCTTCTTGAAGTTCTGCGCGAACTCGTCCCAGGGATTCGGTTTGCACTGTTTCATGCCAAGGCTGATGCGGCGGCGGTCTTCGTCGATCTCCAGAATCATGACTTCGACTTCGTCGCCGACCTGGACGACCTTCGCGGGATGGACGTTCTTGTTGGTCCAGTCCATTTCCGATACGTGCACCAGGCCCTCGATGCCGGACTCGATCTCGACGAACGCGCCGTAGTCGGTCAGGTTGGACACCTTGCCGAACAGCCGCGTGCCGGTCGGATAGCGGCGCGACAGCCCGACCCAGGGGTCTTCGCCGAGCTGCTTAAGCCCGAGCGAGACGCGATTCTTTTCCTGGTCGAACTTGAGGACCTTGGCGGTGACCTCGTCCCCGACGTTCACCACCTCGGTGGGATGCTTGACGCGTCGCCACGCCAGGTCGGTGATGTGCAGCAGGCCATCGATGCCGCCGAGATCGACGAACGCGCCGTAGTCGGTGATGTTCTTGACAATGCCCTTGACGACCGCGCCCTCGTGCAGCGTTTCCAGCAGCTTCTGCCGCTCCTCGCCCTGGGTGGCTTCCAGCACCGCGCGACGGGACACCACGACGTTGTTACGCTTGCGGTCGAGCTTGATGACCTTGAATTCGAGTTGCTTGCCCTCGTACGGATTGGTGTCCTTGACGGGGCGGATATCGACCAGCGAGCCCGGCAGAAATGCGCGGATGCCATTGATCATGACCGTCAGCCCGCCTTTGACCTTACCGTTGACCAGCCCCTGCACCAGCCGGCCTTCTTCCATCGCCTTTTCGAGCTCCTGCCAGGCGGCGAGCCGCTTTGCCTTCTCGCGCGACAGTCGCGTTTCCCCATAGCCGTCCTCGAGCGCCTCGATCGCGACGCTGACGTATTCTCCGGGCTCGACTTCAAGTTCGCCGCGGTCGTTCTTGAACTCGTCGATCGAGATGTAGCTTTCGGACTTGAGTCCGGCATTCACCACCACGAAGTTCTGATCGATGCGCACGATCTCCGCGGTGATGACTTCCCCCGCACGCATTTCCTGGCGCGAAAGGCTTTCCTCGAACAGTGCCGCGAAGCTTTCGTTGCCGGGAGCGCTGGAGGAATGGGTCGCTGTCTTCATAGCGTTAGGTTCGATTCACTGAATAGGCCGGTCAATGTTCCGACCGGGTTGATTCATCATTCCATCCCGCACTCGAAGGAAAGAAGAGCCGCTGCGGATTTCGCCGCTGGAACTCTTTCTTTTTTCAATTCAATGGGATGGGCCTCAGGGCTGCGCGCCCCGGTACCACTCGAGAACCTGATCGACAGCGTCGTCGATGCTGAGCCCGGTGGTATCGAGGACCAACGCCTCCTTGCTCTTTTGCAGGGGTGCCACGCCGCGGTTCGTGTCGCGCGCGTCGCGATCCTTCAAGTCCTGCAAAAGGGCCGACAGGTTAGCATCGAAACCTTTTTCTATCAACTGTTTATATCGACGCTCCGCGCGCGTGCCGGCATCTGCGGTCAAATACACCTTCAGCACGGCATCCGGGAACACCACGGTTCCCATGTCTCGGCCATCCGCAACCAGGCCAGGCGGTCTGCGAAACGCCCGTTGCCGCATCATAAGGCCTTGACGCACTGATGGAATTTCAGCCACGCGGCTGGCAGCAGCAGAAACCTCTTCGGAGCGGATGGCAGCGGTTACGCGCTCGCCCGCCAGCAGCACCTCGCCGTGCGAAAACTCGACCGGCAGCGCTTCGGCGACCGCCCCGAGGCGGGCGGCATCCCCCAGCGGCAGCGATTCTTTCAGCGCCGCCAGCGCGACGACCCGATACAGTGCCCCGCTGTCGAGATAGTGGAAGCCAAGTCGCGCAGCGACCCGCTGCGCCACCGTGCCCTTGCCGGAGCCGGATGGCCCGTCGATCGCGATCACCGGTGAAACGGTGATTTCGGCCAGGCGGTCAAAGTAATCGGGAAAAGTCTTCGCAACGCAGTCGGGATCATTGATCCGCGCCCTGAGCCCGCCAAGCGTGCACAGCGACAGGCACATTGCCATTCGATGATCGTCGTAGGTATCGAACGTCGCCACGGGACGGAGACGGCCACCGGAGGGCGGCTCGACGCCGAGCCAGTCGTCGCCCTCCTCCACCTTTGCACCGGTCTTGCGCAGTTCGGTGGCCATCGCGGCGATTCGGTCGGTCTCCTTCACGCGCCAGCTGCCGATGTTGCGCAGCCGGCAACGGCCATCGCAGAACAGGGCCACCACCGCCAGCGTCATTGCGGCGTCGGGGATGTGATTGCAGTCAAGGTCGAAGGCGCGCAGTCGCCCATTCTCGGGGGCGCTGGCCTCGATCCAGTTGTCGCCCATGCGAACCTGCGCACCGATCGAGGCCAGCG
>CALJLA010000031.1 GCA_937983055.1 uncultured Pseudomonadota bacterium
GGACGAACTCGACGCGCTGCAGCCACTTGCCGCCGCCTGGGAACAGGAGGTGCGGGGGCGCTTCCTGCAGGCGTATCGCGACGCGGCGGGCAGCGGAACGCTCTACCGCTCCTTCGACGGGATGAGCGGGCTGCTGCAGCTGTTCGAGCTGGAGAAGGCGCTGTACGAACTGCGCTATGAACTGAATAACCGCCCGGACTGGGTGCGGGTGCCGCTGCGCGGAATCCTGGCGTTGGCGGGCTGACCCGCATGCGCCGGACGGCCGCCAGCACCGCCGGCGGGCGGTTGAGGAGGTGACAATGAAAGAAGAAGTCAACATGCTGCTCGAGCCGGCGCGGGTCTTCCTGCTGCAGGTCGGCGAATTCCTGCCCAAGCTGGTGCTGGCGGTGCTGGTGCTGATCGCCGGCTGGCTGCTGGCGAAGCTGGCGCGCTTTACGCTCGACAAAGGCCTGCGGGCGCTCAACTTCAATGTGCTCGGCGAGCGCTCGGGGATCGACGGCTTTCTCCAGCAGGGCGGTGTCGGCACCGACCTGACCGGCATCCTGGTCGGACTGGTGTACTGGCTGGTGATCCTGATGGCGCTGATCATCGGTTTCAACAGCCTCGGGCTCACCTACATCACCGAGCTGCTCGGCCAGGTGGCGTGGTTCGTGCCGAAAGTGGTGGCGGCGGTGCTGATCCTGGCGTTCGGCGCCTACTTCGCCCGGTTCATCTCCAACACGGTAGTGGCCTACTGCCGCAAGATGGAGATCCCGGATGCCGAGCCGCTTGGCCGCATCGCGCAATACACCATCATCGTGTTCGTGGTGCTGATTGCGCTCGACCAGGTGGAGGTGGGCGGCGAGATCGTGCGCGCGAGCTTCCTGATCATTCTCGCCGGCGTGGTTTTCGCGCTGGCGCTCGCCTTCGGGCTCGGCGGGCGCAACTGGGCCGAAGGCATGCTCGAGCGCTGGTGGCCGCGGGCGCGTCGCGGGGACGAGGACTGATCGCGCTTGCCGCCGGTGCGCGGCGAACGGAAGATTTCGAAACAGGACGTGAATAAACAGGAAAAGCCATGACAAGACGCATTACCGCCATGGTGCTGGCGGGCGGCGAAGGCACCCGGCTGGCGCCGCTGACCGCGGACCGGTCGAAGCCCGCGGTGCCTTTCGGCGGCCGCTACCGCATCGTTGATTTCGTGCTGTCGAACCTGCTCAACTCCGGCATTCACTCGATCTACCTGCTGGTGCAGTACAAGAGCCAGTCGCTGATCGAGCACATTCACAATGCCTGGGTGCTGTCGCCGATCATTCCGGAGCAGTTCATCCGCATCGTGCCGCCGCAGATGCGGGAAGGGCCGGAGTGGTTCCAGGGCACCGCCGATGCGGTGTACCAGAATCTCAACCTGATCGAATCGCACTCGCCGGACCTGGTGCTGGTGTTCGGCGCCGACCACATCTACCGCATGGATGTGCAGCAGATGATCGCCTTTCACCTGGAGCGCAGCGCCGACGTCACCGTCGCCGCGCTGCCGGTGCCGGTGTCCGAGGCGTCGTCGTTCGGCGTGCTGGAGACCGAGCAGAGCGGGCGCATCGTCAAGTTCCACGAGAAGCCGAAGAACCCGAAGCCGATGCCGAACGATCCCAGGCACGCCTTCGCCTCGATGGGCAACTACGTCTTCAACGTCGACACCCTGGTCGGGCAGCTCAGGGAAGCCAAGGAGCGCGGCGAGACCGACTTCGGCCACCATGTGCTGCCGCGGCTGACCGCCAGCCACCGCCTGTTCGCCTACGATTTTTCAACCAACCGGGTGCCGGGACTGCGCAGCTACGAAGAGCAGAGCTACTGGCGCGACGTCGGCACCATCGAGGCCTACTTCGACGCAAACCGCGACATCCTGGGGCTGGAGCCGAAGTTCAACCTGTTCAATCCGCGCTGGCCGATCTATTCCAGCGGCTACCAGGGGCCGGTGTCAAAGGTGGTCGAAGGCAGCATCAGCAACAGCATCCTCGGCGCGGGCACCCTGATCAAGGGCGCCTCGGTGCGCAATTCGATCATCCGGCGCGAGGTGGTGCTGGAAGACGACGTCCATGTCGAGGACTGCATCATCATGGATTACACCGTCGTGCGCCGCGGGGCGCGGCTGAAGCGGGTAATCGTCGACCGCTACAACCACATCGGCCCGGGCGAGGTGATCGGCTACGACCGGGCGGCGGACGAGAAGCGCTTCCACGTCTCGCCTTCCGGCATTGTCGTGATGGCGAAGGCGCCCTACTCGGGCGACAGCAGCCGCTACCACGGCTGAGCGCGCGAATGGATACCTCAGTTTCGAGTCGCAGCGGCGTGCGCCGGGGCGGGGCTTGGGCGAGGGCGGGCCGATGAGCGAGCCGGAAGCCAGCGCAACCCTGCAGCCGATTACCGCGGTGTGGCCGGGCAGCCCCTATCCGCGCGGCGCCACCTGGGACGGCGAAGGCGTCAATTTCGCGATGTTCTCGGCCAACGCCGAGAAGGTCGAGCTGTGCATCTTCGACCCGTCGGGGCGCCGCGAGCTGCAGCGCATCACCATGCCGGAGCAGACCGACGAGATCTGGCACTGCTATCTGCCGGAGGCGCGGCCGGGCCTGCTGTACGGCTACCGGGTGCACGGGCCGTGGCGCCCGGAAGAGGGCCATCGCTTCAATCCCTACAAGCTGCTGCTCGAGCCCTGCGCCAAGCAGATCGTCGGCCCGCTGCGCTGGAGCGACGCGCATTTCTCCTATCGCATCGGCGGGCGGCGCGAAGACCTCACGATGGACCGGCGCGACAACGCCGCCGGCATGCCGAAATGCCGGGTGATCGACCCGGCCTTCACCTGGGGCGACGACCGGCGGCCGCGCATTCCCTGGCGCGACACGGTGATCTACGAGGCGCATGTGCGCGGCTTCACCATCAATCATCCGGACGTGCCGCCGCAGCTGCGCGGCACCTATGCGGGAATGTCCACCGGGCCGGTGATCGACTATCTGCGCCGGCTGGGGGTGACCACCGTCGAGCTGATGCCGGTGCACTACTTCGTCGACGACCGCCACCTGGTCGAGCGCGGGCTGCGCAACTACTGGGGCTACAACTCGCTCGGCTATTTCGTGCCGGATGCGCGCTACTCCGCCAGCGGGCACATCAGCGAGTTCAAGACCATGGTCAAGGCGATGCACTCGGCCGGGCTGGAGGTGATCCTCGACGTGGTCTACAACCACACCGCCGAGGGCAACCACCTCGGGCCGACGCTGAGTTTTCGCGGCATCGACAACGCGTCGTACTACCGGCTGATGGCGCACGAGCCGCGCTACTACATGGACTACACCGGCACCGGCAACACGCTCAACATGCAGCATCCGCGCGTGCTGCAGCTCATCATGGACAGCCTGCGCTACTGGGTGCTGGAGATGCACGTCGACGGCTTCCGCTTCGACCTGGCGGCGACGCTGGCGCGCGAGCTGCACGAGGTCGACCGGCTCGGCGCCTTCTTCGACATCATCCGCCAGGACCCGGTGCTGTCGCAGGTCAAGCTGATCGCCGAGCCCTGGGATCTCGGCGAGGGCGGCTACCAGGTCGGCAACTTCCCGGTGGGCTGGGCCGAGTGGAACGACCGCTACCGCGACACGGTGCGCGCCTACTGGCGCGGCGACGAGGCGCAGATGGGCGAACTGGCCCGGCGGGTGGCGGGCTCGTCCGACCTGTACGAGAACAGCGGGCGCACGCCGCACGCCAGCATCAACTTCGTCGCCGCGCACGACGGCTTCACCGTGCACGACCTCGTCACCTACAACGAGAAGCACAACCAGGCGAACGGCGAGGACAACCGCGACGGCCACAATCACAACCTGTCCTGGAACTGCGGCGTGGAGGGCGAGACCGACGACGAAGCGGTCAACGCGATGCGCCGCCGGCAGAAGCGCAACCTGCTGGCGACCCTGCTGCTGTCGCAGGGCGTGCCGATGCTGCTCGCCGGCGACGAGTTCGGCCGCACCCAGCAGGGCAACAACAACGCCTACTGCCAGGACAACGCGATCAGCTGGGTCGACTGGGAGCGCGCGCGCGCGTTCCGGCCGCTCACCGCTTTCGTCGAGCGGCTGATTGCGCTGCGCAAGCGGCATCCAATCTTCCGGCGCAAGCGCTATTTCGTCGGCGCGCCGGTCGCCGGGCTGGAGGTGAAGGACATGCTCTGGCTCACGCCGCAGGGCGTCGAGATGACGGCGGAAGACTGGCAGATGCCGTTCGCGCGCTGTCTCGGGGTGTACCTGCACGGCAAGTCGCTGACCGAAACCGACGCCCGCGGACATCGCCTGCGCGACGACAGCTTTCTGCTGCTGTTCAACGCGCATCACGAAGCGATCACGTTCACGCTGCCCGGCTTTACGCCGCATGCCGCCTGGGATCCGCTCATTGACACCGCGGCCGAGGACGGCACGCCGCCGGATACCCAGCGGCGTCCGGTCGGCGGCAGCTACACGGTCGAGGGGCGCTCTTCGGTGGTGCTGATGGAAATCGCGGTGGCGCCGTGATCCGCAGCCACGACATGCCTTTCGGCGCGCAGCTGCAGGCCGACGGAGTGCGCTTTCGCCTGTGGGCGCCGAAAGCGAAGAAAGTCGCCCTGTGCCTGGACGAGCATCGCCCCGGGCCGTGCCTGCCGATGCGAGCCGCCGAGGGCGGCTGGTTCGAGCTCAGCGTCGCCGAGGCAGCCGCCGGGACGCTTTACCGGTTCGAGATCGACGGCGGCCTGCGGGTGCCTGACCCGGCCTCGCGCTTCAATCCGCAGGATGCGCACGGCCCGAGCATGGTGGTCGATCCGCGCGCTTTCGAGTGGACCGATGCGCAGTGGCGCGGGCGGCCGTGGCACGAGACAGTGCTCTACGAGCTGCACGTCGGCGCCTTCTCGCCGCAGGGCACGTTTGCCGGCGTCGAGGCAAAGCTCGACTACCTCGCGAATCTCGGCGTGACCGCGATCGAGCTGATGCCGCTGTCGGACTTTCCCGGCCGGCGCAACTGGGGTTACGACGGCGTGCTGCACTTCGCGCCGGATTCGGCCTATGGCCATCCCGACGATCTGCGGCGCCTGGTGGCCGCCGCCCACCGGCGCGGGCTGATGGTGTTCATCGACGTCGTCTACAACCATTTCGGCCCGGACGGCAACTACCTGCACGCCTATGCCGAGCCTTTCTTCACCGACCGCCACCACACCCCCTGGGGCGCGGCGATCAACTACGACGGCGAGGGCAGCCGCATGGTGCGCGACTTCGTGATCCACAACGCGCTGTACTGGCTGGAGGAGTTCTCGATCGATGGCCTGCGCCTGGACGCGGTGCACGCGATCATCGACGACTCCGATCCCGACATCCTGCAGGAGCTGGCCGCCCGCGTGCGTATCGGGCCGGGCGCGCGCCGCGAAGTGCACCTCGTGCTGGAGAACGATCACAACGCTGCGCACTACCTCGGCAAGCCGCCCGCTGGCGGCGGGTACCGCGCGCAGTGGAACGACGACATTCACCATGCGCTGCATGTGCTGGTGACCGGCGAGGGCGACGGCTACTACGCCGACTACCTGCCCGATGCGCACGCGCACCTCGCGCGCTGCCTTGCCGAAGGCTTCGCCTACCAGGGCGAGGTCTCGCCGTACCGCGAAGGCCAGCGCCGCGGCGAGCCGTCGGGGCACCTGCCGCCCGGCGCCTTCGTGGCCTTTCTGCAGAATCACGACCAGGTCGGCAACCGGGCGCTGGGCGAGCGCATCACCGACACCGCGCCGGCGGACGCGGTGCGCGCCGCGATGGCGGTGCTGCTGGTGGCGCCGTCGCCGCCGATGCTGTTCATGGGCGAGGAGTGGGCGGCGGCGCAGCCGTTTCCGTTCTTCTGCGATTTTTCCGGCGACCTGGCGCGCGCGGTGACCGAGGGCCGGCGCGCGGAGTTCGCGCGCTTTGCGCGCTTCGCCGATCCGGCCACGCGCGAGCGCATCCCCGATCCCAATGCCGAGGCCACCTTCGAGTCGGCGCGCCTGGACTGGAACGCGCCGGCGCGCGAGCCGCACGCCGGCTGGCTGCGCTTCTACCGCGAGCTGCTTCAGCTGCGCGCGCATGAAATCGTGCCGCGCTGCGCGCAGATGCGCGGCCCGCATCGCGCGGCGGCGATAGCCGGTCAGGCGGTGACGGCCGAATGGGGGATGGGCGACGGGACGCGGCTGCATCTGCTGGCGAACCTGTCGGCGCGGCCGCTCAAGGCGAAGCCAAGGCCGCCGGGGCGTGAGCTGTACTGCTGCGCCGGCGCCGGGGAAAGCGGGAGGAGCGAGGCGTCGCTCGCGCCCTGGACGGTGATCTGGACGCTGGAGGAGGCGCCCACGCATGGCGGTTGAACGAGGCGCACTCGCGGCGCTGTGCGCGTTGGAAGGCATCGAGCCGGAGTATCACGACATCTGGGGCAACCTGCGGCGCGCGCCCGAGCAGACGCTGCGCGCGCTGCTCGCCGAGATGGGCCACGACACCGCCGACGATGGCGCGCTGGCAAGCGCCGCCGAGGTGCGGCGCCAGGCAGCGGCGCGCGAAGTGCTGCCGCCGGTGCGGGTGGTGCGCGAGTCCGACCGCGGCGCCGGCCTGCCGCTGCGGCCGG
>CALJLA010000032.1 GCA_937983055.1 uncultured Pseudomonadota bacterium
CAACCGGCCGCGCCTCGGTTGCCTCTTGGGTACTTTCAGCCCCTCGCGGCGCCAGCGGTAATAACTCTGCTCCGATATGCCGAGCCCGCGGCAGATCGCCCCGGTCTTCTTACCTTGGCTCAGCCCAACCTCAGCCTCGCGCAGCATCCCGATAATCTGCTCCGGCGTGTATCTCTTCCGTGCCATTCCGTGCTCCTTCCAAGCGCAAAATAGCCGAAACTCTAACTCTCAAAACGGACCACTTCTTGGGGGGCAGGTCAGGCAGTTGCCTCGGCGCCGATCTGCCGGAAGGGTCACATTGGGGCGATGTCGGACATAATTGGCCGGGGTCGGTCGGAGGTGACGCATTGTCCGTACCAAAAATTTAGTCCGCCCCAGCAGCAAGGGCTTTTCTCATCAGCTAATTGGGGCCTCTAACAGCCTCGGCGACAGTTATGTCAGGCCGACCAAAGCCTAAGTGAAGGGCGGGGCAAAACCTTGTTCGGGCCGGTCAGTTCCCTGTATCAGTTCTAGGTTTCCCTGCAAGGGATGGCAAATTTCCCTGATAACTTGCGCAGGGAATTTGGCAAAGGTGACAAGAAAAACCGTCAGTTACCAGGCACGGAAGCGGGGTTTTGGGCTCAATTTTGGAAATCTCCCTGTAAATTCCCTGTTTAACAGGGAAATCTGGTAGAGACCGGTTCGCTCCTGACTGTCCGCACCACCACGCACCCTGGCCACATTCGACGCTCAATACGTCCGTCGCCGGAAGCGGCCAATTTCCAGGCCATTTTGGCGTTTCGAGTTGACAGAGACTCAGTTGAATGTCGGTTCAAATCGCGTGAGCGGCGTCAGGGACCGCCCCATGGCGCCACGCTCGCCGTGGCAGAACGGTCATGTCGAGCGACTGATCGGATCGATCCGAAGAGAGTGTCTGGACCATGTGATCGTCCTTGGCGGAGCGCATTTGCGCCGCGTGCTCCGGGCTTATACCGACGACTACAACGGCACCCGGACGCACTTATCTCTAAGCAAAGACACGCCACTCTCTCGGGAGATCCAACGAGGCGGTCGGATCCAATTTTTCTCCCACCTCGGCGGTCTGAATCGTTCCCTGGTCCGGATCTGATGATCGGTAGGGACACCCACTACGTCATGGGCGTGATCGGACTCGTGGTGGTCGGCAACAAGCAAGACAATCTCGAAGCGGCCCAGGAGCTCAAGCAGCGCGGCAAGGCGGCCAAGCGCTTCGAAACCCTCTTTGCCGATCTTGGCAGCTGACGGCCCTTTGGTCCGGATGCTGCGGATCGCAGGTGAAGCCCATGCCGCTACAGCGGAGCACCCCTGTTCTCGGCTTCGACCTCCCTCAGCCGCTGGCCGATCGCGGAAATGCCCTCGACGACCCGCTGCAGGGAGGTCTGGGCCGTGTGAAGAAGGTCGTCGTGTTCCGCCCGGGCGATCACTTCCTCGTAGATCTCGCTGGCGGCCTCGAGCTGGCGCAGGGTCGCTTTCAAAAGTGCAACTGAGGTCGAGCCTCTGGCCGCAGGGTTAGTGGCGCCGGCGGTCGCGGGAGCGGGCGTCATCTCGCTGGCCGCCGTTGCTTGGCGTTGGGCCAGGGAGCTGACGAGCTTGGCGCTGACACCGTCTCCCAGCCTGTCGAGCGCCTCCGAGGCACTTCGCAGGATGCCGGCGCTTTCGAGCAAGAGATGCCTTTCAAGATCGTGAAACTCAGCGACGGACGTCACCCTGTTGGCGGCTGGATCGCGCTTCTCGGGAAACTCGCGATGGAACGCCTGGCGTCGGCGCACGCGCAGCTCGGTGGCATGGGAGAGCTCCTCGAGAGCCAAGGCTTCGGCTTCTTGCGTCACCTCGGGATTGTCGCTGGCCGCAGCAATGTAGCTGTAGAGGGCGAAGGCCCGTTCTTCGTTGACGACGGCGATGGCCAGCGCGCGATAGGGCGTCAGCAGAGTACTGTGGCGGACCTCGTCCCAGGAGGAGGCGATCTCCGGCGGCAGCAGCCAAGTGAACTCCGCCTTCAGAGGCAAGGCTTGGTGAAGAGACTCTGCGCGGTGCTCAACCATATCTACGTGACGCTTTTCGATCTCACACATCACGTGAAAGACGGTGGCCGTGTCGTGCTCGTCACGCAGCTCCATCAAGGAGGCGAGCTCGGCATAGCGTGCGACGGCTTCCACCTCGACAGCGTTCGCCAAACCCAGAAGCTCCGTCAGGCTCGTTGGCCTCGCTTCGGGCTGGGTAGTCAGAAGCTGGGATCGGCCGATCTGCATCGCGGTTCCTTAACCTTTGGTTCGCGGCCCTGATCCGGTTCGCATCGCACTCTAACCGAATTTTCGGGTGCTGAATTGATAGAGGTCAAATCAGCCAGGGGGACTTTGAACTATGTACCGTCCCGAAAGGCAGGTAGGGAATGGCTGTACCGCAGAGATTTGGCCAGAAAACCATCGATCTTGGCTCGCTGCTGTCGCTGGTTGTGCTGGTCTGCGGGCTGCTGGTGATCGGGGCGGCCACGGCTTTCGGCCAGGCCCCTTCTAAGTTGGAGGGGTATCTGGGCGACCTTGTGGCCGCTGACGTCGTGGCGGAGGCCGAAGCCTTCGGTCGGCCACAGGGCAGCCCTCCGCTGGTGCCGCTCCTGCGCGGCGATGAGATCCTCGGCTATGCCTTCCTGACCACCGACTTTGTCAATACGACAGGTTATTCCGGCAAACCCATCGATGTGGTGGCGGCGATCGATGCCGAGGGCACAATTCTCGGAGCCAAGCTGGTCGAGCACCACGAGCCGATCGTCCTGATTGGCATTCCGGAAGCCCGGGTCGTCGAGTTCATCTCGGCCTACGTCGGCTACAATCCCATCACGGCGGCCTCAAAAGGGCTTGCCGCTCCCGAAGTTGATATCGTCAGCGGCGCCACGGTCACGGTGCTGGTGATTGGCGACAGCCTGGTGCGCTCGGCGGCAAGAGCCGCCCGGCTGCTGGGAGCTGGTGGCGCTGCGGCATCGGCCGAGGCGACCTGGGAACTCGACCCGACGGCCGGCGAGGTCAGCGATTGGCAGACACTGCTGGGTGAGGGCGCGGTGCGGCGTCTCAGCCTGTCGGTCAGTGACGTCAACGAGGCCTTCGCGCGCTCTGGCAACGTCAAGGCCGCGGCCCGCCCGGAGAAGGGCCAGTCGGACGATTCCTTCATCGATCTCTATGTCGCGCTGGTCAGCCAGCCCGCCATCGGCCGCAGCCTTCTGGGCAAGGCCGAGTACGCCCACCTGCAGGACATGCTGGCTGAGGGCCAGCAGGCGATTCTCATCGCCGGAGAGGGACGCTACTCCTTCAAGGGCTCGGGCTACGTGCGCGGCGGCATCTTCGATCGCATCGAACTGATCCAGGGCACGGAGACCGTACGATTTCGCGACAAGTTGCATCGTCGTCTGGGCGATATTGCCGCCGAGGGTGCCCCGCGCTTTCCCGAGGTCGGCGTCTTTGCCGTGCCCGAGGATGTCATCTTTAACCCGGCGGCACCTTGGCGCCTGCAGCTTCTGGTGCAGCGGGCCACCGGTGCCATCGAGAAGGCCTTCACCACCTTCGACGTTAGCTATCATATTCCCGAACGCTACCGAAAGCGCGCCGCAGCTCCGACCGTCCCCGCCCAGCCAAGGCCGCAGGTGGCCGCGCAGCCGGGCCAGGCGGCGACTTCCGATATTGCTGGTGCGGCGGAGGGTGAGGTGCCGCTGTGGCAGCGCATCTGGAAGAGCAAGGTGGTTTCCATTGCGGTGCTGGGCGTCATGCTTCTGGCACTCACCGGTCTGTTCTTCTTTCAGAGTTGGTTCGTCAAACGCCCAAAGCTCTTCGACCGGCTGAGGCTCACCTATCTCGCCGTCACGCTGATCTGGCTCGGTTGGGTAGCCCAGGCGCAGCTCTCCGTCGTGAACGTTCTGGCTTTCACCAGCGCCGTCAGAAGCGACTTCCAGTGGTCGTACTTCCTGGTCGACCCGCTGATCTTCATTCTCTGGTTTGCTGTGGCGGCTTCGCTGCTGTTCTGGAGTCGTGGCCCGTTTTGTGGCTGGCTCTGCCCCTTCGGCGCCCTGCAGGAACTGACCAACCGGCTGGCGAAGCTCGCCAAGGTGCCGCAGATCACTGTGCCCTGGTGGCTGCACGAGCGGCTCTGGCCGATCAAGTACATCATTTTCCTGGCGCTGTTCGGCGTGTCGCTGGGCTCCCTGGCTTTCGCCGAGCAGCTGGCCGAAGTAGAGCCCTTCAAGACCGCCATCATCCTGCGCTTCATGCGTGATTGGTGGTTCGTGCTCTTCGCGGTGGCCTTGTTGGGCGTCGGCCTCTTCATCGAGCGCTTCTTCTGCCGCTATCTCTGCCCGCTGGGTGCGGCGCTGGCGATTCCCGGGCGCCTGCGCATGTTCGATTGGCTGAAGCGTTACCGTGAATGCGGCAATCCCTGCATGCGCTGCTTCAACGAATGTCCAGTTCAGGCGATCCACCCGGAGGGGCACATCAATCCCAATGAGTGTATCTCCTGCCTGCACTGCCAGGTGCTCTACAACCACGATCGAAAGTGTCCGGTGATGATCCAGCGGCGGCTGAAACGCGAGAAGCGCGATGCGCTGGCATCACCCGGAATGGGGTCGGCGCAGCCGGCAGGGCAACGCGCAAAGGCTGCGTTGGAAACCAAGGCGGGCACTGCCTCAGTGCCGGTTAACTAGAAGGGAGTCACAAGATGACCAAACGCAAAGATGAACTGACCGGAGTTTCCCGGCGCGAACTCATGGGCGGCACGGCGAAGGTGGCAACGCTCGCCGGTTTCAGTGGACTGGCCGGTGGCTTTGCCGGCGGCGCTTTGTTGGCCCCCAGCACCGGCCACGCCCAGGCCAGCCACAGTGCAGAGGTTCTGCCTGGCCAGCTGGACGAGTACTACATCTTCTTCTCCAGCGGCCAGTCCGGCGAGCTGCGCATCGTTGGCTGCCCTTCTATGCGTGAGCTGATGCGCGTGCCGGTGTTCAACCGTTGCAGCGCCACCGGCTGGGGTATCACCAACGAGAGCAAGAAGATCCTGACCGAGGGCCTGACCCCGGAAACCAGGGAGTTCCTGGCGACGCGTGGCGGGGTCTACACCAACGGCGACCTGCACCACCCACATATGTCCTTCACCGACGGCACCTACGACGGGCGCTACGTTTTCATGAACGACAAGGCGAACTCACGGGTTGCCCGTGTGCGCTGCGACGTCATGAAGTGCGACAAAATCGTCGAGGTGCCGAACATGGAGGCGGTGCACGGTCTGCGCGTCCAGAAGTTCCCGCGCACCGGATATGTCTTCGCCAACGGCGAGGACCGCCTACCGCTACCGAACGACGGCCAGATCCTCGACGAGCCGGACAAATACCACGGCATCTTCACCGCTATCGACGGCGACACCATGGAGATCGCCTGGCAGGTCATGGTCGACGGCAACCTCGACAACGTCGATGCGGATTACCAGGGCAAGTACTGCTTCTCCACCTGCTACAACTCGGAGGGCGGCGTCACCCTGGCTGAGATGACCGCGGCCGAGCAGGACTGGGTGGTGATCTTCAACATCGCCCGCATCGAGGAGGCCGTGCGCAATGGCGACTTCACCAAGCACAGCGGCGTGCCGGTCATCGACGGCCGCAAGGGCTCGCCCTACACGCGCTACGTGCCGATCCCCAACAGCCCGCACGGCATCAATACGGCGCCGGACGGCCACCACGTCATGGTGAATGGCAAGCTCTCGCCGACCGTCTCGGTGATGGATGTGCGTCGCTTCGACGACCTCTTCGAGGATAAGATCGAACCCCGCGGCGTGATCGCGGCGGAGCCGGAACTCGGCCTCGGTCCGCTTCACACCGCCTTTGACGGCCGTGGATATGCCTACACCACACTTTTTATCGACAGCCAGATCTGCAAGTGGAACATCAAGGACGCAATTCGTGCCTTCAATGGAGAAAATGTCAATCCGATCATCCAGAAGCTCGACGTTCATTACCAACCGGGTCACAACCACTCCTCCATGGGCCAGACCAAGGAGGCAGATGGCCGGTGGCTGCTGTCGCTCAACAAGTTCTCCAAGGACCGGTTCCTCAACGTCGGTCCGCTGAAGCCGGAGAACGACCAACTGATCGACATTTCCGGCGACGAGATGCGCATCGTGCACGACGGCCCGAGCTTCGCGGAGCCACATGACGCCACCATCATCCATCGCTCCAAGGTGAACCCGGTGCACGTCTGGGACCGCAACGACCCGATGTGGGCGGACGCGCGCCGTCAGGCCGAGGTCGATGGGGTTGTCCTCGAAGAGGATGCGACGGTGATTCGCGACGGTAACAAGGTGCGGGTCTACATGTGGTCCGCGGCACCGGCGTTTGGCCTTGAGCAATTCACCGTGAAGCAGGGCGACGAGGTGACGGTCTACGTCACCAACATCGACGACGTGGAGGACCTCACCCACGGCTTCACCCTGGTCAACCATGGCGTCGTCATGGAGGTCGGGCCGCAGGCCACGGCCTCGGTGACCTTCACCGCTGATCCCCCAGGCGTGCACTCGTACTACTGCCAGTGGTTCTGCCATGCCCTCCACATGGAGATGAAGGGCCGCATGC
>CALJLA010000033.1 GCA_937983055.1 uncultured Pseudomonadota bacterium
GCGCACCGATCGAGGCCAGCGCGTCGGCAAAGCGCACGTCGCCCTGGATGCTCGAGCGCCCCACGCCCTCGATGCGCACCGGCCCGCCGCCGACCGCCCCGGCCGCCAGGAAGTACGACGCTCCAGAAGCATCGCCTTCGACGTGCACGATCCCTGGGCTTTGATATCGACTGCCGGCGGCGATTTCGAAGACCTGCTCCGCCGGCCGTCTTACCTGCACACCGAAGCGCGCCATCAGATTCAACGTGATGTCGATGTAGGGCCGGGAGATCAGTTCTCCGACAACCTCGATACGCACCCGTTTGCCGGTCAGCGGCATGGCCATCAGCAGCGCAGTCAGGAACTGGCTGGACACGTCTCCGCGAACCCGGATGGGCCCATCAATTCGGATCTGCGCCGGCTCGATCCGCAAAGGCGGATAACCCGGCGCGCCGCTATACGAAATGACGGCGCCAATCTGGCGCAACGCATCGACAAGGTCGCCGATCGGGCGCTCGTGCATACGCTTCACGCCACTCACCCGGTAACTTCCCCCGGCGAGCGCCAGCACCGCAACCAGCGGCCGAAGCGCAGTGCCTGCGTTGCCCAGAAACAGTTCGGCCTGCCTCGAAGGCAGGCTGCCGCCGCATCCGGTCACGCGGCAGGTCGCGGAATCGCCCTGCCCCGACACCGCGACGCCGAGCAGGGCCAGCGCATCGAGCATGCGCGCGGTATCGTCCGATTGCAGCAGGTCGTGGATTTCGGTCGCGCCCTCGGCCAGGGCCGCGAGCAGCAGAACCCGGTTCGATATGCTTTTCGAGCCCGGCAGACGGACCGCGCCGGCGGCGCCGCCAAATGGCCCGATTTCCAGGTACGCGCGTCGTCCGCTCACGACTTCGGGCCGATCCAGCGCTCGCGCGCGGACCGCGCCGAGTCGAAAAGCGCCTGCAGGCGCGCCCCGTCACCCGCCCTTACCAGGTCCGATATCTGCAGCAGCGCTCGTCTGAACGACTCAATGTCGGCGAGCAGCGGTTCACGGTTAGAGACGCAGATGTCGCGCCACATTTCCGGCGAGCTGCCGGCGATGCGGGTGAAGTCCCTGAAACCGCCTGCGGCGTAACTGAACAGCTCTTCGCCGTCGCGGCGTGCGGCGATCATTTCCACCAGCGCGAACGCGAGCACATGAGGCAGGTGGCTCACCGCAGAGAAAACCTCGTCATGACGCGCCGGATCCATCCGCGCGACACGGGCGCCACAGGTCGACCACATCGCCTCTACGCGCGCCACCGCCGTTGCGCGGCTCTCCGGCAGCGGCGTCAATACCACCCGCCTGCCCTCGAACAACGTTGGCGATGCGGCGTCGACCCCGGTCAATTCGGCACCGGCAATCGGATGCCCCGGCACGATGTTGCCCAGCTTCGCCTTGCAGAACACGCGCCGGGCCGCCTGCACGAAATCACCCTTGGTGCTGCCGGCATCGGTGATCACCAGGTTGGGGTTAGAGACCTCGCCCAGACGTCGCAGCACCGGCTCGGTCTGCGCTACCGGAACGGCGATCAGCGCCAGATCGGCGTCGCGGGCGGCAAGGGCCGCATCGTTTTCCACCGCATCGATGTATCCCAGCGCGAGGGCGCGCTCGAGGTTGGCCCGCCCGCGGCCCACGCCGGTCACTTTGCCGACCGCGCCGGCGCGCTTGAGCGCCGCCGCGACCGAGCCGCCGATCAGGCCAACGCCAATCACAACTAGATTGTCGATACGGGTTGCCATGAATCCAAGTGTAGACGCATCCGTCCCGCTCGCCTCCGCCCCGGACGAGCACGGCGGCGGTGGGCAAACATCAGGGTCACGCTCGAAGGTTGGAGTACTCTCCGGTCGGCAGTCGCGAGAAAGGTTGCGCGCAATCGCCTTCGGCGGGGGAAATCATCGACGGCCAGCAAGCACGCTTTCCAGCGCCGCCAGAAACCGCGCGTTCTCGGACTCCAGCCCGATCGACACGCGCAGGTGCTCCGGCATGCCATATCCCCCGACCGGGCGCACGATGACGCCCTGTTTCAGCAGCTCCTGATACACGCGTCGCGCGTCGCCCACCCGCACGCTCACGAAGTTCGCAAGAGAATCGATCCACTCAAGCCCCAGCTTGCGAAAGCCGCTGGTGAGTTGAGCCATGCCCGCCCGGTTCAGGCGGCTGCCTTCGTCGACAAAGGCGGTGTCCGATAGTGCCGCCGCCGCGGCTGCCAGCGCCACACTGCTGACGTTGAACGGCTGGCGGACGCGGTTCAGCAGGTCCGCCACGCGCGGATGCGCAAGACCGTAGCCCACGCGCAGCGCCGCCAGGCCATACGCCTTGGAGAAACTTCGGGTCACCAGCAGATTGGGCACCTCGGCCAGCCATGCCACGCTGTCCGCGCGCTGCTCCGGCGCCAGGTACTCGTTGTACGCTTCGTCAAGCACCACGAGCACGTCTTCGGGCACGCTATCGAGGAACGCTCGAACGGCCTTCGGGGCGAGCCAGGTTCCGGTGGGGTTGTTCGGATTGGCCACGAAAACGATGCGCGTATCCCCGCGGATCGCCATGCGCATCGCGTCGAGATCGTGACCGAAAGCACGCGCCGCTACCTCGATGCCGGCCGCCCCGGCTGCCTGCGTCGCCAGCGGATAGACCGCGAACGCGTGCTGCGCATACACCGCGGATACACCCGGCGAGAAAGGCTCGCGCGGCCAGTTCCAGCACGTCGTTGGAACCGTTTCCAAGCACGATGCACGATTCGTCGATCCGGCAATGCCGGGCGATCGACCGCTTGAGTTCGAAGCCGTTGCCGTCAGGATAGCGGCTGATGTCCTTCAGCGCGTCGCGTGCAGCAGCGACCGCCCGAGGGCTCGCGCCCAGAGGATTCTCGTTGGACGCGAGCTTGATGATGCGTCCTTCGTCGAGGCCAACCTCGCGCGCCAGCTCGGCGATCGGCTTGCCAGGCTGATACGGCGCGATCGACCGGATATACGCCGGCGCACGCTCGCACAGGTCCATCGGCTCCTGCCTGAAATCAGGCCGGTTCACGGCAGTGCCACTGGATACGAGCCCAGGATCTTCAGGAAAGCGGCCTTTTCTCGCACCTCGGCGAGCGCGGTCGCAACATGCGGCTCTTCCTGATGCCCCTCGACATCGACAAAGAAGACATACTCCCACAGCCCGGTCCGCGATGGACGCGACTCGAGACGGGTCATGCTGACGGCATTGCGCGCCAGCGGTGTCAACAGCTCATGAATTGCACCCGGACGATTCGCCGTAGACATTACGAATGAGGTCTTGTCCTTGCCGGACGGCGCCACAGAATGATCGGCGATGACGAGAAACCGCGTGGTGTTGTTGGGCACATCCTCGATGTTGGAGACCAGCACCGGTACGCCATAGTGCTCCGCCGCCGCGCGACCGGCAATGGCTGCGGATTCCGCGTCCTCTGCGGCTCTCCGCGTTGCGTCGGCATTGCTGCCGACGGGTACGCGCTCCGCCGATGGCAGATGGTCGACAATCCACTGATTGCACTGAGCAAGGCTTTGGCTGTGCGAGTAAATGCGCTTGACCGCTTGTAGTTCCCGCGCCCGCGAAAGCAGGTTCTGATGCACCGGCAGGAGCACTTCACCGCAGATAGAAGTCGGCCTGGAGAGCAACAGATCGAGCGTGCGGCCAACGGCGCCTTCGGTCGAGTTCTCTACCGGCACGATTCCATAGCCTGCCGCGCCCGATTCCACTGACCTGAATACCTCGTCGATTGTTGGGCAGAGGATCACTGCGGCCTGGTGGCCGAAGCGCTTGATCGCCGCCTCCTCACTGAAGGTGCCCTTCGGCCCCAGGCAGGCCACCCGCATTGCGTCCTCGAGTGCGCGGCAGGCGGAGATGATCTCGGTGAACAGATGTGAAATGGCTTCGCCGGGCAGCGGCCCCGGGTTGCGTTCGGCCAGGCGCCGCAGGACCTGGGCTTCGCGCTCGGGCCGATAAATGGGGCCGTCGCCCTTCAGACCGCCGATTTCGCGCGCTACCTCAGCCCGCGCGTTGACCAGCCGGAGAATTTCCTCATCCAGGGCGTCGATTCGCGCGCGCAGCGCCTTCAGCGGATCGGACATCCCGGGCTACTCGGCATCGGCTGGAAGGTAGCGCAAGGCCAGCACCCCTTCTATGGATTCGATGGCTTTCAGCACTTTCTTCGACACCGGGCTGTCCACATCCACCATCGTGTAGGCCATGTCGCCCCTCGATTTGTTGATCATGTTGTGAATATTGAGGCCGTGCTGGGCCAGGGCAGTGGAAATCTGCCCCACCATGTTGGGCACATTGGCGTTGGCAATGCCCAGGCGGTACTTCGATTCACGCTTCATGACGACGTCGGGAAAATTTACCGCATTGCGGATGTTCCCGTGTTCCAGATAGTCGCGCAGCTGATCGACCACCATGACCGCGCAGTTGTCCTCGGCCTCCCGGGTCGACGCCCCGAGATGCGGCAAGGCAATGACCTCCGGGTGGCCGGAGAACTCCCCGGCTGGGAAATCGCAGACGTAGGCGCGCAACTTCTTGCTGCCCAGAGCGTCGATCACCGCGGCATTGTCCACGATGCCTTCGCGTGCAAAGTTCAGCAGTATCGCGCCGTGCTTCATCAGCGCTATACGCTGTGCGTTGATCAGGTTGCGGGTGGCCTCCTGCAACGGCACGTGCACCGTAATGAAGTCCGAGGCGCGGACCAGCTCCTCGATAGAGTGGGCCTTGCGCACCTGGGCCGGCAAGCTCCATGCAGCCTCAACCGTGATCTCGGGATCGAAACCCATCACGTTCATGCCGAGCTTGATTGCCGCGTCGGCAACCAGGCTGCCGATCTTGCCAAGGCCGATAACCCCAAGGGTGTGGTTGGGCAACTCAACTCCGGAGAACTTCTTCTTGCCGGACTCGACGTGGCGATCCAGCGCCTCGCCCGCACCCGACAGGCCGTCGACGAATCTGATCGCCGGCAAGAGATTCCGTGCCGCCATCAGCATCCCGGCCAACACCAGCTCCTTTACCGCATTGGCATTGGCGCCCGGAGCATTGAACACCGGCACGCCCCGTTGTGACATCAGCACCACCGGGATGTTGTTGGTGCCGGCACCAGCACGGCCAATTGCCTTGACGCCGTCGCCGATCTTCATCTCATGCATGTCATGGGACCGGACTACGATCGCGTCCGGCGCCTCGAGGCCCGGCCCAACCACATACAGTTCGGGCGGGAACCGCTTCAGTCCCACGTGGGAAATGCTGTTGAGCGTAAGGATGCCCAGCTTCTCAGCCATGACGCTTTTCGAACTCACGCATGAATCCGACCAATGCCTCGACGCCGGCGCGCGGCATGGCGTTGTAGATGGACGCCCGCATGCCTCCAACCGAGCGATGTCCCTTGAGCTGTACGAGCCCTCTGGCCTTCGCTTCCTTGAGAAACGCCTCGTCCAGCGCTTCATCGTGCAGCCGGAACGGTACGTTCATTCGAGAGCGATCCGCCTTCGCCACCGGCGCGGTATAGAAGTCGGTCGAGTCGAGGTAACTGTAAAGAACGCCGGACTTTTCGATGTTCTCCCGCTCCATCGCCGCAAGTCCACCTTTCGCCTCGAGCCATTCGAATACCAGCCCGGCAATGTAGATGCCATACGTTGGCGGCGTGTTGTACATCGAATCGTTCTCCGCGTGAATCCGGTAATCAAACATCGCCGGCGTGCCGGATACAGCATTGCCAATCAGATCTTCGCGCAGGAGAACAATGGTCAGCCCTGCGGGGCCGATGTTTTTCTGCGCGCCGGCATAGATCAGGCCATAGCGCGAAACATCCACCGGCCGAGAAAGAATGTGCGAGGACATATCCGCCACCAATGGAACAGCACCGGTGTCCGGGGTCCAGTGAAACTCGACGCCACCGATCGTTTCATTGCTGGTGATGTGAACATAAGCCGCATCGGCATCCACTTGCCAGGCCGAGCGGGCTGGCACGTAGGTGAACTTGCGGTCTTCCGAGCTGGCGGCGATCTGAACACCGCAGTACCGGCGCGCCTCGGCAATTGCCTTCTTCGCCCACTCTCCGGTATGCACGTACGCGGCCCTGGTCTTGCCGCGCAGCAGATTCATCGGAACCATCGAAAACTGCGCTGTCGCGCCGCCCTGGAGGAACAGGACCTTGTAATTGGCCGGCACCTGCAGCAGCCTGCGCAGCGCAGCTTCCGCCGCCTCGGCAATGGACATGAACTCCTTGCCCCGATGGCTCATCTCCATCACCGACATGCCTGAGCCATGCCAGTCGAGCATTTCCTCGCTCGCCCTTGCAAGCACTGCCTCTGGCAGCACCGCGGGTCCGGCGCTGAAATTGAACACCCGAGTCACGTTAACAGTCTCTCCCGGCGCATGGCCGCCCCCAGGCGGCCGCGTTATTCTTCTGGGCCGTCGCCCTCGACCTCGGACTCGTTGACGGGCGGCTCGCCCTCCATCGCCTGACCGTTTTCGTCATCACGGTCGACCACCTTCTCCAGGCCGGCAAGCGTTTCGTCCTCACCCAGGTTGATCAGGCGAACGCCCTGGGTCGCGCGCCCCATTTCGCGAATCTCGTTCACGCGCGTACGAATCAGCACGCCCCCGGTCGTGATCAGCATGATCTCGTCTTCCGGCTCAACCAGACGCGCCACCACTACGCGGCCATTTCTGGCCGTGGTCTGGATCGCGATCATGCCCAGCGTCCCGCGCGCGTGCCGCGTGTATTCCGCCACGGGCGTGCGCTTGCCAAAGCCGTTCTCCGTGGCGGTGAGCACCGTGCGCTGCTCGTCGTCGACGACGACAAGCGAGATCAGCTGTTGCGCTTCGCCCAGCTTCATGCCGCGAACACCCCGGGCGGTCCGCCCCATTGCCCGCACGTCCTGCTCGGAGAAACGCACCGCCTTGCCCGCGTCAGAGAAGAGCATGATGTCCTGGTGCCCGTTGGTCAGGGCGACGCCGACCAGAAAATCTCCCTCGTCGAGATCTACCGCAATGATGCCCAGCTGGCGCGGCCGGGAAAACTCGGACAGGGGCGTCTTCTTCACGGTGCCGTTGGCGGTGGCCATGAACACGAAGTGGTCGTCGTCGAACTCCCGCACGGGCAGAATCGCCGTAATCTTCTCTCCCTCGGCGAGCTGGACCATGTTCACGATCGGCTTGCCGCGGCTGCCGCGTCCACCCTGCGGCACTTCGTAAACCTTGAGCCAGTACATGCGTCCGCGGTCGGAAAAGCACAGGATGTAATCGTGGGTGTTGGCAATGAACAGGTTGTCGATGAAGTCGTCCTGCCGCGTCGACGTCGCCTGCTTGCCCCGTCCGCCCCGCTTCTGGGCACGATAGTCGTCCAGCGGTTGAGCCTTGATGTAACCGGCGTGCGACAGGGTAACCACCACATCCGCCGGAGCAATCAGGTCTTCCAGCGAGATTTCCTGAGCATTGACCTCGATCTCGCTGCGCCGGGCATCGCCAAACTGCTCTTTCGTCTGCCCGAGTTCCTCCGTGATGATGCGGGTGATCCGCTCCGGCTTCGACAGCACGTCCAGCAGATCGACAATTGCATCCATCACCTCGCGATACTCGCTGGTGATCTTCTCCTGTTCCAGCCCGGTCAGCCGCTGCAATTGCATTTCGAGAATGCGCTGCGCCTGAACGTCAGATAGCCGGTAGCCGTCGTCCCTGAGGCCGAATTCCGGCGACAGGCCGTCGGGGCGCGCTGCGCGCAGGTCAGTGCGGGCTAGCATCTGCTCCACCAGATCCGAGCGCCATGCGCGCGACATCAAGCCATGGCGGGCATCGGCGGGCGTCGGCGCGGCCTTGATAAGGGCGATCATCTCGTCAACGTTCGACAGTGCCACTGCCAAGCCTTCGAGGATGTGCCCGCGCTCGCGGGCCTTGCGCAGCTCGAACACGGTTCGCCGGGTGACCACTTCCCGGCGGTGGCGCAGGAAGGCCTCGAGGATCTCCTTGAGATTGAGCAGCTTCGGTTGGCCGTCGACCAGGGCGACCATGTTCATCCCGAACGTGTCCTGCATCTGCGTTTCTTTGTACAGGTTGTTCAGGATGACTTCCGGCATTTCACCGCGCTTGAGCTCAAGCACCACGCGCATGCCCGACTTGTCGGATTCGTCCCGGATCTCGGCAATGCCTTCCAGGCGTTTTTCCCGCACCAGCTCCCCGATTCGCATCAGCAATGAGGACTTGTTGACCTGGTAAGGCAACTCGTCGACCACGATCGCCTGGCGGCCGCCCTGGATGTCCTCGAAGTGCGTGCGCGCCCGGATGACGACCCTGCCGCGGCCGGTGCGATAGCCCTCCCGTATGCCCGCGGTGCCGTAGATGATTCCGTAAGTCGGAAAATCGGGACCCGGAATGATGTCGATCAGTTCATCAAGCGCGATATCCGGGTTCGCCAGCAGGACAAGGCAAGCGTCCACCACCTCGACCAGGTTGTGGGGAGGCACGTTCGTCGCCATGCCGACCGCGATCCCCGCCGAGCCGTTGACCAGCAGGTTCGGAACCCGTGACGGAAGCACCAGCGGCTCGAGTTCCTTGCCATCGTAGTTCGGCCCGAAATCGACGGTTTCCTTGTCGATGTCGGCCAGCAGCTCGGCGGCGATCTTCGCCAGTCGGCACTCGGTGTAGCGCATCGCCGCCGGGTTGTCGCCGTCGATCGAGCCGAAATTGCCCTGGCCGTCGATCAGCATGTAGCGCAGGCTGAAATCCTGCGCCATCCGCACCAGCGTGTCGTAGATCGCGTTATCGCCGTGCGGATGAAACTTGCCCATGACATCGCCGACGATTCGCGCGCACTTGACGTAAGGCCGGTTCCAAACGTTGTTTGCCTCGTACATTGCGTACAGGATGCGCCGGTGAACCGGCTTGAGCCCATCTCGCACGTCGGGCAGGGCGCGACCGACGATCACGCTCATTGCGTAATCGAGGTACGAGCGCCGCATCTCTTCTTCGAGGCTGATCGGGAGGGTTTCTTTGGCGAACTGCTCCATCGGGATCGGGTGTTCTATGAGGTCTGCTTGGGCGCCGATGCATGGCCCGGCGCCGCGCGGGGCCAAGTGCCCGAGTACGCCGCAAGCGACGGAAAATCAGGCAAAAATCGTCGGTGAAAAAAAATGTAACGATACCATAGCGAGGCTGGCACAAGCGAGGAGGCAGGTGCATGTTTTGCGGAGCACGGCACTGAACTTGCGTGCCGGCGGTCTTGTTGTCATTTGCCCCCCCCCGGATTGCCCTTCGACGGACCAGCAGTCCATAATCTTCCGGTGTTTGCTCCGTCAAATACCGCCCTGATTTGTCACCACCCCTGGAGAGATCGCGATGCGACGAAAGACCAATCGTTTGCTGCTGTTGTTGATCAGCACCGCCCTCGCTGCGTGCTCCTCCCAGTCCGAGCGCGGTAGTTCGGGCCTGGAGGTCGAGTCCACCGGAGAGCCGGCGCAGATCACCAGTCAGCCGCCTGCGCCTGCGCCCGCCGAGCCGGCCTATCAACCTGAGCCCCCGACGGTGCAGTACATCGACGCCCCCCTGCCCGAAACCACTGAAGTTGACGACCTTGGTCCGCTGGGCCCGGTTGAGACCGTTGATTCGCCGCCTGCCGAGACCACTGCCGCCGACAGCGGTATAAGCGCGCCTACGGTGTATCCGGAAGAGTTTCCGGTGACCACCTACGAAATGCCTCCGGAGCCCGACGCCGAAGCGGCAGCCATCGAAGATCTCGGGCCCCTGGGGCCGGTAGATACCATCGAATCGCCGCCGGCGCAGACGGCAGCACTGGACTCCGGAATCAGCGCTCCCACCGAATTCGCGGAGGAGTTTCCCATAACGACCTACGAGATGCCTCCCGAACCCGACGAGCCAATCGAGGACCTCGGTCCTATCGGCCCGGTTGAGACGATCGCGTCCCCACCGGCCCAGTTGGCACAGCGCGATTCGGGCATCAGCGCTCCGCAATACCCGGTCGAGGAAGCGCCGGCCGAACCGGCCGCCATCACAATCGAGATGCAGGCCGAGCCGCTGTTCGCATTCGACAAGTACAACATCCGGTCCGACGAGCGTCAGAAGATCGACCAGTTCGTCGCCAAGCTCAACGGCACCGAGTACGAAACGGTATGGGCGATCGGACATGCCGACCGCATCGGCACGGTCGAATATAACCAGAAGCTGTCCGAGCGACGCGCCAATTCGATCAAGGCCTACCTGGTGCGCCTCGGCGTTCCTGCGAACAAGATTCGTACGCTCGGCCGCAGTGAGCACAACCCGCTGACCCAGGAGAGCGACTGCAAGGGGCTGCGCCGCAAGGAGTTGATCGCCTGCTATCAGCCCGACCGCAGGGTCGAGATCTCGGTAAGCGGGCAGCGAACCGCCAGCGCTCAATAACAAGTCCAATAGCCGGACTCGGGCGGAAGCGCGTTTCCACCCCGGTCCGGAGACAATCCCTGTATCGTTCAAGCCCTGCCCAAGCAGGGCTTTTTTTTCGCATATGAACAACGCAAAAACAGTTGACCTGATTATCGAAACCTCCTGGGTTATTCCGGTCGACCCGGTGAACACGGTTCTGACCGATCACGCGGTCGCCATCGACGGGGGCCGCATTGTCGAAGTCCTTCCTGCATCAACAGCACGCGAAAAGTACCGCGCCCGCCGAACCGAAGCCCTGGAAGGTCACGCACTGATCCCCGGCCTGGTGAATCTTCACACGCACGCGGCTATGGCGCTGCTGCGCGGGCTGGCGGATGACCTGCCCTTGATGGACTGGCTGTCGAAGCACATCTGGCCTGCTGAAGGCAAGCACGTGTCGGCGCAATTCGTGCACGACGGTACTGCGCTCGCCTGCGCCGAGATGCTTCGCGGCGGCGTTACCTGCTTCAACGACATGTACTTCTTTCCCGAAATGGCGGGCCGCGCGGCCATGGAAACGGGCATGCGCGCGGTACTCGGGATCGTGCTGATCGAGTTTCCGACCGTTTACGCGAGCGACCCCCAGGACTACCTGCGACGGGGTCTTGCCGCCCGGGATGAATTGAAGCACCAGCCTCTCCTCAGCTTCTGCATGGCGCCGCATGCGCCCTATACCGTATCGGATCGAAGCTTCGAACAGATCGCGACGCTTGCCGACCAACTCCAGCTGCCCATCCATGTCCATGTTCACGAGACCCGCGGCGAGATCGAGGAAAGCCTGAAACAGCACGGATTGCGCCCCCTGCCAAGACTGCAGCGTCTGGGCCTGCTTGGCCCAGGGTTGATCGCAGTCCACGCGGTACACGTGGACGACGTCGAGATCGCCATGCTCGCTGCGGAAGGCTGCTCCGTAGCGCACTGCCCTGCCTCCAACCTGAAGCTCGCCAGCGGATTTGCGCCCGTCGGCAGGATGCTGGCGTCGGGCATCAACGTCGGGATCGGAACAGACGGCGCCGCAAGCAACAACCGACTCGACATCCTTGCCGAACTGCGCCTGGCCGCACTGGTAGCAAAGGCGGTTCATGACGACGCGCGCACGCTGGCCTCCCACGCAGCACTCGAAATGGCGACACTCGCCGGCGCACGTGCACTCGGCCTTGAAAAATCAATCGGCTCCATCACGCCGGGAAAGTACGCCGATCTTGCCGCAGTGAACTTGTCATCGATCGAGCTGTCTCCTTGCTACGATCCGGCGTCGCAGATTGTCTACACGTCAGGACGTGAGCATGTAGGTGCAGTCTGGGTAAATGGCAGCCAGGTTGTGAAAGAGGGCCGCCTGCTCAAAACGGACGAATCAGAACTCAAGGCAAAGGCACGCACTTGGCAGGCAAAGATCCAGAAGCTGGCGTGATTCCGGACGACCGGCCCCGACTTAACGCCGATCCGGCCGAGCTCGACAAGTTTAGCGAGCTGGCGCATCGCTGGTGGGACCCCAACAGCGAGTTCAAGCCACTCCACGACATTAATCCGCTACGCCTGGCTTACATCGATCGCCTGGCATCGCTCAGCGGTAAACGAGTGCTCGACGTGGGCTGCGGCGGGGGAATCCTCGCAGAGGCGATGACCTTGCAAGGGGCCCGCGTCACCGGCATTGATCTCGCCGATAAGCCTTTGAAAGTGGCCGGTTTGCATTTGCACGAAAGCGGACTGGACATCGAGTACCGAAAGATGTCGGTCGAGGCGTTGGCCCAAGAAGAGCCTCACGCTTTTGATATCGTAACCTGCATGGAGATGCTCGAGCATGTTCCTTCACCGGAAAGCACCGTGCGCGCCTGTGCGCAGTTGGTCAAACCCGGTGGATGGGTTTTCTTTGCGACGATTAATCGAAATCCGAAATCTTACTTGTACGCAATAATCGGAGCGGAGTACATTTTGAAGCTGCTTCCGAAAGGAACTCACGACTACGCGCGACTGATTCGCCCGTCGGAGCTTGGCCGGTTTTGTCGCGACGCAAGCCTTGATGTGCACCAGGTTGTCGGCATGAGTTACAACCCTTTTACCCGGCACTATTCTCTGACGGCGGATACCTCCGTCAACTACATCCTGAGCGCTCGAACACCTGCGTAAGACCGCTCCATCTGGCAACTGCACTGAAGCAAACGAGGAGATACCGATGAAGAACAAGCCTTTCAGGATCCTGGTCGCGGCGGCCGCGATCGTGCTCGTCTCCGGCTGCTCGCTGAAGACCCAGAATCTCAGTCTCGACCCGAAGATCGATGTGGCGCCCGCCCAGGTCGCCGCCGCAACGCTGATCGGACTATCCGTTACGAACCCGCGCCAGACTCAGAAGCTCGGTGAAGTCGGCGACCCGAATAACAAGATGGTCGACGTTCTTCTCACGGAGGACTTTTCTCCGAAGCTGTACGCCAAGTTGAAGGCGGCGCTGATCGAGAAAGGATTCGAAGTCGTTCCCTCCAGCGAGGCGATGACGCGCGCCCTTCGGATCTCGGTAGTGCGGCTGGAGCTGTCATCGGTCAAGACGGCGTTTAATTTCGAAACCGAGCTCAGGGCTGAGGTTTCCGCGTCGGCCAGGAACGACAGGGAAACCTACGACCGGCTGTTTTATGTACGGAGCTATAAAGAAACGGCGCTCCCGCCCTTCCGCAAAGACAGCAATGCCCTGGTTAACACCGCTGTCTCGCAGGCGCTGGAAGATATTCTGTCCGACCAGAAGATGCTGCAAATGCTCGCACGCTGATCGGTACGCGAAGCTGAAATGGCGGCCGGCGCATTGCCGGCCGTTTTTCTGCCGGCATCTACGTTGTCCAGGTATTCGGTCATTCTCTTCGACCTCGACGGCACTCTCGCCGACACGGCCGGGGACCTCGCGCAAGCGCTCAATCGAATGCGCGAAGCGCGCAGCTTGCCCGCGATGTCGCTAGAACGGCTGCGCCCCCACGCATCCGCCGGCGCCCGAGGCATGCTGCGAGCCGGTTTTGGTCTCGACCCGGAACACGCCGAATTCGAAGCCATGCGCACGGAATTTCTGGATAGGTATGGGCAGGATCTCATGGGCACCACTGTCCTGTTTCCGGGCATCGCAGAGTTGCTGGCGTCTATCGAAGCCGCGGGACTGCGCTGGGGCATCGTGACCAACAAGCCCGAACGCTTCACGCTGCCGGTACTAAGGGGGCTAGAGTTGCTCGATCGGGCAGCCTGCGTGATCAGCGGGGATTCAACCCCCCACCCAAAACCACACCCGGCACCATTGCAGAAGGCCTGCACTGACCTCAGGGAGACGCCGCGCGCCTGCCTGTATGTCGGCGACGACGAACGCGACGTCATTTCGGCACGCGCTGCCGGCATGGATGTGATGATCGCCCAGTATGGATACCTGGGCGAGAACAGCCATCCCGAAGCCTGGGGCGCAGATGGGATGGTTCAATCCGCCTGGGAACTGGCCGAAATAATCGGGGTAGAACGCGAAGCAGTTTGATAGACTTTGCGGGTTGAAATCGCCTGATCTGCCCGCATATCGGCAATATTAGGTTAATGGGGGCGACCTGGTTTCGACGTGGGTTGCGAAGCAGTGTGGTGCATGCCAAGGTCCAGTCACCTTGTAAATCCGCTGGACAACGTATAGTCGCCAACGACGAACGTTACGCTCTAGCCGCTTAAACCCGGCTAGACTCCGCACCGGTTCTCTCACGGGCCGGGCTGGGCAACCAGCAGCGGAGCCATAGACGTGAGATCGTGTCGGTTGGGGTTACTTCGGCCGACATTAAACTCAAGGTAACTCGTTCCATGTCAGCCCGTCGGCCGGCGGACTTGGGATTAAATCAAACGGCCTGACTAAGCATGTAGGACCGCCTGTGGAGAGCTTGCGGACGCGGGTTCGATTCCCGCCGCCTCCACCAAATAAGAAAGCCACCTTCACGGTGGCTTTTTTATTGGGGGCAGTTGATCTGACCAGCACCCGCGATCGGGACGCGCATAGTGCGGTCCCGTCCGCAGCGCGCCGAGAGATCGCAGGATCGGGACTTAAGGCGTGCTGGACAAGGCTCCGGGAGGACTGTGCCGGGCACCCGCCCCACGGGAACTGTGCGATGCGATCAATTCCTGGATTCTCGGTATGGCCTCGAGCCCTGATCGCTCGCCCTCGATGATGGCGTAGTTTCGAGAGTCGAAGTTCGTGGCGCTGAGATTACGTATATCGGGTTTGATAACGACGTCGGCACCATCCAGTTCCTCAGCAGCAATCGCCCGACCCATGATGGTAAAGGTCTGGAGCAGGACATCGAACGTGTCGCGCAGCCGAGACCGCTGTGGCCGCTCCGATATGTCGACTGCGATAACGATGTCGGCGCCCAGATTACGGGCTGCCCGCACCGGCACAGGACTCACGAGTCCGCCGTCCACCAGTTCCCGGTCGCCGACCTTGACCGGTTGAAAAATGCCGGGCACGCTGCTGGAGGCACGAACCGCGAGTCCGGTGTCGCCACGCTCGAACACGACTGGCTCGCCGGACTGCAGGTCGGTGGCCACTATCGCAAGCTTTCGGTTGAGCCTCTCGATTGGTCGGTTCTGCACCGCCCTGTTGATGAAATTCTGAAGTGCCTCGCCCTTGATGAAGCCCCGGTTCGGCAACACCCAGTCGCGCACGGTGTTCTCGTCCATGGAGAGCGCAATGCGCTGCAGATCGAACCCGTTGTAGCCACCGGCATAGAGCGCACCGACGACGCTGCCCGCGCTGGTGCCCACGACGAGATCGGGCGTGATGCCGTGTGCTTCGAGCGCCTTGATCACTCCGACATGCGCAAAGCCCTTGGCCGCCCCACCCCCGAGGACCAGCGCAATGGCTGGCGGGGGAGACAACTCGACCGGCTCGGCAGACTGCGCCGGGTCGACAGCCGGTGGCCGGCTGGCGCATGCGGACACCAGGAGCAGGAACACTGCCAGCGCGCACCTTGCTGGTGCCGCCGCGCGGTTATAGCAGCGGTGGATCACTGGTCAGTGCCGGCTGATGGCGCACGCGCCGCTCAGTCCTCTTCCATCTGCGATTGCATGTAGTTCTGGATGCCGACCTTGCCGATCAGATCGAGCTGCGTTTCCAGCCAGTCGATATGCTCTTCCTCGCTCTGCAGGATCTCCTCGAAAAGCTCGCGGGATACATAGTCCTGAACAGATTCGCAGCAGGCAATCGCCTCGCGCAGGGCCGGGTGGGCCTCCTGCTCAAGCTTGAGATCGCACTTGAGACAGTCCTCCAGATTCTCGCCGATCAGGAGTTTCCCGAGGTCCTGGAGATTGGGCAGCCCCTCCAGAAAAAGAATTCGCTCGACGAGCTTGTCAGCATGCTTCATCTCATCGATCGACTCCTTGTATTCGTACTCGCCCAGCCTTTCCAACCCCCAGTTGTTGAACATCCGCGAGTGCAGGAAATACTGGTTGATGGCGGTAAGCTCGTTCTTGAGAATCTTGTTCAGGTGCTGGATAACCTTCTTGTCGCCCTTCATGTGTTCTCCTCGGGAAGATTCGCTCGACATTATAGGCGGCAGGCGTCCTTCGCCTGAAGCGGCCAAGCTTCAGTCGACACTGTGCCGAGGAACTGTGATTGGCGCGACCGGAGCCGGCGCGCAGATGGCCTCAGGCGGCCTCGCGCTGCTCGCGCACGCGATCGCAGCGGTTGGTGTCGTCGATCACCTGTTGCGCGCAGTCGGCACAACAGCCGCAGGAAGAGGCGACGCCCAATTCAAGTCGCAAGGCGAGCAGCGAACTTGCCCCGCCTGCGACAGCGTCGCGTATCTGACCTTCGGTAATGCCGTTGCAGAGACAGACGTACATGTGGGGTTCCTGAATGCCCGTTAATGCTAGATCACAATGAGAATGATTGTCAATCAGACCTTCGCCTGAGGCCGTTGCGGGCAGTCAGCACAAGCCCAGTCGCCGACCTGCATACCCAAGGTGGCAACAAGACAACTCGCGGAGCGCCGGCATGCAATTACCCGGATCCCCTGGGCCTGGGCCCGCGAGCGGTAGGTCCTCATGGCGTTGTGATTCAGGAAGTCTGTGAACAAAATCAACAAGTCGAGGTTCTTTGGAAGCGCTGCCCCGGTCTTTTGGTGAGCGGGCACCCTCCCCGACACATGGTGCCTTACCTGAATTCCCAACTCACTGAGAATTTGAGGAATATTGCCCAATCGATCCGCCCCCACCAGCATTGCGTTCATTTGCGGTTCCTCCCCTGTAATCAGACAAATGATAATCGTTCTCATTCGCATGTCAACCGTTGTGATGCGTTTTCTATCATGAACTGTGGCGAAGTCCCAGGAAGTGCCTATACCAATGCCAGGGCCAGCGCCCGATGTCGGAAGCCGACCCGAATTCGAGAAAGGGGTGATGCACCCTCGCAACAGCTCGGCAAAATGATTATGATTCTCGTTACTCTACGCCAGCCTTCTGAACCGACTTACCATATGTGCCGACACCTCTCGACTGCGCTAATTCTCCTGTTCTGCACGGCCGGCGGCCTATTACGGGCCGCCGATACCCCACTCCCGAATGCCCAGCAAGTCATTCATCTGCTGGACTATGTTGCGGTCGAGTATCCGGAATTCGTGCGCGACGGACAGGTGCTGGATGCGGCCGAGTACGAGGAGCAGGTTGAGTTCTCCCAAGTCATCGCCCGCGAGCTCGCCGCATTTCCGCCGGATCCCGCGCGGGACGGTCTGGTCGCCAATGCCAAAGACCTGGCCGACCTGATCAGCGCACGCGCAGCGGGCGATCGCGTTGCCGATCGCGCCCGCAGCCTGCAGCAAGAGATCGTGTCCGCCTACCGGATCCGAATTGCACCTTCACAGGCACCGGATCTCGGACAGGGCAAGGTGCTGTATGCATCGATGTGTGCCGGCTGCCACGGCCTCGCCGGAAACGGCAGGGGTCCGCAGGCCCGGGGGCTGGAGCCGCAGCCGACTGATTTCACCGAACGCGAGCGTCAAATACAGCGCAGCGTGCTTGGGCTGTTCAACACCATCTCACTCGGCGTCGACGGTACCGCAATGGCTGGCTATAGCCACCTCAGCCTGGATGAACGCTGGGCGCTTGCGTTCTACGTGTCGACTTTCTCCGCCAGCGAACAGGAACGGGCTGCCGGCAAGGCAGCCTGGAACAGTGTCGCAAGAGACGAAAGACCCTTTCAGAGCCTTGAGCAATTGGTCGCCATTACGCCGGCGCAGGCGCGCGCCGGCGGGGATGACCGGTATCGGATACTGGCGTTCCTGCGCGCCGATCCGCACGCCATGTCGGACGCCGGCCGCGCTGACCCGATGTCGGTCGCGATCGAAAAGCTTATCGAAAGCGAGCGACTGTTTCGCTCAGGCCAGCCAAGTGCCGCGTATCAGGCCTCAATCGCCGCCTATCTTGATGGATTTGAGCTCGCGGAGGCTCGATTACCCGTAGGCGACCGCAACCGACTCGAGCAGGCGATGGCCTCGTACCGCTCGCTGTTGAAGAGCTCACCCTCAACCGAAGCGGTCAGCGCTGCCGCCACTGCACTGGTGGGCGAGCTTCGCCAGATTGCCTCTGCACCGGCACACACCGCGACCGGCGTCGGCGCCAGTTTCGCCGGATCGTTCATTATCATCCTGCGCGAAGGCCTGGAAGCGGTGCTGGTCGTGGCGGCGATCGTCGCATTCCTGATTCGCGCAGGCCGTCGCGACGCGCTCAAGTATGTACACGCGGGATGGATCGGCGCGCTTGCACTTGGCGCGGTCACCTGGGTGGTCTCGGCCGCGGTCATCGAGATCTCGGGTGCGCAGCGCGAGGTGACCGAGGGAGTGACCGCCCTGCTCGCTGCCGCGGTGTTGCTTTACGCCGGTTACTGGCTGCACGACCGTAGCCACGCAGCCCGGTGGCAGGCTTTCATTCGCGGCCAGGTGACGGGCACGCTTTCGAGCGGCCAACTGTGGGGCCTCGCACTGGTATCCTTTCTGGCCGTTTACCGCGAGGCCTTTGAAACGGTGCTGTTCATGCAGTCGCTCTGGATTCAGGGGGATGGCTCCGCGCGCGGCGCGCTAATCGCCGGTGGCCTGACCGGCGCGACTGCGTTGCTCGCGGCCGCGTGGGCGATTGGCCGGCTTAGCATGAAGTTACCGCTTGGCGTGTTCTTTGGCGTAAGCGCAGCATTTCTTGCCGTTCTGGCGGTCATCTTTGCCGGCCGCGGTGTAGCCGCCCTCCAGGCTGCGGGCACGCTGCCGCTGAGCCCCGTGGGCTTCTTCGACGGCCTGCCAGCCTTGGGCCTTTATCCGAATGTACAGGCGCTCTCGCTCCAGACGGTGATCCTGGCGGTGATCGTCGCCGGCTTTCTCTACACACGGAGCACGGCTCGGCAGCAGTAGGGCCTGCGACGCTTAGCAAGCAACCCGGAGATCGAAAATTGGGGTACTTGAGGATTATCGCGTGCCTGCTTGGCAGCGCTTTTCTCTCCAGCGTCTCGCACGCTGAAGAGGTGACCGTCTATTCGGCGCGAATCGAGCAGTTGATTCGGCCGCTCTTCGAAGCCTATACGCGCGAAACGGGCGTGGACGTCCGGTTCATCACCGACAAGGAGGGCCCGCTACTCGAGCGCCTGAAAGCCGAAGGTCCCAATACCCGCGCCGACGTTTTGCTGACAGTCGACGCTGGCAACCTCTGGCAGGCTGCCGAGACGGGGCTTCTGCGACCGGTCAAATCCGCCACGCTCGAAGACAATGTGCCCGCGCACTTGAGGGACCCGAACGGGCGCTGGTTTGGACTGTCGGTGCGGGCACGCACCATCGTATACAACCCCCGCCGGGTCAAGCCGGGAGAACTCTCCACTTACGAAGACCTTGCCACCGCGAAGTGGAAGAACCGCCTCTGCCTGCGCACCTCCAAGAAAGTCTACAACCAGTCGCTGGTCGCGATGATGATTGCTGAACATGGTGAAGCGCACGCGGATGCGGTCGTGCGTGGTTGGGTCGCTAACCTGGCAGCGCCGGTATTCGCGGACGACACCAAAATGATGGAGGCCGTAGCCGCCGGCCAATGCGATGCAGGTATCGGCAACACTTATTATTTCGGCCGCCTCATGGAAAGGTCGCCGGATCTCTCGCTGGCGATCTTCTGGCCCAATCAGCAGGGAAGCGGTGTGCACGTCAACGTTTCGGGCGCCGGCGTGACAACGCATGCGCGCAATCCGGCCGGCGCCGTCAGGCTGCTGGAATGGCTCTCGTCTCAGCGCGCACAGAACCTGTTCGCGGACGCGAATCTGGAATACCCGGTGAATCCACGCATCGCGCCTGACCCGATCGTTGCAGCGTGGGGCAGCTTCAAGCAGAACCCGATCAATGTCGCCCGGGCGGGCGAACTGCAAGCGGCAGCGGTCAAGCTCATGGACCGTGCTGGCTATCGCTAGCAACAGCTGGCGCAGCCGCGCGCTGCCGTGGTCAGGATGGCGGCTGCTGCTGTTCGGAGTCGCTGCCGTGACGGCGCTGCCGCTGGCCGTGGTCTTCGCGGCCTTTGCCGCACCTGCCGACGATGTCTGGCGGCATTTCGCCGAGACGATCCTCGCCGAGCTGATCTTCAACTCGGTGACATTGGCCATGGCGGTGGCCGCGGGGACGGCAGTCTTGGGCATCTCGCTCGCGTGGCTGACGTCGGTGTGCGACTTCCCGGGACGGCGCTTCTTCTCATGGGCGCTACTGCTTCCGCTGGCTCTGCCGGCCTATGTACTGGCTTTCGTGTTTGTCGGTCTGCTGGACTTTACCGGCCCCCTGCAAACCGCCTTGCGCGAGCTGACCGGAAGCCGCCTTGCCTGGTTCCCGCAGATAAGAAGCCGTGGCGGCGTGTACCTGGTGATGACGCTGGCGCTTTACCCCTACGTTTACCTGCTGGCCGCCAATGCGTTTCGCACTCAGGGGCGCAGAATGCTGGAAGCCGGCCGCAGTCTGGGCCTGTCAGCCCCGCGAGCGTTCTGGCGCGTGGCCCTGCCGATGGCAAGGCCCTGGATCGCCGCCGGTCTTGCGCTGGTAACGATGGAAACCCTTGCCGACTTTGGTGCCGTGTCGGTGTTCAACTACGACACCCTCACCACCGGCATCTACAAGGCCTGGTTCGGTCTGTTTTCGTTGAGCGCCGCCTGTCAGGTCGCATCGGTACTGGTGCTTATCGCCTTCATCGCGCTGCTCGTGGAGCAACATACGCGGTCGCGGCTGCGCTTTGCTTCGACGCAGACCGGCGCCCAAATGCCGCGAATACGCCTGCACGGCACGCGCGCAACCCTGGCGTTCGCCGCGTGCGCGACCGTGCTGACGATCGCATTTGCTGTCCCGTTAGCGCAGCTTCTGCTCTGGGCCGGCGCACACGCACAGGACGCGCTCGATGCGCGTTACCTTGGCTACGTCGCGCGTACGCTTCTGCTGGGCGTCGTGGCGGCCGCGGGCATCGCCGCCTTGTCGATCCTTCTCAGCTACGCGGCGCGCCGCGAAACCGGGCCTGCCTCTCGCGCGGCACTGCGCATCTCGACGCTGGGCTATGCCGTTCCCGGCGCCGTGCTGGCGGTCGGCATATTCGTGGCACTGGCGCAGCTGGATGCCCTGCTGCCTGACGCCGTGCGCAAACTTGCCGGCCTTTCGCCTGGCGCGCTGCTGCAGGGATCCGTTTGGGCGATGCTGCTTGCCTATGCGATCCGTTTTCTCGCCGTTGGCTTTGGTCCTGTCGACAGCGCCTCGCACCGCATCACGCGCAACATGGAGGAAGCGGCTGTGTCCCTCGGCCAGTCGGGCTGGCGGCTGCTCGCGAGGGTGCATCTGCCGTTGCTGCGCCCCGGCGTTGCGGCAGGCATGATCCTGGTCTTCGTCGATGTAATGAAGGAAATGCCGATAACCCTTATGACCCGTCCGTTTGGCTGGGATACGCTCGCCGTGAGGATTTTCGAGTTGACCTCTGAAGGTCAGTGGCAGTTGGCAGCACTGCCGGCGATCGTGCTGGTCGTTGCCGGCGTGGTGCCACTGGCACGACTGGTCCGCGCTTCAGATTGATCCGGAGATGAATCGGCCGTTGCAGACCCGGGTCGAAATCGAGGCGCTGTGTCTGCGTTTCGGACATCGGCGCGTCATCGACGGATTGTCCCTACGGCTTCAGGACGGGTCGATCGGCTGCCTGCTCGGCCCCAGCGGTTGCGGCAAGACCACCTTGCTTCGCTGCATTGCCGGCTTTGAGCACGTCTCGAACGGCAGCATTCACCTGAGCGGCAGCGAAGTCAGCGGGCCTGAGGTTCATCTTCCACCAGAGCGCCGGCGCGTAGGCATGGTGTTTCAGGATTATGCGCTCTTCCCGCATCTCAGTGCCGAGCGCAACATCGCCTTTGGCTTGCACGGCCTGCCCGCAGACGCAAAAGCGGCGCGGGTCGCAGAGCTCCTCCGGGTGATCGACCTGGAAGAAGCACGCGAACGCTATCCGCACGAGCTTTCCGGCGGACAGCAGCAGCGAGTGGCATTGGCTCGCGCCCTCGCGCCACGCCCGGAACTGATCCTGCTTGATGAGCCTTTCTCGAATCTGGACGTGGATCTGCGCGAGCGTCTCAGCCAGGAGGTGCGGCAGATCCTCAAAGCCCAGGGGTCGACTGCCCTGATGGTGACTCACGATCAGCACGAAGCCTTCGCGATGGCCGACGAAGTCGGCATCATGCACCGGGGCAGAATCGAACAGTGGGATTCGCCCTACAACATCTACCATCGTCCGGCGACGCGCTTCGTCGCGGATTTCGTCGGGCAGGGCGTATTTCTGCCCGGCCGCGTCGACCCTCAAGGGCGCATCGAGATCGAACTTGGCTCGCTCAAGGCAACAACTGCAATCGACGGCACGCGGCAGCTATCCGCGGGCGCACCTGTCCAGGTGCTGCTGCGCCCCGACGACGTCATTCATGACGATGCCAGCCCGACCAGGGCAGCCGTCACGGCAAAAGCATTTCGGGGTGCAGAAATTCTCTACACGCTGACCCTGCCGGGCGGTGCCACCGTGCTGGCGCTTGTGCCCAGTCATCACAATCACGCAATCGGAGAAGAGATCGGCATCCGGCTCGAAACCGACCACGTCATCGCGTTTCCGTCCTGATCAGGTCCAAGGTCAGCTCCCGGGGCGTTTGAGCGCTTCGGGCACCCGCCCTGGCACCATGCGCTGGAAGACACCGTCCTTGTCGACAACCAGGTGCTTCAGCGCAGCGAGCACATGGATGATGATGATGGTCATCAACACCCACGCGGTGGTTTCGTGCACGCCTTGCAGAAGGTCGTAGATCGCCTTGTTCTCAGAGCCCATCGGCGGGATCTTGAACAAGCCAAAGTACGTCACCCCATACTTTGTGAACTGGGAGGCGGAGAAGCCTGCAACCGGCATCAGGATGAGGCACATATAAAGCAAGGCATGGCTGAGCCGCGAGGCGGTGACTTGCCAGGACGGAACCGTGGGGGGCAGCGGCGGCGGCGGATTCCTGGCCCGCCACCAGAGCCTGACAATTACGATCAGGAAAACGGTTACGCCGATCGACTTGTGCAGGTTGTAGAAGGAGGCCCGCTCTGGCGTGCCGCGCGGAATGTCGGTCATGTACAGACCCAGCCCGATCAAAACGAGAACCAGCACCGCAACCAGCCAGTGCAGCGCGATCGCAAAGCCGGTGTACCGCCCCGAAACCCTGGACATGATCCGATTCCCCTCCTCAGACTCTTGATTCAACAACAATGGCCATCATGCTGTGGAGCCAATTCCGCCATTGTCCATGGCGATCGTCAAGCGAATCACTTCGACTCGGAGATACTGCCCGGGTATCCTCTATCAGAAGCTGTAGCTGGCCGACACACCCGCAAAGAAATTGCGATCGGCTGCAGGAGCATAGAAACGCTGGTTTGATGCATTCACCAGAACCGCTCCGATATAGCTTTCGTTAAACACATTGTCCACGCGCACGAACTCGGATAAGCGCCAGTCACCACTACGCTGTTCGAATCCTGCGCGTACAGCGGTCACAACATAGCTGTCCGCGTACTCCGAGTTCAGGTCGTCGGCAGCGACGTCCCCATGGAAGCGCACCTCGATGCCTCCCGTGAACCCCAAGGCCGGATAGCGCCAGACAAGTTCGCCAAATGCCGTGTACCGCGGGATTCCCGGAATCCGGTTGCCCGCATTCACGGTATTCGACGGCACGGTACAGGGTGCCGGCAATCCGGAGCAGGTCGCGAAGCTGTCCTTGAAATTGGCTTCGAGATACGTCGCCGAAAGGTATGTTGAGAATCCGAAACCGAGATTCCCGGAAGCCGAGATTTCGACGCCCTTCCGTTCGGTCTCGCCGCCGTTCTGAAAGGTCTGACGTCCGCCCGCGTTCGTGAATACGACAATCTCGTCCTCGGTGTCGATGAAAAAGACCGCCGCCTCAAGAAGCAACCTGTCATTCAGCGCAAAGGTCTTGACCCCGAGTTCGTAATGCTGGCTCTTGCTCGGTTGCAGCGCAAAATTCAGCCCCGACGTTCCGTCCGTCTTGTACGCCAGCTCGATGAGCGTCGGCGTTTCGAAGCTCTCGCCGTAGTTTGCGTAGACGTTGGTCGACGAAGACAACTGATAGACGACGCCAAGGACCGGGGTCCAAGCGTCATGACTGACCGAGCCGCTGTCGTCCGGATTGAACTGCGTTGGTGTGATTGCAAACGGCGTGCCGCTGCAAGTGCCCAACGGCGTGCCGGTTGTATTGACAGTGGTCGTGCAGATGAATCGGTCCCTGGAATCGAAACTCACTTCCGTGTAGCGCAGGCCTCCGGACACCAGCCAGCGCTCGCCGGCCTTCCACTCCACTTGCACGTACTCGCCGTGGCTATCGACAGTATTTTTCTCGTCGCGCTTCAGTGCGCCTTGCACGCCGTTATCGTTCCGGTAGCCCGTTCGATTGTCGACCGCTCGATCATAGTCGACGCCGGCTGTGATGGTGAACGGCCGGCCGAGCAGCTCGGCCTTGCGCGTCCATCGCAATCCCAGACCCCAGAAATCGCGATCGAATGCCGATACGCCGCCCGACGCGGTGCGTGAATTCTGGGCGCCGGTGGGGATTGCGAGATAGCCCAGGTTGCTGCGCTGACCGACATAGAACAGCCCGCGAATGACGTCGGCGTCCGAGACCGGCGACTCGATGACGAGGCCAGACTGAAGATTGGTCAAGCTGCGGCGGGTGTCGAAGGTGTAAGCGTCGCTCGTAGCCTGTTCCGGATTCTCGGCCACTTCGGCAGCGGTCAGCCCAAGCGGGTCTTCATCCTTGGGCTGATCAAGATAATTGGCCACCAGAGTCAAGGTCGTCCCGCCTGGAAGCATTGCGGACAACTTTGAGTTGAATTGATCCTTGCGTGAGCTGCTGTGATCCCGATAGCCGTCTGTCTCGAAACGGCTCCCGTTAGCCAGATAGTTGTATTCGCCGGATGTCCCGCCGAATTTCAGCCCCGCTTTCCACGAGCCATAACTGCCGGCGCCGAAGCTTGGTGTAACGGTTGGGCGCTCCGGGCCGTCCTCCGTTAAGACCTGCACCACCCCGCCCGAGTGATTTCCATAGAGCGCCGAGAACGGCCCACGCAGAACCTCAATGCGCTTTGCCGACCCGAGATCGAATAATCCGGTGCCGCCCTGCCCATCCGGCGTACTGGCGGGTATGCCATCGGCGAGCAGCTTGATGCCCCTGACCCCGAATCCGGCACGGGCACCGAACCCGCGAACGATGATCTGCTGCTCCTGGGACTGCGCCTCCCGATTCTGAACGACCGTGCCGGGCACCCGCACCAGTGTTTCTGCGACATTCACCCCGGTACGTTGTTCCTGAATAGTTTCCGCCTCGATCGCGGTTACGGCAGTCGGCAGGTCGAACGCGGACTGCTCAACACGAGTGGGAGTGACGACGACCGGCGCCGTCGTAAGTGGCTGCTCGTCCTGCGCCAACGCGCTGACAGGAGCGCCCGCGGCCAACACCAGCATCACCCCGGCCGTCGCTGTGAGCGGGCGTGACCACCGGCCGTAAAACGTTCTCCTCTCCCCTGGATCTCTACGCTTATTCATGTTCTTAACCCGCTGTTATCTGATTTGAGAATTTCGAGCCGAGTCGCCGCCGGACAGACAAAACAAAAAGGGCTGCCCGAAAGCAGCCCTTCTGGTAAAGCGATCCGCGCTTAGCGGTTGGCGATGTACATCGTCACTTCGAAGCCAAAGCGCATTTCGGTGTATTCAGGCTTGGTCCACATGGCAAATCTCCTAAATTTTCTCTCGGGAAAAGGGGGTGTCGGAATCTACGACGGCCCAATTGTGGCGCAGCCGTGGCTCCGTCTGTAGCGCAAAACCCGTAAAAGCCGCTCATGATTTTCATTAGATTCGACGATGCCGCCCCCTGGAACATTTTGTTGTTATATATCAAGCCTCTATGAGCCCAGCGCGCATCGCTATTAAGGCCAATTCCGCCGAATTCGATGCCCCCAGCTTCTGCTTGATGTTGTACAGATGGGTCCCGACTGTGCGCGGGCTCAGGGACATGACCTCGGCGATTTCCTGCACCGACTGCCCCTTGGCAAGGGCGAGGAAGACCTTGAACTCCTTTTCGCTCAAGGCATCGACGGGGTTTCGCGCCCCCGAAAGCTGCTGCATCGCTAACTGCTGGGCGATTTCCGGCTCCAGATAGGTCTTTCCCTGATGCACCTGGCGAATCGCCTTGATGAGTTCTTCCGCCGCGGTTCGTTTGGTCAGGTAGCCCGCCGCGCCGGCCTTCAAGACCCGGCGCGCGTGCATTGCGTCTTCATGGGCGGACAGCACCAGGATGCGCGCGGCCGGCTCACGCGCGATGATGCGATCGATCGCTTCCAGCCCCCCAATCCCGGGCATCGAGATGTCCATGACGATCACGTCGGGTCTAACCTCGGAGAAGCGCTTGACGGCTTCCTCGCCGCTGTCCGCCTCGGCGACGACCTTGATGTCGCTCGCGCCTTCCAGCAGCAACCGGAAACCCATGCGCACGACCGCATGGTCGTCGACAAGCATGGTGGTGATCGTGCGCTCTGTCATCTCCTCACCAAATATCAGGATTCAATGGCATCGGCCTGCGCAACAGGCGTCACCGGCAGTACCGCACGCACGGTAACACCCTCCCCGGGCTCGCCTGCGATCTCGAAGCGCCCCCCAAGCCCTTGGACACGTTCGCGCATCCCCATAATTCCGAATCGGCGGAGGTCCTGATCGTCCCCCGTCCCAAGCCCCCTGCCATTATCGCGCACCGTTACGACCAGCGCGTCGCCGAGCATCTGGTCGCACGCCCGGGTCACGCTCACCTTGCCGCGATCTGCGGCCGAGTGCCGCACAATATTGGTGAGGCATTCCTGCACCAGCCGGTAAACGACGATATTCACGTCCTCGCTCAAGCCGTCGACGTCCGCTCCGAGTAACAGCTCGAGCTCGATTTCCGGGTGCCGCTTGCGCCAACTCGAAATGGCGTCTTCCAGCGTTGCACTGAGACCGAGATGGTCGAGTCCGCTCGGCCGCAGCTGCCGGATAATCCCATGAACGACATCATAGATATGCGATGCAACCGAGACGATGGTCCGGGCGTTGGTCTGGGTTTCCGCCGAGGATGATTCGGTGCGATTGGCAATCGCCGTGCCGATTGTCTTGATGGCGGTGACACACTGCCCCAATTCGTCGTGCAGCTCGCGTGCAATGGCGCGACGCTCCTCCTCAAGGCGCGACTGCACCAGCTGGGTAAACCGGCGATTCTGTTCCAGCTCGCGCTCCGCAGCCTGCATCAGCTTGTGCTCGGTGATGTCACGCATGCTGCAGATTTCGCCAATGACCATATTCGTTGCCGGATCCACCAGCGGTGCCGCTGCAAGCGAAACGTCGATGCGGCGGCCGTCCTTGCCCTGGCGCACGGTCTCGAGAATTTCGATCGGCTTGCGCTGGCGAATCGACTCGAGCGTGTCCTCGATCTCCCCCTGTCGGTCCTGGGGCGCAATCAGCATGGCCGATTGCCCGACAATCTCGTCGGCCGAGTAACCGAACATCCGTGCCGCGGCTGCATTCCAGAACGAGATCCTGCCGTGCAGGTCGTGAATCAGGATGGCGTCGCTCGATTGCTGCGCGATCAGTGCCAGGCGCTGATTCTCGGCAAGCGATTCCTGCAGCGCATGGGCCATGCGGTTGAACGTATGGCTTATCGATGAAAACTCGGGCAAACGGTAGTCAGGCAGGCGCGCATCGAAACGCCCCTGCTCCATTTCCGACAGCCCCCCGAGAATGGATTCCAGGGGCCGAAGCCAGCGGCCGAGCAACCAGAACACCGATACAGTCAGGAGCAGGTAGAAACCCAGCGCCAGCCACGCAAAATGCCTGACGTCGTCCCAGGCATCCAGGATAGAGCGCGAGGCGTCCGGAGTGACGACGATCGTGCCGTTAGGCAGATTCAGTCGAAAGTCGCCGATTCGGGGATGCACGAGCTGCGTGAACCATTCCGGCGCCCATCGCCCCTGCTTGTACACCGACGGCGGCGATTCGTAGATCAGTTCGTCGTACTCATCGTACAGGCGGATTTCGTTCGCTCTAACGCGACCGACATGCTGAAGGAAGCCCAGCAGGGCCTCGTTTCGCTGCCCCGGATTGTATGCGGACCGCGTGTTCGCGATGACCGTTTCCATCATCTGAACGGTCACGCGAGTCCCGGCCTCGATTTCCTCCCTGATCGAGCGCTTGAGATCGTTGAGCAGAACCTGGCCGGTCATGATCGTGAACACGAGCATGACCAGCGTGATCGCCAGGTTTATCCTGAAGCGCAGACTCATGACGAAATCGTCCGTTCCAGCATGTCGTCCGCGGCCCGGCGCAGTGCGCTGGCCATTTCCGGCTCGGTGCCCGAATGCCTGCCCAGTTCGACCATGCGCAGCTCGCAGGCAGGCAGGCGCCGGGACAACTCGTACGCCGTTACGGGAGGGCACACCATGTCAAGTCGGCCCTGAACCAGTATCGCGGGGCTCTGTATGCGCCAGGCATTGTCGAGCAATTCTCCCTCGCGAAGGAAGCAACCCGCGGCGAGATAGTGCAGCTGCACCCGGGTGCGGGCCAGCACAGCATCGTCGTCAGCATTGGGCGGCGCCGCCGGCGCCGATGTTCCGATGCTCATGAGCCGGTCTTCATACTGCATCCACCGCCGGGCCGCCGCCAGAGCCGCTGCGCGCTGCGGATGATTCACCTCGGCATGATAACGCCCGATCAAGTCGCCTGACATTTCGGCCTCGAGTCCGGCCACGTGTTCGGGAACGAACGCGCGCAGTCCGCGCAGGTACCACTCGAGCTCGCGGCGGGAACCCAGGAAGATGCCTCGCAGAATGAGCCCCGCGACCCGCCGCGGATATGCCATTGCATCGGCAAGCGCAAGCGTGGGTCCCCATGACCCACCGAACAGCAACCATTGCTCCACGCCCAGCCGCCGGCGCAGGCACTCGATGTCGTTCACAAGGTGGGCCGTCGTGTTGTTCCGGACCTCGCCCAACGGGGTCGACTGCCCGCAGCCGCGCTGGTCGAAGAGCACTATCCGGAACGCGGAAGGATTGAAATACCGGCGATGCTGCACGCGCGTGCTGCTGCCCGGACCGCCGTGCAGAAACAGTACCGCCTTGCCTTCGGGGTTGCCGCTTTCCTCGTAGTACAGGCTGTGCGTACTGTCCGCCTCCATGCGACCGGTCGCATAAGGCTCGATCGGGGGGTAAAGCTGCTCCACGCGCCCGTTGTCGGGAATCACTGCGGGCGCACGACGGTGTCAGGAATCCTGAAGGCGGAACACGATCGGGATCTTGATCTCTCTGCCGAACAATCCCTGAGGCGCTTCCGGCAGCGGTGTCGCCCGCCGCACCATCTCCACTGCCTCATGGTCCAGCACCTCCCGGCCGCTGCTCTTCGCCAGCACGATGTCGGTGACTTTTCCCCGAGTATCGAAACGCACCATCACCTCTGCCGTGCCCTCCCAGCCGCGACGCTGCGCAACCAGCGGATACCGTTGATATTTCTTGACCTGCGTGGACACCTGCTGGCTGAAGCTCCTGGACAGCACGCCCACCTGGGCGTCGTCGGCACGGCCCGCCGTTTCCGGCAGCGGCGCAACCGGCAGCCTTGGTGCAGCGACCGGCGCGGGCGTCGGCAGGGCCGCGACCGGGCCCGGTTCGGGTCGCGCTGGCACGGGACGCGGTGCCACCGGGGCCACCGGCTGGGTTCGCGCAACCGGTGCGGGCAAGGGCGGCGCTGCCGGAGGCGGCGCCTCAACTCGCGGAGTTACGGCAGGGACGGGCGTCGGCTGCGGCCGGTCTTGCGCGACGCGCGGGGCCGGCGCCGGGTCGCGCGGTCGCTCCAGCGGCGGCATTGCCAGTTCGGGGCGCTCGATCGCTTGCACCGGTGGCGGCTGTGTCGGCGCGGGGGCCACGGGCCGGTCGAGAACAGGTTCCGGACGGGGCAGCTGCGGTGGCGGCACGACCGGATCGACTTCGCGCCGCGCCTCCGGCGGCAGCGCCAGTTCCGGGCGCTCCGGAGCCTGCACCGTCGGCTGCCGCATGATCAGCGGCAGCTCCTGTTGCTGCGGTTGCGGCCGGGGTTCGAGCGAACGCTCGGGGCGCGGCTGAACCTGAGGCGGGGGCGCCACTTCGGCGCGCGCGAGTGGCGGCGGCTGCGGTCTGTCAGGTTGCTGCAGTTCCGGGGGCGGCGGGGGCGAAAGTTCCGGCTGCACCTGCGCTAACGGCTGCTCAAGCGGGCGCAGCGGCCGTTCGAGTGGCGCGAACTCCGGGCGGGCGGGCGCCGCCTGCTGTCGCGGACGAGCAGGCGTTACCAGAGGCTCCTGTGCCGGCATTATCTGCACGCTGAGCACCTTGGGCGGCTCGGTCACCGCCGGCCTGAATCCTGGTACGAACGCGATCAGCCCCGCGTGCACCAGTACCGACGCCGCGAACGCAACCTGGAACGATCGCGCGCGGTACCAGTCGGTGAATAGCGGTGGCGGAAGAACCACCCTGTCGAGGGTTGCTTCAGACATGGGGTCAGACTATGCAAGCCATTGACCGAAGTAAAGTTTTCGTTCACAAACTCATGAAAATCATGAGCGCCAATTGCTGATTTTTCAGACGCGTGGATTCATTCGCGCCTGCACAATAGCTTCCACCTGTAATGCGGAAAACGCGATCTTCAAGTGTTTAAGGTCGCGCCTGCACGGCGGGTTGGCGGGGCAACGGACGTCCCGGCACAAAAAGAGTTCGCGATTCTAACCAAACTTTGTGGAGACTTTTGCCATGTGGACCAAGCCCGAGTACACCGAAATGCGTTTTGGCTTTGAAGTGACGATGTACATCGCCAACCGCTAATCGCAGCGGCGTAATCGCGAAAGCCCCTGATAGGGGCTTTCGTTTTTTCGGCGACATCAAACTGCTCAAACAATGAAGATCCGAGTTCTGGGTTCCGCCGCCGGCGGAGGATTCCCGCAGTGGAACTGCAACTGCCCTAACTGCGACGGATTGCGCAAAGGCGCCCTTCGCGCCCGGCCTCGCACGCAATCCTCGATCGCAGTATCCGCGGACGGTACCGACTGGGTGCTGTTCAACGCCTCGCCTGACCTCCTGGCGCAGTTTCGCGCCTTTCCGGGACTGCAGCCTGCGCGGGCTATTCGCGACACCGCCATGCGTGCGGTGGTCCTCATGGACGCGCAGATCGACCACACGACGGGCCTGCTGATGCTGCGCGAAGGGCCACCGCTGGAACTGTACTGCACAGAGATGGTTCGGGAGGACCTCACCACCGGCAACCCGCTTTTCAACATCCTTCAGCATTATTGCGGCGTGAACTGGCATCGCCTGCCGACCGAATCGGGCAACGAATTTTCGGTAAACGGGGCCGGTCCGCTGCGCTTCACCGCCGTGCCGCTCGCGAGCAAGGCGCCGCCCTACTCCCCGCACCGCAACGACCCGCACGAAGGCGACAACATCGGCATGCGAATCGTCGACCCGCGCAACGGGAAGTCGCTGTTTTATGCCCCGGGCCTGGGTGAGATCGAACCGCACCTGAAACCGTTCATGGAAGAGGCGGACTGCCTTCTCGTCGATGGCACCTGCTGGACCGATGACGAGCTCATCGCACTGGGTATTGCCAAGAAGCGCTCGCGCGACATGGGACATCTGCCGCAGTCGGGTCCCGGAGGCATGCTGGAAGTGCTGAAACCGCTCAAGGCACAGCGTAAGATTCTTATCCACATCAACAACACCAACCCGATCCTGAACGAGGATTCGGAACAGCGTCGAACCGTCGAGGCCGCCGGGATCGAAGTCGCCTTCGACGGGATGGAAATCGCGCTTTAATCGAGGAGGCCGCAGTGGGCGCCGCAGAAAAGATGCCGTGGAACAAACAGGAGTTCGAGCAACGCCTGCGCGACAAGGGCAAGCGCTATCACATCTTCCATCCGTTCCATATCGCGATGAACAGCGGCAAGTGCACCCGCGAACAGGTGCAGGGCTGGGTGCTGAACCGCTTCTACTACCAGATCAGCATTCCCATCAAGGATGCGGCCATCCTCGCCAACATGCCGGATCGCGATCATCGGCGGGAATGGATCAAGCGCATCATCGACCACGACGGCGTCGAGGGCGAAGATGGCGGCATCGAGGCATGGCTGCGCCTCGGAGAGGCCTGCGGCCTGAAGCGGGAGGAGATTACTTCGCTTGACCGGGTATTGCCCGGCGTGCGCTTCGCGGTGGACGCTTACGTGAATTTTGCGCGTCGCGCGCCGTGGCAGGAGGCGGTGTGCTCGTCGCTTACGGAACTGTTCGCGCCGCAGATTCACCAGAAGCGGCTGGACAACTGGCCGCAGTACTATCCGTGGATCGAGTCCAGCGGCTATGCCTACTTCCGCAAGCGCCTTTCCGAGGCACGCCGAGATGTGGAACACGGGCTGCGTGTGACGCTGGAGCACTTCCGTGCCCGGGCAGAGCAGGAGCGCGCACTCGACGTACTGCAGTTCAAGCTCGACGTGCTGTGGACGATGCTGGACACGATTCAGATCGCCTACGGCATCGGGCCCGACCGCGCCGGGGCGGGACAGGGGATGCCGGATGAGTGATTCGGCGTTGTCGATTACCGGCGACAGCGTGCCGGAACTGCAACGGCAGTACCGGTTCCAATGGGAAGAAGCGCAAAAGTCGTTCGTGCTGCTCTATCCCGAGGGGATGGTAAGGCTTGCCGGCGGCGCCGGCGAGATCATGAAGCGCATCGACGGCAAGCTCAGCGTTGACCAGATCGTGAGCGACCTTGAAACCGCGTTTCCCGGCGTCGATCTGCGCGGGGACGTACATGAATTCCTAGAGACCGCACATGCAAAAGGCTGGATCCGAATCAGGCAACATTAAGCCTCCGCTGTGGCTGAACGCGGAGATTACCTACAAGTGTCCGCTGCACTGCGTGTTCTGCTACAACCCGGTCGACTACACCCGGTTCGGACCGGAAATCTCGACCGAGGACTGGCTGCGCGCATTTCGTCAGGCACGCGATCTGGGCGCAGTGCAGTTAGGCCTCTCCGGCGGCGAGCCGCTGATGCGAGACGACGTCGAGGTCATGGTGGCGGAAGCGAGCCGGATGGGCTACTACGTCAACCTGATTACCTCCGGCATCGGCCTCACCGAGAAACGCATCGCCGCCTTCAAGGAAGGCGGGCTCGGCCAGATTCAGCTCTCGTTCCAGGATTCCACCCGCGAGCTGAACGATTTCCTGTCCAGCACCAAGACCTTCGAGTTGAAATCGAAAGTCGCCAAGCTGATCAAGCAATACGATTACCCGATGGTGCTGAATGTGGTGCTGCATCGGCTGAACATCGATCATGTCGGCCAGATCCTGGAGATGGCCGAGGCAATGGGCGCAGAGCACGTCGAGTTGGCCAACACCCAGTACTACGCCTGGGCGTTTGAGAACCGCCAGCACCTGCTGCCCAGCCGAGAGCAGCTCGAGCGCGCGGAGAAGATCACCAACGAATTCCGTGACCGTGTCGGGAACCGGATGAAGGTCTACTTCGTAGTACCCGATTACTACGCCAACCGGCCCAAGGCATGCATGAACGGCTGGGGCTCGGTATTCCTGAACATCGCGGCAGACGGCGTGGTCCTACCCTGTCACGAAGCACGCATGCTGCCCGGCCTGAGCTTCCCCAACGTGCGAGAGCACGACATGCGCTGGATCTGGTACGAGTCGCCCGCTTTCAACGCCTTTCGCGGCGAAGGCTGGATGAAGGAGCCTTGCCGCACCTGCCCGGAGCGCGAGAAGGACTTCGGCGGCTGCCATTGCCAGGCCTACATGCTCACCGGGGACCCCGCGAACGCCGACCCCGTGTGCGACAAATCCCCTTATCATCATCTGATCACCGAACAGGTAGAGCGTGCTCAGCAGCCGCAGCCGCCCGCCTCCGACGTCAAGCCGGTGATCCTGTTCCGGGACGACAAGAACTCCCGAGCCCTCTCGGGCAAGCGCGACAAGACGCCGGTCTCATGAAGCCGGCAGACGGCGTCGGATCGCTGTCTGCGATTTCGGCCACCGGCCTGATCAAGCGCTACGGCGAGACTGCCGCGGTCAACGGGCTGAGTCTCGAGATCCCGGCCGGCGAGTTTTTCGGCCTGCTCGGGCCGAACGGCTCCGGCAAGACCACCACCATTCATATGCTGGCAACGCTCATCCGCCCGAGCGCCGGCGAGATTCGCATCGCAGGTCTGGATGCGGGATCGAACCCGGTAGAGGTGCGCCGGTCGATCGGCCTCGTGTTTCAGGAATCTGCGCTGGATCGTACCCTCACGGTCGCGCAGAATCTGCGCTTCGCAGGGCTGCTGTACAACCTCGCACCGCGCGTTATCGAGCAGCGCGCCGGGGCGCTGCTCGAACTCTTCGGCCTGAGCGATCAACGCAACAAGCCGGTTGCTGCCCTGTCCGGCGGCATGCGCAGGGCACTCGATATCGTCCGCGGCGTACTGCACGAGCCGCAGATTCTGTTTCTGGACGAACCCACCATCGGCCTTGACCTGCCCAACCGCAGGCGCATCTGGCGGTTCATCGAGCAGTTGCGAGCGCGCACCGGCATGACCGTGCTGCTCACGACTCACTACCTCGAAGAGGCAGACGGTTGTCACCGCGTCGCCTTCATCCGCAAGGGCGCTCTGGTCGAATCCGGCGCCCCGGGCGAACTGGTAACGCGGCTCGGTCGTCATGTGATCGAGGTCGAGTCCGCGGCCCTTGACCGCGTGATCGGCGTACTTGAGCCGGAATTGGGGCCGCCGCTGGTCGAAGCGGATACCGCCTACTTCCGCTTTCCCGACGAAGATCTTGATGGGCTGGCGCGCATCCAGTCCGGCCTGGGCGATTCGGTCAGCGCCTGGCGCGTAAGGCGCCCGAATTTGAACGATGTGTTCCTGTGGGTCGCCGACAGCGGGAAGCTCACCCGATGATTGCGCGCCCGGTGTACGCAGTGCTCGAACGCGAGGTGGTGCGAATGGTCCGCCAGCGCGCCCGCCTGGTGTCCGCGATGGTGCGCCCGCTGATATGGCTGTTCGTGATCGGCGCGGGCCTGGGTTCCTTCGTCGGCACGACGCAGGGGATCGGATACCAGGCGTTCCTGGTGCCGGGCGTAATCGGGATGACCGCGCTGTTCGGAGCAATGCTGGCGGCGCTCACCACGGTCTACGACAAGGAATCGGGGGTCATGCGCATGATGATCATCGCCCCGCTGCCGCATTACTGGATTGTCGTGGCGAAGATGCTGTCGGCAGCGCTGGCAGCCGTTCTGCAGGCTCTACTCCTGATCGCGATACTGGCGGCGCTCGGGTTGCTTGGCCCATCGACGCGATATGGCCTGCTCGCGATAGCCCTGCCCGCCACTGCCCTGGCATGTGCAGGCATCGGCATGATCACCGCGTCATTCAGCCGCACGCTCGACAACTTCGCGGCGATCATGAACTTCGTGATCTTTCCAGTATTCTTCCTGAGCGGCTCGCTGTATCCGGTGCGTGAACTGCCCGACCTGCTGCGCTGGATCGCGCTGGCCAATCCCTACACTTACGGAGTGGATCTGCTCAAGCATGCGGCGCTGCCTGCCGGCCGGATGGGCGCCGATTTTGCGGTATCGACCGACCTCGCGGTGCTGGCGGGCTTCACGCTGGCCGCGCTGCTGGCCGCCAGCTGGCGTTTCTCCCGTGAATCAGCCTACGAGCCAATGATCCACGTGCTCGCCGGCAAGCGCGGCTGACCGCCCGCCGCGGCGCGGGAAACCGTGCCGCTCAGTGATGGTGGTGGCCGTGCGGACCGTGCACGTGCCCGTGCGCGATTTCCTCCCGGGTTGCAGCGCGAACTTCGGTCACCGTGCAGTTGAACACCAGCGCCTGGCCTGCGAGCGGATGGTTGCCGTCCACCACGACCTTGTCGTCGGCAACATCGGTCACTGTGTACACCAGGAACTCCTCCGAGCCTTCGCTCGCGCCCTCGAACTGCATGCCGACCGAGACGTTCGACGGAAAGCGCTCTCGCGGCTCCACGCGCACGAGCTGCTCGTCGTAGTCGCCGAAGGCGTCCTCGGGCTCGAGCCTGACCTCGCAGCGGTCGCCGACAGCACGGCCCTGCAATGCCTCCTCCACTCGAGGAAAGATTCCGGAAAATCCCCCATGCAGGTAGCTGATTGGCGCCGAAGTCCGCTCGATCAGCTTGCCGGAAGCATCTAACAGTTCGTAGTCGATCGACACGACGGTGTTTTCTTCAATGCGCATATCAACGCAGCTCCTTGACGAGTTTCAATACCTCGGCGGCGTGTCCCTTGGGCGCCACTCCGTACAGCGCGTGCCTGACCACGCCCTGCCTGTCGATCACGAAGGTCGAGCGCACGACGCAGCGCTTGGTTCCCTTGCCCTCGATCTGCTTGTCCTGCAGTACTCCGTAGCGTTCGGCCACCTCGCCGTCGGTATCGGCCAGTAGCTGCACCGTAATGCCGTGCTTGTCGCGGAACGAGCCGTGACTGAGGCAGTCATCGCGGCTGACGCCGAGAATCACCGTGTCGTGCTTCTGGTAGTCGTCCTGCAGCTCGCTGAACTCGATTGCCTCGAGCGTGCAGCCCGGGGTGTCGTCTTTCGGATAGAAGTACAGGACCACGTTTTGCGAGCGTCTGAAGCTCGACAGGCTGACCAGATTCATGTCGGCATCCGGCAGATCGAAAGCCGGCGCCACCTCTCCCGCTTGCACCATACTGGATTTGCACTCCGCGCGACCGAGTCATTCTAACCGAATTGTGTGGGGCGAAATTGCGTGCGGTGTTGCCAGCAACTCGCCGGCTATAATCCGCGCGTGCAGCACACGCTACTGGGCGGACTTTCACCGTCGGCATTCCTGCAACGCTACTGGCAGAAGCAGCCGCTGCTGGTGCGCGGCGCGCTGCCCGATTTCTGCGGACTGCTCGACCGGCGCCAGCTTTTCGAACTGGCGCGCCGCGAAGACTGCGAGAGCCGGCTGGTCGTGCGCACCGGCGGCTGGACCGTCGAGCACGGCCCGCTTTCCGCGCGTCGCCTGCGCAGTCTGCCGGCGCGGGGATGGACCCTGCTCGTGCAGGGCGTCGAGCGCCTGGTGCCGGCGGCGCGGCAGCTGCTCGCGCAGTTCTGCTTTCTGCCGCACGCCAGGCTCGACGACCTCATGGTGAGCTTCGCCCCGCCGGGCGGCGGCGTTGGGCCGCACTACGACTCCTATGACGTGTTTCTGCTGCAAGGCCCGGGACGCCGCCGCTGGCGCGTTGGGCGTCAGGCGGATCTCGCCCTGGTAGAGAACGCACCGC
>CALJLA010000034.1 GCA_937983055.1 uncultured Pseudomonadota bacterium
CGCATTCTGTGCCTGGCAGGACCTGTCGGATCGGGCGGTGGCGCCCGGCGCCGCCGCGCCTGATCTCGGCGCATCGCTGGAGCGCAACTACAAGCCGCTGGTGCTGGCGCTGCGCGCCCTACCGATGCCGGTCATTGCCGCGGTGAACGGCGTGGCCGCCGGCGCCGGCGTCAGCGTCGCGCTGGCCTGCGACATCGTGGTCGCGGCGCGCTCCGCACGCTTCGTGCAGGCGTTCAGCAAACTCGGCCTGGTGCCGGATGCCGGCGCGACCCACTTCCTGACCGGCCGCCTCGGCACGGCGCGCGCGCTCGGGCTGGCGCTCAGCGGCGAACAGCTCACCGCCGAGCAGGCCGAAGCCTGGGGGCTCATCTGGAAGTGCGTCGACGACGCCGAGCTGATGCCCACCGTGCGGGCGCTGGCTGAACGCCTTGCCGCCGGTCCGACCCTCGGATTCGCCCGCACCAAGCAGGCGTTCTACGCCGCCGAGCGTCAGACGCTGGAGCAGCAGCTCGACCTGGAATGCAATCTGCAGCGCGAGCTGGGGCGTACACAGGATTACCGGGAGGGCGTGAACGCTTTCCTGGAGAAGCGCGCGCCGCGCTTCACCGGGAGCTGAGCATGCGCGACGCACTTCCACCCTCGGCCAAGGTCGCGGTGATCGGTGCCGGCACCATGGGCAGCGGCATCGCAGTGGTTGCCGCGCGCGCCGGGCACGAGGTCTATCTGCTGGATTCTTTTCCCGGTGCCTGCGACCGCAGCAAGAAAACCATCGAGAAAGACCTGGAAAAACTGGCCGAACGCGGCAGGATCTCGCGCGACGATGCGGCCGCTACCGCCGCGCGTATCCATCCGGTGCACAAGATGCTGGCGCTTGCCGACGCATCGTTCGTGGTCGAGGCGATTGCCGAGGACCTGGATGCCAAGCGCACCCTGTATCACGGACTCGAGGTCGAGGTCTCGCCCGAGTGCGTGATCGCCAGCAATACCTCGTCGCTTTCGATCACCGCGCTGGCGCAGGGCATGCAGCATCCCGGCCGGCTGGTCGGCATGCATTTCTTCAATCCGGCGCCGCGCATGGCGCTGGTCGAGATCGTCAGCGGACTGTCGACCGATCCGGCGGTGGCCGCGCTGGCGGCGGCCGCCGCGAAGGCCTGGGGCAAGACGCCGGTCCACACTGCATCCAGTCCCGGCTTCATAGTGAACCGGGTAGCACGGCCGTACTACAGCGAGGCGATGCGCTTTCTGACCGAGCAGGCCGGCACGCCGGTGACACTCGACACCGTGATGCGGGACTGCGGCGGCTTTCCGATGGGTCCCTGCGAGCTGATGGACCTGATCGGCCTGGATGTGAACCTTGCGGTGACCAGCCAGGTATTCCAGGCCCTCGGCCACGACCGCCGCTACGCACCCTCGCTGCTGCAGCAGGAACTGGTGCGCGCCGGGCGGCTCGGGCGCAAGAGCGGCAAAGGCTTCTTCGACTACGGCGCCGACGCCGATCATCCCGTGCCAGTGGAGGAAGCCCCGCTGGAAGCGGCGGGCAAGATCGCGGTGGTCGGCGAGATCGCGCCGCTGCAGCCGCTGCTCGATCGCCTGACCCAGGCCGGCGTCGACATCAAGGTATCGAAAGGCCCCGCACATGTGGAAATCGGCGCAGCCAATGTCGCGCTGACCGACGGGCGCACAGCGACCCGGCGCGCGGCCGAGGAACATCGCCGCGACCTGGTGCTGATCGACCTGTGCTTCGACTACCAGAAAAGCCCGCGTGTGGCGGTGACGCGCGCCGACCAGTGTCACGAGCAGGCCTATGTCGCGGTGGTCGGCAACCTGCAGAAGGCCGGGTTCAGGGTCACGCCACTAACCGACATCGCCGGCATGGTGGTGATGCGCACGGTGGCGATGCTGGCCAACGAAGCGGCCGATGTCGCCGCCCAGGGCATTGCCGATGCGCCCGACATCGACACGGCCATGCTGCTCGGCACGCACTACCCGATCGGGCCGCTGGCCTGGGCCGACCGGCTCGGGCCTGCCTTCGTCGCCAGCGTGCTTGAGCATCTGCGCGCGCACTACGGCGAGGAGCGCTACCGCGTATCGCCGGCGCTCAACCAACTGCGCTGGAACGGCGGCAAGTTCCACGGCTGACGCCGGGTACGGCTTGCCGGGGCGAAGGCCCTCGTTCAGACTGCGCGCTTTCGCCGAATTGCCCGGAACGGATTCATGAAAACTCTCGCTGTTGGCGCGCGCCTGCTGGTCGCCGCCGTGCTGTTATCACTGATCGCGCTGCCGGCCCAGGCACGCCTGACCCGCCTGGAAATCGAAAAACGCGAAGTGGTTGCCGGGGGCCAGCCTTTCGGCGCCAGCGGCCCATACGAAAAGCTCACCGGCCGCGCCTGGTTCGAGGTCGACCCGACCCACCGGCGCAACACGCCGGTGTTCGACCTCGACCGCGCGCGCCTGAACGACCGCGGCCAGGTGGAGTTTTCCGCCGACATGGTGATTCTCAAACCGGTGGATCTCGCCAGGGGCAATGGCCGCCTGTTTTTCGAGGTGAACAACCGCGGCCGCAAGATCGCCTTCGGCCGGCTGCACGACACCGCCGCTGACGCCAACATGAACAACCCGATGGCGCCGGCGGATTTCGGCAACGGTTTCCTGATGCGCCGAGGCTACGTGATCGCCTGGGTCGGCTGGGGCGCGGACATCGCGCCCGGCGACCACCGGCTGACAGTGGCGTTTCCGATCGCCGGCACCGCCGAACAGCCGCTGACCGAGCGCATCCTGACGGAGTTTTCCGACCGCAATTTCGACGGCGGGCAGCCCTTCACCCTGCCGTTGTCGGGCGGGGCGGCGTTCAAGCCCTATCCCGCGGTGTCGACCGACCGGACCCAGGCCCAGGCCGAACTCTACGTCGTCGCCAGCGACTCCCCGCGGCCGAGCGGACCGGGCATCCCGCGCGGGGAGCCGGTGCCGGAGGACGAATGGGCATTCGCGCACTGCCCCGAAGGCTGGCCGGGCACGCCCTCGGCCACCCACATCTGCCTGAAGAACGGTTTCCGCAACGATCGCAACTATCACCTGATCTATCGCGCCACCGGCTCGCCGGTCATGGGGCTGGGCTATGCAACCAGCCGCGACTTCGTCGCCTTCCTGCGCAACGAGGCGCAGGACGCCGCCGGCAATCCCAATCCGGTGCACGGCCTCAAGCACACGCTCTGCCTCGGCATTTCCTCGAGCGGCATGTACCTGCGCGATTTCCTGTACCAGGGCTTCAACGTCGACGAGCAGGAGCGCCGGGTGTGCGACGGCATGCTGATTCACGTGGCCGGGGTGCACAAGCTGTTCCTCAACTACCGGTTCGCGCAGCCCAATCCGTTTTCCCAGCAGCACCGCGAACGCTACGTGCCCGACACAAACTTTCCGCGCCAGTACGCGGTGCGGGTGAACCCCTTCACCAGAGTGCAGGACGGCATCCTGAAGAAACCGCTGTGGGACCCGAAGATCATCCACACCGACACCTCGAACGAATACTGGCAGTTCCGCGCCTCGCTCACCGGCGCCAGCGAGGGCGCCACGATGGATTTCAGCGAGTCGCCCAAGGTGCGCCGCTATCTGCTGTCCAGCCTTCAGCACGGCGGCTTCAAGGGCGAGCCGCCGCACCGCGGCATCGCCGGGCGGCAATGCGAGCAGCTGTCCAACCCGGTGCATCCCGGCCCGATGCTGCGCGCTCTGGTGGTGGCGCTCGATGAATGGGTGACCGGGAACAAGGCGCCGCCGCCGATGCGGGTGCCGCTCATTGCCGACGGCACCCTGGTGCGTCCGGAGGAACTGAAACTGCCGGCGATACCGGGGCTCGCCTACCACGGACTGCACAACGGCTCGGGCGATCGCGACTTCGGCCCGCGGGTGCGCTTCAATTCCGGGGTGATCGACAAGCTCATTCCCGAGACCATGGCGCCGCACCAGGTGCTGGTGCCCCAGGTCGACGCGCTCGGCAACGAGATCGCCGGCATCCGCCATCCGTTCGTCGAGGCGCCGACCGCAACCCTGCTCGGCTGGAATACCCGCACCCCGGCCTTCGGCGGGCCCGACCTGTGCGACCTGCTCGGCTCGATGATTCCCCTGGCGAGAACGCGCGCCGAAGCGGACGCCGCCGGCGACCCGCGCCCCTCGCTCGAAGAGCTCTACGGCGATCACGCCGGCTATGTCGCGGCGGTGGCGAAGGCGGCGCGCGCGCTGCAGGCCGAGCGCCTGATGCTGGACGAAGACGTGCAACGCGTCATTGCCGAAGCCGAAGCCTCCGGGGTGCTGCGCTGAGGCGCGCTTGACAGGCGACGCCCGGCCCCGCAAGAATCCCCGCATGCAGACGGCATCTTTTCAGCGACGCTCGAACCGCACGGTGCGCCCCCCGCACCGCGGCGCTCGTGCGCGCGGACGTCGATGAGCCGATAAGCCGGCAACGCATTCGACCCCAGGGCCACGAGCGAACCTCGTGGCCTTTTTTGTTTCTTGAGGCGACCCGACATGTATACCGAAACCGCGCTCGATCCCCTGCACTACCCGGTTGATTCCCTGATGGACATCGCGGCGCGTCCCCCGCTGGTGTTCGTGCACGGCCGCGGCAGCTGGCTTACCGATCACCTCGGGCGCGAGTATCTCGATTTCGTGCAGGGCTGGGCGGTGAACTGTCTCGGCCATTCGCCGGCGCCGGTGGTGCAGGCCATCGCCGGGCAGGCGGCGCGGCTGATCAACCCCAGCCCGGCCTTCTACAACGACCGCGCGCTGACGCTGGCTTCGCGTTTGACCGCCTCCAGCGGCCTGGAGCGGGTGTTCTTCGCCAACAGCGGCGCCGAGGCCAACGAGGGCGCGATCAAGCTGGCGCGCAAGTGGGGGGCGCTGCACCGCGCCGGCGCACACGAAATCGTCACCCTGCACAACGGCTTTCACGGCCGCACGCTGGCGACGATGGCCGCCTCCGGCAAGCCGCAGTGGGCCGCCCTGTTCGAGCCGAAGGTGCCCGGCTTTCCGAAGGTGCCGCTCAACGATCTCGCGGCCGTCGACGCCGCCATCGGCGAGCGCACCGTCGCGGTCATGCTCGAGCCGGTGCTCGGCGAAGCCGGCGTGCTGCCGGTCGACGGCGAGTATCTGCGCGCGCTGCGCCGGCTGACCGAGGCGCGCGGCGTGCTGCTGATCCTCGACGAGGTGCAGACCGGCATGGGGCGCACCGGCACGCTGTACGCCTGCCAGCGCCACGGCGTGCGGCCGGACATCATGACGCTGGGCAAGGGACTTGGCGGCGGCGTGCCGCTGGCCGCCCTGCTCGCACGCGAATCGGTCAGCTGCTTCGAGCACGGCGACCAGGGCGGCACTTTCAACGGCAACCCGCTGATGAGCGCCGCCGGCTGCGCGGTGTTCGATGCGGTAACCGCACCGGGATTTCTGGAGGGCGTTGAAGCGCGCGGCGAGACGCTGCGCGGGGGTCTGCGGAAGTTGTCGGCGCGCTACGAACTTGGCGAGGTGCGCGGACCCGGGCTGCTGCAGGCGCTGGAACTCGGCCGCGACGCCGGCAGCGCCGTGGTCGCGCAGGCGCGCAGCCTCGGCCTGCTGATCAACTCGCCGCGGCCGTCGACGCTGCGCTTCATGCCGGCGCTCAACGTCAGCGACGGCGAGATCGCCGAGATGCTCGTGCGGCTCGCCCGTGCGCTGGAAAGCGCGCTGGTGCCGGCCTGATCGCTCAGCCCGGCGCCGGGGCGAGCCGGCTGCGCACCACCACCTCCGAATGGAGGGTGCGGTGCACCGGGCAGCGATCGGCGATCTCCAGCAGCCGCTGGCGCTGTGCGCCGTCCAGGTTGCCGGTCAGCGTGATGACGCGGTCGATGCGGTCGATCCTGCCTTCGCGGGTCTCGCAGTCCTCGCAGTCGGCGGCGTGGATCTTGTCATGAGTCAGCCGAACCGACACGCTCTCCAGCGGCAGCCGCTTGTGCTCGGCGTACATGCGCAGGGTCATCGCGGTGCACGCGCCAAGCGCGGCGGACAGCAGCTCGTAGGGCGTCAGACCGAGATCGTTGCCGCCGACCGATGCCGGCTCGTCCGCGCTCAGACGATGGTGCCGCGCGCGCACCCGCTGCGAGTATCGGCCGCGCCCATCCTCCGCCACCTCCACCACCCCGGGCTCCAGCGCAGGCTCGCCGGCTGCTGACGTCTCGGCGGCGCCGATGTAGCGCTGCGCCCACACGGCCAGCACCTGGCCCACATAGGTCGCATCCTCCCGGCGGGACAGCAGATGATCGGCGCCGTCCAGCGACACGAAGCTCTTGGGATGCTTCGCGGCAGTGAAGATGCGCGACGCGTTGTCGACCGGCACGGTACTGTCCAGCGGCGCGTGGAACACCAGCAGCGCCTTGCGCATCCGTCCAAGCTCGTCGGTCAGCCTGCGCTCCGAAACATCCTCGATGAACTGCCGGCGGATGCGAAACCTGCGGCCGTGCAGCGTGACCTCGGCTTCGCCCTCGGCCTCGATCCGCGGCGCGGAATCCTTGATGAGGTGCAGTACATGCGCGGGATCGGCGGGCGCGTTGATGGTGGCGACCGCCGCCGCATCGTCGAGACGGCCCGCCGCCGCCAGCACCGCCGCCCCGCCCAGACTGTGGCCGATCAGCAGCCTCGGCGCCTGGTGCTGCGCGCGCAGATATCCGGCCGCCGCCACCAGGTCGTCGACGTTCGACGAGAAATTGGTGCTGGCGAATTCGCCCTCGCTGCCGCCCAGCCCGGTGAAATCGAAACGCAGCACCGCAATGCCGGCGTCGGCCAGGGCGCGCGCGATGTAGGTGCTGGCGCGCGTGTCCTTCGAGCAGGTGAAACAGTGAGCGAACAGCGCAAAGGCCGACGGTTCGCCGTCAGGAAAATCGAGCCGCGCCGCCAGCCCGGCGCCGGATGCGCCGGCAAAGCGCACCGCTTCGCTTCTGGCCATGGTTCCCCCCGATGGAGTGCGTTCATGCGGGGCGCGCGCCCCGTTTCAGCCGCCGCGCTTGCCGGCACCCAGCGTCGTGTCCCTGGGCAGCGGGAAGACCGGTCTCGGCGCCGGGTCGCGGTAGTAAGGCATCATCTCCGGCACCCGGGCGGACAGCGCCTCCATTCGCCGCTGCGGCGCCGGGTGAGTGGAAAGGAACTCCAGCCCGCCCTTGCCGCCGCTCGCCTCGCCCATCTTGCGCCACAGCGTGACCGCGGCGCGCGGGTCGTAGCCCGCCTTTGCCGCCAGCTCGATGCCGATGCGGTCGGCTTCGGACTCGGCCTCGCGGCTGTTCGGCAGTTCGAGCGCCACCACCGCGGCCAGCGCCGCGCCCTGCACCGCGAGCGGCTGGTCGGTGGTGACGGCAAGCACCCCGAGGCCGGCCTGCATGGCCATCGCCCGCGACATCTTTTCGGCGGTGTGCGCAAGCAGCGCATGGGCGATTTCATGGCCCATGACCTGGGCAATCTCGTCGTCGGTGGCGTTGAGCTGCTGGATCAGCCCGGTGTAGATGGCCATGCGGCCGCCGGCCATGCACCAGGCGTTGACCGTCTTCGGGTCGTCGATCACGTGAACGCTCCATTGCCACTGCTCGGTCTCCGGGCGGTAGCGGATAGCCTGCGCGACCAGCCGTTCGGTGATCGTCACCACCCGCGCGCGGGTGACCGGGTCGTTGTCGAGCTTGCCCTTGTCGTCGATCGGCTTGAGCATCGCGACGTAGGCCTCCTTCGAGGCGGAGATGGCAGTGTCTTCCGACACCAGCATCAACTGCGAACGCCCGCTGATCGGGTTGGTCTGGCAACCGCCGGCTATCAGCAGGGCGGCAAGAACGAGCAAGAGCTTCTTCATGATCGGTTCCGCGTGATCTTCGAACGGGTGAGACGCCGGCGGCAGGCGCTTCGTTCACCGTAAGGCGCCGGTGTCGTCTCTGATACGAAAAGGGCCGGCGCCACGACGCCGGCCCGGGTGCGCGCGCCGCCGCTCAGGCGTGCAGACGGCTGTGCTTGGGCACTTTTGCCATCAGGTAGTCCATCTGGTCCTGCAGAATGCGGCGGTTTTGCAGGATCAGGTGCTCGTAGCGATTGGGCACGTACGGCAGGTACAACAGCGGCATGTCCGCCGCTTCCGGCGAACGGCCGCCCTTGCGGATGTTGCAACTGCGGCAGGCGGTCACCACGTTCATCCAGCGGTCCTTGCCGTTCTGATGTACCGGCACCACATGGTCGCGCGACAGATCGCGCTCGCGATAGGTGCCGCCGCAGTAGGCGCAGACGTGACGGTCGCGCGAAAAAAGCGCGGCATTGGACAGATGCGGTTCGACGTGCCGGTCCTTCAGGAAGTCGACCGCGCCCTTGATCGCAATGATGCTGCGCGTGGAAATTTCGGACCGCTCGCCGGTCAGCCGCGACGTGCCGCCGTGATAGGTCGCGACCACGTCGCCGAGCGACCATGCCACCATCCGCCGTGCGTAGTAGGTGATGGCGTCCTCGACAATCAGCCAGCGGCTTGGCACCCCGGCCATGTCCACAGCAAGAATCAGCGCCACTTTCGAAAACTCCGCAAAACCGTGAAACATTCGCTGCCCGCGCCGGGCGCGGGTTTCGCGCGAATGCGCAAAGTATAGGCGCAGGTCTTGCAGTTTGGGAAGCGCCCGATTTCGCCAAGCTGCTCTTTACTTGGCGTTTTTGTCCAACCCCGGTCAGGCGGCGACTTCCGTGAGGCTGACCTTCTGGATGGTGATGGCGTTGACCGGACAGGCAGCCTCGCAGCGCCCGCAACGCACGCACTGATTCTGGTCGATCCACAGCCGGTTGTAGTACAGCGAATCGGTGGCGCCGGGCTCGATGCGGCGGTAACCGATGATGCGCCCTTCCTCGTCGCGATGCAGGTCGGCCACCTCGACGATGCAATGGTCTACCGGCTTGACCTTGAGGCACTCGTCGCACAGCACGCACTTCGCGTCGTTGATCTCGAACTTGTAGTGGCACAGGTAGCAGCGCGACGCCGCCTCGCGCGCCGTCGCAGGGTCGTAGCCGGTTTCCACCTCGGCCGGGCCGCCGCGTTCGGCCACCGGCAGGGTCGGCATCGGGTGGATCGGGATCACGTTCATCTCGGCGCTTCGGCCGGTGGTGCGTCCGCCCGGCGCCTTCGACATAAAGGCCGGCCCGACGCGGGCCACCCGACGGGTACGCTGCGCCGACATCAGCCGCAGATCGACGGTGCGCGCGCAATTGCGCGCATGGCCGATGGCCTGGATCAGTGTGGTCGCGCCCAGCGCGAAATCACCGGCGACGAAGATATTCGGATGCGCCGTGTGGTGGGCCTTGTCGCTGGCAAGCCACCCATCGGCCGCCACCAGGCGCCCGCGCAGCCCGGCATCGATCCAGCCGGTGTCCGGAAACTGGCCGGTGGCGAGAATGACGGTGTCGGCGCCGGCGACGAATTCGCTGCCCGGTACTGCCTCCGGCACACGTCGCCCGTCGCGCCCCGCCGCACCCGCGCGGGTACGGACGAAACGCACGCCGGCAACCGACGCCTCGCCTTCGAAGGCGAGCGGCGACACCTGGTTCTCGAGCGCGCCGCCTTCGTCGAGCAATTCTTCCAGTTCACCGGGAAGCACCACCATGTCCTCGCGCGCACGACGATAGAACACGCCAACCTGCGCACCCATCCGCACCGCGCTGCGCGCGCAGTCCATTGCGGTGTAGCCGCCCCCGATTACCGCCACCTGGTGCCCGAGCGTTTGCCGTCCCGCCTCGTTCACCTGCAGCAGAAAATCCAGTCCGTGTTCCAGGCCGGCCAGCGACGCGCCGGGAAGGTCCAGCAGGTTGGGCCGCAGGGTACCGGCCGCCATCACTACGGCGTCGAACTCGTCTGCCAGTTGTTGCAGCGTGACATCGCGGCCCACCATTACGCCGCAGCGGATCGATACCCCGATCGCCGCCACCTGCCCGATCTCGCGCTCGATGATCGCGCGCGGCAGCCGGAACGCCGGAATGCCCTGGTTCATCATGCCGCCGGGGCGCGCATGCCGTTCCAGCACCACGACCTCATGACCGAACAGCGCCAGATCGCGCGCGCAGGCAAGCCCCGCCGGGCCGGCGCCGATCACCGCGACACGGCGGCCGGACTTCGCAAACTGCGGCGGCAGCACCACCGGTGCGGTCTCGCCGAAGTCGGCGGCGGAGCGCTTGGAAAAGCAGATGGCGACCGAGTCGCCGTTGCCTTCCCAGCCGTGGCGGCCGGCCTACTCGCAGGGCCGCGAGCACACCCGTCCGAGCACCGCCGGAAATACGTGGTCGCGCCGGTTGACCTCGTAGGCCTCGGCGTAGCGGCCGTGATAGATCGCTTCGAGATAAGCGGGCACATCGGTGCCCGCCGGGCAGGCGGCCTGGCAGGGAATGTTCTGGTGCAGCCACTCGAGCGCCTGGGCGGCCTCGCTGTCGCCCTGCTCGACCGGCAGGGCGGTCAGCTGCTTGAAGTGTGTCGTCATCGTGTGCAAGGGTGGCGGCCCGGCCGCGGCGCCGCCTCAGAACAGGCCAACCACGCTGCCGTCGTCGGCCAGATCGATTTTGTCCGCCGCCGGCACCTTGGGCAAGCCGGGCATGGTCATGATGTCCCCGCATACCGCCACCACGAACTCCGCCCCGGCCGACAGCCGCAGCTCGCGCACCGTCAGGGTATGGCCGGTGGGCGCGCCGCGCAGCGACGCATCGCTCGAAAACGAGTACTGCGTCTTCGCGATGCACACCGGCAAGCGGCCGTAGCCTTCCTGCTCGAGTTCCTGCAGGCGGGTACCCGCGCCTGCCTCGATCGACACGCCGGCGGCGCCATACACCTGCTTCGCCAGGGTCTCGATCTTGGCGGCGAGCGGCAGCTCGTCGGGGTAGGTGAAGCGCAGCTTCGCCTTGCCCGATTCGGCCAGCGACACCACTTCCCGGGCGAGCGCTTCGGCGCCGGCACCGCCCTGGGCCCAATGCCGCGCCAGCACTACCGGCACCCCGAGCGACTCGCACTTGCGCTGCAGCAGTGACAGTTCGGCTTCGGTGTCGTGCACGAAATGATTCACCGACACCACGCAGGGCAGACCGTAGACGTCGCGCAAGGAGAGCAAATGCCGCTCCAGGTTGGAAAAGCCCTGCTCCAGCGCCTGCAGATTCTCGACATTGAGCGCCTTGGCGTCGGCGCCGCCGTGGTACTTGAGCGCGCGCACCGTGGCCACGATCACCGCGGCATCCGGCCGTAATCCCGACTTGCGGCACTTGATGTTGACGAATTTCTCGGCGCCGAGATCGGCGCCAAATCCGGCCTCGGTCACCACGTAATCGCCGAGCTTGAGAGCGGTGCGGGTGGCGATCACCGAGTTGCAGCCATGCGCAATGTTGGCGAACGGGCCGCCATGGATGATCGCCGGGTTGTTCTCCAGCGTCTGCACCAGGTTGGGCTTGATCGCGTCCTTCAGCAGCACTGCCATCGCGCCATGGGCGTTCAGGTCGGCGGCATGCACCGGCCTGCGCCCGCGGGTGTAGCCCACCACGATGCGACCGAGCCGCGCCTTGAGGTCGGCCATCGAGTCGGCGAGGCAGAGAATCGCCATCACTTCCGACGCCACTACGATGTCGAAGCCGTCTTCCCGCGGGTAGCCGTTGCCCGGCCCGCCGAGCGACACCACGATCTGACGCAGCGCCCGGTCGTTCATGTCGAGCACCCGTTTCCAGGTGACGCGGCGCGGATCGATGTCGAGCGTGTTGCCGTGATGGATATGGTTGTCGATCAGGGCCGCCAGCAGGTTGTTGGCGAGCTGGATGGCGTTGAAG
>CALJLA010000035.1 GCA_937983055.1 uncultured Pseudomonadota bacterium
GGCCGTGCCCGACAGGCGGAAGGGCAGCGACTGCGTCGCGTCGACCAGTTGCGTTGCCGGGGCGGCTTCCATGCCGATACGCACCGGGATGTCATCGAGCGTTCCCTCGATCGACAGCTTTACCGGCTGGCCGGGCTGCGCATTGAGCTCGCCGGTGCTCACCGCGACGCGGGCCTCGCCGCCCAGGTTGCGGTCGCGCAGGGTCACGCGTCCGCCAGAGAGCGTGGCGGTGAGCAGCGAGCGCGCGAGCATGTCGCCCAGGCGGCTGGCGCGCGCATCCAGGTACAGCGCGAGCTGGTCGATGCCGGCATCCAGCTCGCGCGCCAGCCCGAGGCGGCGCAGCAGCGCACCAACGTCGGCCTGCCGCGCGAACAGCCACAGCGCGGCGCGCGGTTCCTGGCCGCGCAGATCGAGCAGCACCGCGCCGGACAGCGCGATGTCGGCGACGTCGGCGCGGAACTGCGACGGATGCATGTAGCCTTCGCGGATGCGGCCCTGGAAGGAGACGTCGCGCACCGCGAGCGGGCTGCCCTCGAAGCGCGCCACCCCGACCTCGACGTCGGCGTCGCCAAGATCGATGCCTTTCGGCAGGATCGGTATGTCGAGCACCGGGCGGCCGGGCGCTTCCGCGGCGGGTTTGCTCTGCGGTTTCGGCAGCATGGCCTCGAGCTGCGCGAGGTCGATGGTGTCGGCGGACAGCTGCCCGGTGATGAGCGGCTGGCTGTCGATACCGGTGCGGGACACCTGCGCGGCGAGGCGGCTGCGCCCGAGGCGGAAACGAAAATCGGCCAGCCGCCAGGTATCGGTTTCGATTGCCAGCCGCCCGGACATCGCCAGCGGCGCGTCGGCGCCCGGGCGCAGCCCGAACCAGCGCGCGATGTCGCCGGCGCGCGATGCCGACACTTCGAACGACAGATCGGGTCCCTGTGACTCGGTGGGGGGCTGAAGCAGACCGCGCAACCGCGCGCGAACGTTGCCGGAGCGGGCTTCGAAATCGATCGGCGTCTGCGCCTTGAGCATGGTCTGCTCCAGCGGGCCGCCCTGCACGCTCGCCTGCAGGGGCACACCCAGCAGCGAACCGCGCAGCGCGCCGTGCATGGCCTTGCCGGCGGGCAGCGCGATTTCCAGCTGATCGAGGGTGAATTCGACCGGCCGCCCGCCTTCGAGGTTGCCGTAGGACAACCGCCCCTGCCTGAGCAGCAGGCGCAGATCGAGGCTGCGCACCAGGTCGCTGACGCGATCGCCGGTGGCGGCCAGGTCGAGGTCCAGGCGTCCGACGTGGCCGTCGATGCCGGGCGCGCCGGTCAGCAGCTCGGCCAGCCCGCCGAGGCGGGAATCACGGGTGCGCAGACCCAGCTCGAAGCGCGGCGGCGACTGGGTGGCATCCGCGAGCACGCGCCCGGCGAGGGTAACGCCGGTAACGCTGACCTCGACCGGCGCTTCCAGCCGCCCGGCCTCCAGCGAGAGATGCAGGCGGGCGTCGCGCACGTCGCCGGGCAGGCTCAGCCACTGCTGCACGCCCAGGGTCACGTCGGCGTCCATCGCCGCGAGCTCTTGCAGGTTGAAGCTCGCCGCGGCGAGGTCGCGATACAAGGCGGCCATATCGGGCGGCGGCGCCTCCGGCTGGGTGCGCGGCGGTTTGCGGGTGAGGAACGGCCGCAGATCCAGGGTGGGCAGATCCAGGTGGCCGGACACGCGCGGGCGCGCGCCGCTGTAGTCGAACTGAAGCTCGCCGAGCATGTTGCTGAGCCCCATCACGCCGGCGATCTGCGCGACCTTCACCAGGCCGGGCTGGTAGCTCACCAGCCCGGCAAGCCCGGTGGCGCCCACCCGCGGCAGCTCGGTCTGGAACAGTCGCTCGAATTCGGACAGGGTCTCGGTTCCCAGCCCGAAGCGGATCTCGCCGCGCTCGCCGGACACCGTGCCGCTGAGCGTCAGGGTGGAACTGAGAAAGGTGAGGGTCAGGTCCACCGGCCAGGGCCGGGCCGGATCGGCCAGCGCCGCCAGTTCGCCGCCGGTGAACTCGACGCGATAGGGAAACTGTTTCTCCACCGTACCTTCCATCAGCGCCGTCATCGGCCGGCCGGCCGGCGCATCGGCCTGCAGCGCACGCAGCTCGAACCAGTGGCTCACGCCGTCGGCGCCGATGTATTCGACGCTGACTCTCTCCAGCGCGACCTGCTGGATATCGAGCCGCGCCAGCACCGCCCCGGCGTCCACGCTCTGCGTCTCGGGCGCTGCCGCGGCGGGCGCGGCAGCGCTGCGGGAAAAGCGCCAGTTGGCCGCGCCGTTGGCCGTACGCTGCAGGCGGATGCGCACGTCGCTGCCGGACAGCCGCTCGATCTGCAGGCGGTTCTGCAGCAGCGGCCACAGATCGAGATTGAGCCGAGCCTCGCCGAGCGAGGCGAACTCGCCGTCGAAGCCCGGCGCGTTGGCGATTTGAAACCCCGATACCCGCAGCTTCGGCTGCGCGGACAGCTCGAGTTCCATTGCGCCCTCGAAGCGCACTTCGCGCCCGAGGTTTTCGCTGAACACGCCGGCGACCGGCGTGCGCAGCCAGCCGGCGTCGAGGGTGATTCCCACGAAGACCACGTAGGCGAGGGCGGCGGCGAGCAGCAGCGCCCCGCCCACCACCGCCAGGGCGAGGCGGCGCAGCAAGCGCATCAGGAAAGACAACGCCGGGGAAGCCATGTTGCGATTATCCAGCAAGCGCCGGGCGGCGCCTGCGCGTCAGGCCGGGCGATATCGCTTCACCACCTGGTCGATGGCGCCGAAGATCGAGCGGCCGTCGAGGCCGGTCATCTCGATGCGGACCCGGTCGCCGAAACGCATGAAGGGCGTGGACGGCTTGCCGTGCTCGAGGGTTTCCAGCATACGTTTCTCGGCGATGCAGGCGGAACCCGCCGCGCGGTCGGCGTTCGAGACGGTGCCCGAGCCGATGATGGAGCCGGCGCACAGCGCGCGCGTCTTCGCGGCGTGCGCAATTAGCTGAGGAAAGTCGAAGGTCATGTCGGTGCCGGCGTCCGGGGCGCCGAAACGCACGCCATTCAGGGTTACCTGCAGCGGGCGATGCAGCCGCGCGCCATCCCAGGCGGGGCCCAGCTCATCGGGGGTGACCGCCACCGGCGAGAAGGCGCTGGCCGGCTTGCTCTGGAAAAAACCGAAGCCCTTGCCGAGCTCCGCCGGGATGAGATTGCGCAGGCTGACATCGTTCACCAGCATCAGCAGCCGGATGCAGCCGCGCGCCGCCGCGGGCGAAACGCCCATCGGCACGTCGTCGACAATGACCGCCACCTCGCCCTCGAAGTCGATGCCCCAGTCTTCGGACTGCGCGCCGATCGGGTCGCAGGGGCCGAGAAAACCGTCGGAACCGCCCTGGTACATCAGCGGATCGGTCCAGAACTCCGCCGGCATCTGGGCGCCGCGTGCCTTGCGCACCAGCTCGACATGGGTCACATAGGCCGAACCGTCGGCCCACTGGTAAGCGCGCGGCAGCGGCGAGGCGCACGCGGCGGGATCGAAGGCGATAGCGTTGCCCAGGCGGCCGGCCTCGAGCTGATCGGCGCGCGCCTGGAGCGCGGGGGCAAGTCGCGCCCAGTCATCGAGCGCCGACTGCAGCGTCGGCGCCAGGTCGTCGGCCGTTGCCGCGCGCGACAGGTCGCGCGACACCACCAGTAAACGGCCGTCGCGGCCGGACTTGAGCGAGGCAAGCTTCATCGCGGGCGCTCCTGCGCTCAGGCCGGCACGGCCGCGGCTTTCCAGGAATTCACGTAGCCGCCGTCCTCGACGCCGGCAGGCAGCGCGGCGACCTCGACCGGATAGCGCGTGTCGATCATCACCGCGACCTCGTCGGTCTCGCGCCGCGCGGCGCGCGCGCCGGTGGCAAAGGCCTTGGGATGGGGGCCGTGGGTGAAGCCGCAGGGGTGCAGCGTCATCATGCCGGGACGGATGTTGTCGCGCGAGAAGAACTCGCCGCGGTGATAGAAGATGATCTCGTCGTAGTCGTCGTTGTTGTGGAAGAACGGCACCTTGAGCGCGCCGGGATCGGATTCGATCGGCCGCGGCACGAAAGTGCACACCACGAAATTGCGCGCGACGAATGTGGTGTGCGCCGACGGCGGCAGATGGTAGCGATGGCTCATCAGCGGCCGGATGTCGCGCCAGTTCAGGCGCACCGGCGCCAGGTCGCCGTGCCAGCCGACCGCGTCCAGCGGGTTGAAGGGATAGGTGATGACGGACAGCCGGCCGCGCCGCTTCACCGCCACGCGGGTTTCGCGCTCGTCCTGCTGCGCGCGGAAGGCGTCGTCGATCCGGGGTACTTCCAGCACCGCCGGGTCGAAGATCGCGTGGGCGCCGACCAGGCCTCTGTCCGGCAGCTGGTAGCTGCCTTCCGTGCACTCGGCGAGCAGCAGCAGCGTCGGGGCGGCCGGCTCCAGTCGCCACATGGCGCCGCGCGGCAGCACGATGTAATCGCCGTCGCGATAGGGCAGCCGGCCCCAGTCGCAGAACAGGTCTCCGGCGCCGTCGTGCACGAACAGCAGCTCGTCGCCGTCGGAATTGCGCACCAGATGATCCATCGCGGCACTGCAGCGCAACATGCGCAGCTGCAGGTCGGCGTTGCCGAGCACGCGGGGCGCGCTCCATGGGCTGGCGGCATCGGCGCCGAGACGGTTGAGGTCGAAGGCGCGCGGCTGCAGCGCGCCCTCGAAGGCGCTCCACCCGGTAGGCGGATGACGATGATGGAAATGCGCGCTCGGGCCGAAGAAGCCTTCCTTGCTCATCTCGCGCTCGAAGGTTCCGGGCGGCAGGTCGGCGTGCGCCTGGCGGGAATGTTCGCCTTCGCTGCGCGGGAAACTGATCCAGCGGTTGCTCATCGGGGGCTCCTCAGGAACGGGCGGGCGCGGGTGCGCCGGCGGCGGGGTCGCGGGCGAGCCTCAGCGCCTCGCGCAGCACCCCGCCATCGCCGATGTGATTGGCGAGCAGCAGGATCAGCCGTGCATTGACGAGCAGGGTCTGCGCGGCATCGAGGTCGCGGTGGAGGTCGACCAGCGCCTGGTAGAAATCGTCCGGCGCGTCGAGGTTGGGTTCGAGCCTGAGCTTCATGTCACGGTCTCCAGTGCAGGCAGTGCCAGCGCGCGCCGCTGGGCGGCGCGGACGCGATCGGGATCGAAGCGCCGCCAGCGCGCGCACACATGCTGGTCCGGCCGCAGCAGCCAGGCGCTGCCGGGCGCGGCGTCGTAGCGGGCGGCGAACAGACCGTCGATGTCCTCGAAGTAGCGGCCGACATCCGGGCGCATGCCGCGCGCCGAGATCACCGTGGTCTCGACCGGCACCGGCTGCCGGCGCAGCGCCTCGAACCGTTCGCGCAGGGCGTCGGGCACGCCGTCCGCGCCGGCGAAGTAGAGCAGGTCGAAGCGGCCGCCGACCTCGTCGATCAGCCAGCTGCGGCCGTCGCGGGTGTCGACCGGCGCGTCCGCCGCCGGGGCCCCCGGCCCGCAGGCGTCCTGGCCGAACGCGGCGTCGTCCGCCGTGTTGAGCGGCGAGTCGCGGTACACCGAGGGCAACGACAGCCGCCCGCTGTTGACCAGGCGGCGCGCGAACGGAAAGAACTCGGCGAGCTGCAGGGTGGCGTCGCGCAGCGCGCGGCTCGCGTCGCTCTTGGGCGTGATGAAATCGGTGCTGCGGGTGGAATGGAGAATGTTCTCGTCGGCGGCCGGCACCCGCTCGGCGTCGTAGCTTTCGAGCAGCGCGGGCGGCGCCTCGCCGCGCAGCACCGCGCAGAGCTTCCAGGCGAGGTTGTCGGCATCCTGGATGCCGCTGTTCGCGCCGCGCGCACCGAACGGCGACACCTGGTGCGCAGCATCGCCGGCGAACAGTACCCGCCCGTGCGCGAAGCGGTCCATGCGGCGACACTGGAAGGTATAGACGCTGACCCACTCAAGGGTAAACGGGCGATCCGGGCCAAGCATCGTGCGGATGCGGGGCAGCACATTTTCCGACTGGCGCTCACGCTCGGGATCGGCATCCCAGCCGAGCTGGAAATCGATGCGCCAGACATTGTCGGCCTGACGGTGCAGCAGCACTGACTGACCGGGATGAAACGGCGGGTCGAACCAGAACCAGCGTTCGGGCGGAAAGTCGGCCTGCATGCGCACGTCGGCGATCAGGAAGCGGTCGCGAAACACCTGGCCGCGCGATTCCAGGCCAAGCAGATGGCGCAGCGGGCTGCGCGCGCCGTCGCAGGCCACCACATAGTCGCAGTCGAAGTGCTCGAGGCCGGCCGGCGTTTCCACCTCGACCGTCACGCCGTCGGCGCGCGGCGCGAGCCCGGTGACCCGGTGCCGCCAGCGCAGTTCGGCGCCGGGCAGCATCTTCAGCCGCTCGACGAGGAGCTGCTCCATCAGGTATTGCTGCAGGTTGATGAAAGCCGGCCGGTGGTGCCCCGGCTCGGGCAGCAGGTCGAACTGGTAGAGCAGGCGATCGCGCAGAAATACCTTGCCGGTGTTCCACACCACGCCTCGCGCCACCGCCTGCTCGCCCACGCCGAGACGGTCGAGAATTTCCAGCGTGCGCTTGGCGAAACAGATGGCGCGGCTGCCCTCCGACAGGCTGTCGTCCTGGTCGAGCACCAGCACCTTTACGCCGTGCTGCGCGAGGTCGATCGCTGCGCACAGCCCGACCGGGCCGGCCCCGACCACCAGGACCGGCGCCCGCGCGTCGATGTGCCCGCGCGAGCTCACCCGCGGCCCCGGCTGGCGTGCGTGGCGCCCGCCATCAACTCTCCAGCGCCTGCCACATCTCGCGGTCGCGCTCGGCGGTCCAGATGCGCGGGTCGGGATGTCGGGTGGCTTCGTCGTAGGCGCGGCTCACGTCGAAAGGCATGCAGTGATCGAAGATCACCCAGTGGCCAAACTGCGGCTTGAGCCGTTCGTAGGTTTCCCGGTAGACGGATTTGAGCGGCTTGCCGGCGCCGGCGCCGCTTGCCACGGTTTGATACAGCTGGGTGATGAAATCGCGCGTGCCGGCGAGACCTGCCTCGACCTCGGCCGGGGTGCGCAGCGCATCGCCGCGGCCGGGCACCAGCGCCGCCGGCTGCAGTGCGCGCAGCTTTTCCAGCGTCGACGGCCAGTCCCTGAGATAGGCGTCGCCGGTGTAGGGCGTGGCGCCGTGCTCGACGAGATCGCCGCTGAACAGAATGCGTTCCTTCGGCAGCCAGACCACGGTGTCACCCTTGGTGTGGCCGCGGCCCGGATGCAGGATGCGCACTTCGCGCCGGCCCATCCACAGGGTGAGCTCGGTGCCGAACACCAGGTTGGGCCAGGTCAGGCCGGGAATGCTCTCGACCGACCGGAACAGTCGCGGGAAGCGGCCGATCTCCGATTTCATGTCGGCGTCTCCGCGCTCGGCGATGAGGTCGTGGGTGCCCTGGCTGGCGATGATGTGCTCGGGTTTGTAGGCCGAGGCGCCCAGCACCCGCACCGCGTGGTAGTGCGACAGCACCACGTAGCGGATCGGCTTGTCGGTTACCTCGCGGATGCGGCGGATGACGTCCTGCGCCATCACCGGTGTCGCCTGGGTGTCGACCACCAGAACGGAATCGTCGCCGACGACGATGCCGGTGTTGGGATCGCCTTCGGCGGTGTACGCATAGGCGCCCGGACCGAGTTCGACGAAGCTGACCTTCTTGTCCTCAAGGTCGGCCTGCGAGGCGAATTTCTTCTCCATGCCTGCTCCTCCGTGCCGGGGCGGTTTCGCCCGCGCCCGACTGCGATTACGATTAGGGAAATGAATTACGAAAAGCGTAATGAGCACAGGCAAACGATGTCAACCCGCACGCCAGGCGCGCGTGGCCGGCAGGGCGTGCAGTCGGTGGAGATGGCGGGCCGGCTGCTGCACGCGCTGGCGGACGGCGGGCAGCCGATGATGCTGCGCGATCTGGCGGCGGCCGCGGCCATGCCGCCGGCCAAGGCGCATCGCTACCTGGTGAGCCTGATTCGACTGGGACTGGCGGAGCAATCGCCGGACAGCGGGCACTACGAGCTGGGCGGGTTTGCGCTGCGCCTGGGACTGGCCAGCCTGTCGCAGCTCGAACCGGTGCGGGTGGCGGGACCCTCGCTCGCGCGGCTGCGTGATGCCACCGACGAGACTGCGGCGCTGGCGGTCTGGGGCAGCTACGGCGCCACGGGGGTGCGCTGGGAAGAAGCCCGGCGCCCGGTGACGGTGAATCTGCGCGTAGGCGGCGTGCTGCCGCTGCTTACGTCGGCCACCGGCCGGGCGTTTCTGGCGTGGCTGCCGCGCGAGCAGACCGCGTCGCTGCTGCGCGGCGAGTTGGCGGCGGCGGCGCGGCAGCGTCAGGCGCGTGGGCCGCGCAGCGCCGCGGCGGTCGACGCGCTGGTACGCGACATCCGCAGGCGCGGGCTGGCGCGGGTCGACGGCGACCTGATTCCGGGCGTGGCGGCCTTTGCCGCGCCGGTGTTTGGCGCTGGCGGACGGCTGGCCCTGGTGCTGACGGTGCTCGGCCATGGCGGGCACTTCGATGTGCGCTGGAACGGGCGGGTGGCGCAACGGTTGCGTGCCGAGGCGCGCGCCCTGTCGCTGCGCCTCGGCGCGGTCGAGGAGTAAAATCTCGGGTATTCCGAGACGCTCCGGGGAACGCCGCACATGGAACCCGCCCCAACACACGCCCACGCGCTGACACAGAAGGTCGTGCGCGCCACCTGCCCGCACGATTGTCCGGACGCCTGCTCGATGCGTGGCACCGTCGATGTGAAGAGCGGGCGCGCCATACGGGTGGAGGGCGATCCCGACCACCCGGTCACCCGCGGGTATCTGTGCAACAAGGTCAACAACTATCTCGACCTGGTGTACAACGAGCGGCGGGTGCTGTACCCGCGGCGGCGCGTCGGACCGAAAGGCCCGGGCGCGCAATGGCAGCGTATCGGCTGGGACGAGGCGCTGACCGAGGTGGCGGCGCGGCTCAAGGGGGTGATCGCCGAGCACGGCGCCGAGGCGGTGCTGCCTTACTCCTACTCCGGCACGCTCGGCATGCTGGGCTTCCTCGGCATGGGCGAACGCTTTTTCAACAAGATGGGCGCCTGTCGCCTTGAGCGCACCATCTGCACCGCGGCCGGCGCGGCGGCCGAGGCGTTCACCACCGGCCGCGTCGGCGACGCCAACATCGAAGACCTGCCGAAGATGGAGCTGGTCATCCTGTGGGGCACCAGTCTGGCGTCCACCGGGGTGCACGCCATGCCCTTCGTCAACGAGGCGCGTGCCAACGGCGCGAAGATCGTTGCGATCGATCCGCGCGTCACCCGGACGACCGCATTCGCCGACTGGCATCTGCAGCCGAGGCCCGGCACCGACGCAGCGCTGGCGCTCGGGATGATGAAGGTCATCGTCGACCGCGGGCTGCACGACGTGGACTTCCTGAAAGCGCACACGGTGGGCTGGGAAAGGCTGCTGGAGGAGCAGCTGCCGGCGTACCCGCTGGAACGGGTCGCCGCCATCACCGGGCTGCCGGCCGCCGACATCGAGAAGCTGGCGCTGATGTATGCGGCGACGCAGAAATCCTTCATCCGGGTGAACTGGGGCATCCAGCGCCACCAGAACGGCGGGTCGATGACGCGCGCGATCAAGCTGCTGCCCGCGATTACCGGCGCGATGCGCGGGCCCGGCGGCGTGTGCATGTCCACCGGCGGCGAGATGCGGCGCATCGACCTGGCGAAGCTGCAGCGCACCGACCTGCTGGCAGGACGCACGCCTCGCAGCTTCAACATGATCCAGCTCGGCATGGCGCTCAACCGGGCGCAGCCGCCGGTGCGCGCCCTGTTCGTCTGGAACTCGGACCCGGCGAACTGTGTGCCAGATACCGCCGACGCTCGCCGCGGCCTGATGCGCGAAGACCTCTTTACCGTGGTCCACGACACCTTCTTCAGCGACACCGCGGACTACGCCGACATCCTGCTGCCGGCCGACACGACGCTGGAGCACACCGATCTGCACGGCGCCTACGGCAACTACTATTTCAGCCTGTCGGAGCAGGCGATCGAGAAGCAGGGCGAGAGCCTGGACAACGGCGAGCTGTTCCGCCGCCTCGCCCGGCACATGGGCTACGACGATCCGTGCTTCTCGCAGTCCGACGAGGAAATGATCCGCGAGCTGATCGACCCGGCGTTCAATCCGCTGTTCGAGGGCATTACCTACGAGCGGCTGAAAGAAGAAGGCTTCGCCCGCGCCGCGGTCGACTCGCCGCGCCGTCCCGGCATCAACTCCGGCAAATGGCTGACGCCCTCGGGCAAGATCGAGATCTATTCGGAGCGCATGAAGCAGCTCGGCCTCGATCCGCTGCCGGCGCATCTGCCGGAGACCGAAGGCCTAGGCGCGGAGCAGCCCGATCCGCGTTATCCGCTGCAGGTGGTGAGCGCGGCGACCCACTATTTCATCGGCGCCAGCTTCCAGCATGTGCCGCGGCTGGAGGAAATGATGTCGCGCGCCTCGTTCGAGCTGAGCCCGGCGGATGCGCGCGCCCGCGGCATCGTGAGCGGCGATCTGTGCCGGCTGTACAACGGGCGCGGCGAGACCTTCGGTCATGCGCTGGTGGTGGAAGGGCTGCTGCCCGGCGTGGTGGGTGCGCCCAAGCAGCTGCGTGGCTCGCGCATGAGAAACGGGCTCAACGTGAATGCGCTCATCAGTCAGGACGAGTCGGACATGGGGCGCGGGCCGGTGTTCTATTCGACCATGGCCGAGATAGAAAAGGCGGAAGCGGCAAAGGCATGACGGCGCAGCTGATCGACGGCAAGGAAGTCTCGCGCGTGCTGCGCGAGCGGTTGAAGGCGAGGGTAGAGGCGCTGAAGTCCGCCGGCACGATGCCCGGGCTGGCAGTGATCCTGGTCGGCGACAATCCGGCCTCGCATGTGTACGTGCGCAACAAGGCGAAGGCCTGCGCCGATATCGGCATGCATTCCGAGATCCACCGCTATCCAGAAGACGTGCCGGAGGCGACGGTGCTCGAGCGTATCGCGGCGCTCAATCGAAACCCGGCGATTCACGGCATCCTGGTGCAGCTGCCGCTGCCGAGGCACATCGACAACAACAAGGTGCTCGAGGCGATTTCGGCCGACAAGGACGCCGACGGTTTTCATCTGTACAACCTGGGCGCGCTGGTAACCGGCGGCACCGTGTTTCCGCCGTGCACCCCGTACGGCGTGATGGCGCTGCTCGACCATTACCGCATTCCGATCGAAGGCGCGAACGCGGTGGTCATCGGACGCAGCAACATCGTCGGCAAGCCGATGGCGCTGATGCTGCTCCAGCGCAGCGCCACGGTGTCCATCTGCACGTCGAAGACGCGCGACCTCAGCCAGTACACCCGGCTCGCGGACATCCTGGTGGTGGCGGTCGGCCGGCCGCAGCTGGTGACCGGCGACATGCTGAAGCCGGGCGCGACTGTGATCGACGTCGGCATGAACCGCCTGGATGACGGTCGTCTGGCCGGCGACGTCGACTTCGATTCGGCGCGCCGGGTGGCGGGCTGGATCACGCCGGTGCCGGGCGGGGTCGGGCCGATGACCATCACCATGCTGCTCGGGAACACCGTCGAGGCGGCAGAGCGGCTTGCGCGCAAGGCGCGGGTGGCGAAAGCCGACGGCATCAACGCGGAAATACTGCCCTAAACCACGTCGTGTTCCGGGACCGCGTCGATGCCGCCGAGCAGCTCGCGAATGCGCTGTCGGGGTGGCGTGGCCGCAATCCGCTGGTGCTTGGCATTCCACGCGGGGCAGTGCCGATGGCGCGGCTGATCGCCGAACGGCTGCACGGTGAGGTCGACGTG
>CALJLA010000036.1 GCA_937983055.1 uncultured Pseudomonadota bacterium
TTTTTTTTGTTGAGAGCGAAGGCGGCATGCTATGTGTTCGGGCCTGACTGGAGTTCAGCCGTGTTGTCTTCCGATCGCGAGGAGGTGCCGGCGCAGTGAGCCCCGCGGCCCCGGCTTGAAGACGGCTTCCACGAACACGACGGGTTTGCGGGCGCGCATCGAGGCGTTGCGCGTGATTCCGGTCCTGCGTCTCGGCGAGCGCGGCGAGGCGGAGCGGGCGATCGACTGCCTGCTCGAGGCTGGCTTCGGCAGCGTGGAGATCACGCTCACCACGCCCGACGCCGTCGGCCTGATCGCGGCGCTCAGGCGGCGGGTGGCGGCGGACTTCCTGGTGGGCGCGGGCACGGTGCTCGATCTCGATCAGGCACGGCGCTGTCTCGGGGCGGGCGCCGATTACCTGGTATCGCCGTGTCTGGTGCCGGGGCTGGCGCAGACGGCGCGCGACGCCGGCGCCGCCGCGCTGATCGGCGGTTTCACCCCGGGTGAGGTACTCGCCGCGTGGCGCGAGGGCGCCGAAATCGTCAAGGTCTTCCCCGCGTCGAGCGGCGGGGTGACGCATCTTGCGGCGCTGCACGCGATCTTTCCCGACATTCCGCTGTGCCCGACCGGCGGCGTGTCGCGCGAGAACATGCTGGACTTCTTCAAGGCTGGCGCCTGCGTGGTCGGCGTGGGCAACAACGTCATCGACCGCGCGGCGCTGGCGGCGGCGGACTACGCCCGGGTGGTCGCGCATGCGAAGGGCTTTCTGGAGGTCGCGGCGCGGCGCGCATGAAGTTCGACATTGTCTCCATCGGCGAGCCGATGTACGAGTTCAGCGCGCTGCCGGGACGCGCGCGCGAATATCTTCAGGGGTTCGGCGGCGACACCATGAACTGCGCCGTTGCCGCAGCGCGCCAGGGCGCCAAAGTCGCGTACGTGACGCGGCTGGGCGACGACGAGTTCGGCCGCCAGTTTCTCGATTTGTGGCGCGGCGAAGGCATCGACACCTCCGGTGTGGCGGTCGACGCTGCCGCCCCCACCGCGGTGTATTTCATTTCTCACGGCCCGTCCGGCCATGTGTTCAGCTACCGTCGCGAAGGCTCGGCCGCCAGCCGCATGACGCCCGCCGGGCTGCCGCGCGAGCTGATCGGCAGCACGAAGTTTCTGCACAGCTCCGGCATCACCCAGGCGATCAGCGCCGGCGCCTGCGACACGGTGTTCGCCGCGGTGGAGCTGGCGCGCGCAGCCGGGGCGCGCTTTGTGTACGACGCCAACCTGCGGCCCAAGCTGTGGCCGCTGCCGCGGGCGCGCGCCATCGTCGCCGCGACGCTGCGCAGCTGCGATCTGTTCCTGCTGTCGATGGAGGACGCCGAGGCATTGTGCGGCCTGGCTGCCGCGCCGGCGATTCTCGACTGGTGCCTGCAGGCGGGTGCGGCGAACGTGGTGCTCAAGCTCGGCGCAGCCGGAGCGCTCGCCCATCACGACGGCGAGCGGCGCAGCATCCCGGGTTTTGCGGTCAAGGCGGTGGATGCCACCGGCGCCGGCGACTGCTTTGCCGGCGCGCTGATGGCGCGGCTTGCGGCCGGCGACGGGTTCTGGGCCGCGCTGCGCTATGCGAACGCGGCGGCTGCCCTGACCTGTACCGGTTACGGGGCGGTGGGACCGCTGCCGCGACCGGCGGCGGTGAATGAATTACTGTCCCGCGGGGCTGCGCCAGGCGCCGCCGCGGGCGACTGAAGCGTCAGCGCCGCTTCTTGCGCAGCAGCAGCAGCACGACCAGCAGGACAACGCCGCCGATCAGATACATGTCCAGAAAGGACATTCACATCTCCCTTGTTTCGGATTGATCCGGTGCGCCACCGGGTACACCGCCGGTTTCGCTTGTTGTTTCCGGTATTTCGGCCTGCCCGGCGCATTATGTCAAGGTTTTGGGCGGAGCGTCCGTAACAGAGTCGTGCAGGCGAGGGCGTGCGCCGCGGCGCGGCTGCGCGGTCGAACCGGCGAGTCGCTCTGGTAAAGTCCTGCCGACCGAAACCGGAGAGTGCGCATGAAATCCCTAGGCAAGATCTTCCTGACCGGGCTGCTGACGGTGCTGCCGGTCCTGGCGACGGCGTATCTGCTGATCTGGCTGCTTGCCACGGTCGAGTCCTTCCTCGGCCGTCCGCTGATGTGGCTGATCCCCGACAATTACTACCGCGCCGGCATGGGCCTGGTGGTGGCGGTCGCGGCGATCTTCCTGGTGGGCGTGCTGATGCGCGCTTATATCGTCCAGCGGATGTTCGGCTGGACCGAGCGGTTGCTGCTGGAGGTGCCGCTGGTCAAGTCGATCTACAGTGCGCTGCGCGATTTCTTCGGGCTGTTCGCGGGCGACGAAGGCGAGGGCAGGCTGCAGGTGGTGACCGTTACGCTGCCCGGCACCGACATGCGGGTGATGGGCTTCGTTACCCGCGACGATCTGTCGGATCTGCCGGCGGGGCTGCGAGATGCCGGCGAGGGCGCCGTGTACCTGCCGGTGCGCTACCAGGTGGGCGGCTATACGGTGTTCATGCCGCGCGAACGGCTCACCCCTGTGCCGATTTCCCGCGAGGAGGCGATGCGCTTCGTGCTGACGGCCGGCGTGCGCAAGAAGCCGGGCGAGCGCTGAGCCGATGCGCATTCTCGGCATCGACTTCACCAGCCGGCCGCGCGCCGGCAAGCCGATTACCTGTGCCGACGGAGTGCTGAAAAGCCGCGTGCTGTCGGTGTCGCGGGTGCGCCGGCTGGCCGACTTTCCGGCGTTCGAGACGCTGTTGCGCGAGCCCGGGCCCTGGGTCGGCGGCTTCGACTTTCCGTTCGGGCTGCCGCGCGCGCTGCTCGAGCAGCTGGGCTGGCCGACCGCGTGGCCCGAGTACGTGGCGCAGGTGGCCGGGATGCAGCGCGAGGCATTCCGCGAACTGCTCGACGCGGTGCGCCGCGGCCGGCCGATGGGCGCGCGTTATCTGCACCGCGCCACCGATCTGCCGGCGGGATCGTCGAGCCCGATGAAGCTGGTGAATCCGCCGGTGGCCCTGATGTTCTTCGAGGGGGCGCCGCGGCTGCTGGCGAGCGGCGTCTCGCTGCCGCCCTGCCACGGCGGCGATGACGCACGCATCGCGCTGGAGGCCTATCCCGGGGCGCTCGCGCGGCGCTTCACCCGGCAAAGCTACAAGGCGGACGAGCGGCGCAAGCAGACCGGCGCGCGGCGCGCTGCGCGCCAGCGCATCATCGACGGCATCGGCGATCCGGAGGCAGGTCTGGGCTTTGCGCTGGACCTGGCGCCGGCGCTGCTGGAAGACTGCCTGGACGACGGCAGCGGCGACACGCTGGACGCGGTGCTGTGCGCGGCGCAGGCGGCCTGGGCCTGCTGCCAGCCGTCGCGCCGCTGGGGCATCCCGGAGCGGGCCGATCCTGCCGAGGGCTGGATCGTCGGCACCCTGTCCGCCCAGCGCTTGCCCGATCCCCTGCCGCGGAGCGAGGCGCTGGAGTGACTGTCGTGTTGGGGCTGCGCATCGCCGCCGTCGCGCTGGCGGTGCTCGCGACCGCACCGGCCCACGCGCTGCGGTTTGCCTTCGAGCCGGCGTCCCGGTTCGGCGCCGCGGACGACGCATTCGTCATGACGCTGCGCGGAGAGATCGAGGAGGGCGATCTCGCCCGGCTCAAGCGCTTCATCGCCGGTCACCGCGCGCAGTGGCTCGACCATGGCGGCGTCCTCGTGCCGGTGATCGATGGCGGCGATGTGGACGAAGCACGGCTCCTCGGCGCCTTCGTCGCCGAGTCGCTCGGCGAGGTGCGGCTGCCGCAGGCCGGCAGCAGCCGCTGCGTGAGCGCCTGCTTTTTCATGCTGGCGCAGGCGGTCGAGCGCACCGCGGTGGCGGACACGGTGGCGCTGCACCGGCCGCACTTCCGGCGCGCAGCGATCGCCGCCGCGGCGCCGGCCGCCGCGCGCGAACGCTACGCCGGCCTGCTGCGTGCGCTGCGCGCGGAGCTTGTCGAGTGGTCGGTGCCGCATGCCCTGATCGAGCGCATGTTCGCCACGCCTTCCGACGCCGCCGCCTGGCTGGACGAGGAAGAGCTCTCGCGGCTCGGCCGCTACCGTCCGTGGTTTGCCGAGTACGCGCTGGGCCGCTGCGGGCTCGATGCGTACGCGGTACGGCATGCCGCCGAGCTGCGCGCCCTGGGCGATGAGGCCGGGCTGGCGGCGCTGTCGCGCGTCCAGGCCGAAGCCGGCCGTTGCATCGAGGCGCTGCGGCGCGCGGAGCGCCAGCGGCTGCTCGACGCTATCGACGCGGCCGGCGGCTGACGCCCGGGCGATTGACGCCTGATCGGCGTGCCGGCGTGCTGCCGCACCCCCGGCGGCGCTCAAACCTCACACTTTGACAAGATTTCACCGTGATGACGCAGACTTGCGACACATTTGCGCCTTGCGCTTGTCATTTGCGTTTTCTACACTCGGATCGCGCGGCGATTCGGTGTGAGTTGGCCGGATCGGATCGGACGGCCCGCGCCGAATCCAATAACAAGATCGATCGGGGGAAACACGATGAACAACGCTGCCGATGCCGCGCCGGCCGGTTCGCAGGCTTCCGGCTCGATACGCTCGCTGGACGACTTGCCGGGACCGAAAGGCCTGCCCTTGCTCGGCAACGCGCTCGAGCTCGAACCCAAACAGCTGCACCGCCTGATCGGCGGATGGGCCGACCAGTTCGGCCCCATGTTCGTGTTCAGGGTGGCGACGAAGAAGATCCTTACGATCGCCGATGCCGAGGTCATCCAGCAGGTGCTGCGCGAGCGGCCGGAGCGCTTCCGGCGCTGGAGCAAGATCGAGGAGCTCGGCGCCGAGATCGGCGCCGACGGCGTATTCGTGGCCGAGGGCGAGAAATGGCGGCGCCAGCGCAAGGCGGTGATGTACGCGCTGAACGCGAGTCACGTGCGCGCGTTCATTCCCAGAATGGAGGAAGTGGTGGGGCGGCTGCGACGGCGCTGGTGGCGCTCGGCGCTGAGCGGCGCGCCGGTCGACGTGCTGCACGACCTGATGCGCTTGACGGTGGACGTGACCAGCGGGCTCGCCTTCGGCCGCGACATCAACACGCTGGAGGAGCGCGCCGAGCCGATCCAGAAGCATCTCGACAAGCTGCTGCCGGCGGTGGCGCGCCGGCAGACGGCCCTGCTGCCATACTGGCGTTTCCTGCCGGTGCCGGTCGAGCGCGAGGTGGCGGTGGCCGTCAAGGAGATCGGCAAGTTCATCGACGGGCTGGTCGCCGAGGCGCGGGTGCGCCTCGAGGCCGAACCCGAGCGGCGCGCGCATCCGCAGAACCTGCTCGAGGCGCTGATCGTGGCCCACGACGCCGATCCCGACAGCACCGATGACCGCGAGATTCCCGGCAACGTCACGACGCTACTGCTGGCCGGCGAGGACACCACCGCCAACACGCTCACCTACATGATCCATTACCTCAAGGAGCGGCCGGACGTGCAGACCGCGGTGCAGTCCGAGGTCGACCGGGTGTTCGGCATGGAAGAGCAGCAGTGGCAGGACCCGAACGTGTCGGACCGGCTGCATTACATCGAGGCCTTCGCCAACGAGACCATGCGCTGCAAGCCGGTGGGCGGACTGCTGTTCATGGAGCCGAACGAGGATGTGCAGATTCGCGGCGTGTTCGTGCCGAGGGGCACGCCGGTGCTGGTGCTGAACGGCCATGTCGGCAGCCAGGAAGGAAACTTCGCCGATGCCAAGGCGTTCCGTCCGGAGCGCTGGCTGCACGCGGCGGCGCATCCGGGGGAGCTGCACAATACCAAGGCGTTCATGCCGTTCGGTGCGGGGCCGCGGTTCTGCCCGGGGCGCCAGCTGGCGATGCTGCAGATCAAGATGGTTATCGCCATGCTGTGCCGCGACTTCGAGGTGGCGCATCCAACGGATGCCGCGCCGCTGGAAGATGCCTACGGCTTCACCGTCGGCCCCACCAACGTCGCTGCGGTGCTGCGGCCGCGGCGCTCGCTGCGCTTCGGCGTGGATCTCGATCTGCGCGTGGGCGACCGCCGCGCCGACCGCCTGCCGATCAGCTTTGCCGACCGGCGGGTGGCAGACCGGCGGGGCGCCCAGGCGGCCTAGGCACGTCGCGCGGCGGCTCCCCAAAACAAAACGCCCCGCTTGCGCGGGGCGTTTGTGTTTGCAGCCCGGTGCCGCTCAGAGCAGCGGTACCAGCAGCAGCGCCACGATGTTGATGATCTTGATCAGCGGGTTCACCGCCGGGCCGGCGGTGTCCTTGTAGGGATCGCCCACGGTGTCGCCGGTCACCGCCGCCTTGTGCGCGTCGGAACCCTTGCCGCCGAAGTTGCCGTCCTCGATGTACTTCTTGGCGTTGTCCCAGGCGCCGCCGCCGGTGGTCATCGAGATGGCGACGAACAGGCCGGTGACAATGGTGCCGATCAGCAGGCCGCCCAGGGCGCGCACACCCGCGCCATCGCCCATCAGCCACTCCATGCCGAAGGCGACCACCACCGGAACGAGGATCGGCAGCAGCGAGGGCACGATCATTTCCTTGATCGCGGCCCGGGTCAGCATGTCGACCGCGCGCGAGTAATCCGGCTTGGCGGTGCCCTCCATGATGCCCTTGATCTCGCGGAACTGGCGGCGCACTTCGTTCACCACCGCGCCGGCGGCGCGGCCGACGGCTTCCATCGCCATCGCACCGAACAAGTAGGGCACCAGGCCGCCGATGAACAGGCCGATGATCACCGCCGGGTCGGACAGCGAGAACTCCACCAGCTTGCCCGCCGCTTCGAGGTTGTGGGTGTAGTCGGCGAACAGCACCAGCGCGGCCAGGCCGGCGGAGCCGATGGCGTAGCCCTTGGTCACCGCCTTGGTGGTGTTGCCCACCGCGTCCAGCGGATCGGTGATGTCGCGGATCTTCGACGGCAGCTCGGCCATCTCGGCGATGCCGCCGGCGTTGTCGGTGATCGGGCCGTAGGCGTCCAGCGCCACGATCATGCCGGTCATCGACAGCATGGCGGTGGCGGCGATGGCGATGCCGTACAGCCCCGCGAATTCGTAGGATGCCCAGATCGCGGCGCACACCGCCAGCACCGGCAGCGCGGTCGATTTCATCGATACGCCCAGGCCGGCAATGATGTTGGTGGCATGGCCGGTTTGCGATGCCGAGGCGACGTGGCGCACCGGGGAATACTCGGTGGCGGTGTAGTACTCGGTGATCCACACCATCGCGGCGGTCAGCACCAGGCCGACCAGCGAGGCGTAGAACAGGTTCATCGCCCCGAGCGGGCTGTCGCCCATCATGCCGGTGGTGATGAAGTAAAACGCGATCGCCGCGAGCACGCCGGAGATGACGACGCCCTTGTACAGCGCGTTCATGATCTTGCCGCCTTCGCTCGTCTTCACGAAGAAGGCGCCGATGATCGAGGCGATGATCGACGCCCCGCCCAGCACCAGCGGGTAGAGCACGCCGTTGACGCCGACGGCATCGACCATCAGGCCGCCGAGCAGCATGGTGGCGACGAGGGTGACGGCATAGGTCTCGAACAGGTCGGCCGCCATGCCGGCGCAGTCGCCGACGTTGTCGCCGACGTTGT
>CALJLA010000037.1 GCA_937983055.1 uncultured Pseudomonadota bacterium
TACGGCTTTTCGCTGGCGCTCGGCTCGGCCGAGGTGACGCTCTGGCAGCTCGCGAATGCCTATCGCACGCTCGCCAACGCCGGCCAATGGTCGCCGCTGGTGGTCGAACCGGTGAAAACCCGCGCCACGCCGCTGCTCGACGCCGGCGCCGCCTGGATCGTCGCCGATATGCTGGCCGACCCCTTGGCGCGCAGCCGCAGCTTCGGGCTCCACAGCCCGCTCGCCGCCCGGCACTGGGCGGCGGTGAAGACCGGCACCAGCAAGGACATGCGCGACAACTGGTGCGTGGGTTTCAGCAGCCGCTACACCGTGGCGGTCTGGGTGGGCAACTTCGACGGCAGCCCGATGCACGACGTGTCGGGCGTGAGCGGCGCCGCACCGGTGTGGCTGGAGGTGATGAATTATCTGCACCGCGCGGCGCCGTCCGCGCCGCCGTCGATGCCGGCGGGCGTCGAGCGCATCGCCGTGCAGTTCGAGGGCGGCCTCGAGCCGGCGCGCGAAGAGGTGTTTCTCGCCGGAACCGGCCTCGCGCAGGTGGCTGCCAAGCCGCCGGCGGCGCTGCGCCCGACGATCGGCTATCCGCGCGAGGGCACGATCATCGCCGTCGATCCGGACATTCCGGCCGCGGTACAGCGGGTGCGCTTCGTCATGCGCCCGGAGGTGCCGGGTTATCGCTGGCGGCTGAACGCGGCGCTGGTCGAAGGCAACGCGGTTGCGGTATTCTGGTCGCCGGTCGCCGGCCGTCACCGGCTCAGCCTGGTGGATGCGGACGGTGGCGAGGTCGATGCCGTGCAGTTCGAGGTGCGCGGCGAGCGCGCGGCCGACGAAGCGGGCGGCGGAGCGCCCGTCGCGGCCGTGCCCTAGGGAGGAACATCATGCTGCGTGCGCTTGCGTCCCTCGCCCTCCTGGCGCTGGGACTGACGGTTTCTTCGCCGGGCTCGGCCGCCGACACGCGGTTGAACCGGATGATCGAGTTGTGGGCCGCCGGCCAGCCGGCTTTTGGCGTGTTCGCGCGCTTTCGTGGTGCCGACGGCGCGCTTTACTATGCCAATTCCGGCTACGACTTCGTGATCTTCGACCTGGAGCACGGCGCCGCCGATTTCAGCCAGTTTCGCGAATTCCTGCAGTTCATGGTCGATCGCGGGATGGTGCTGCGGAAAGGCAGCCTGCAGCCGGACACGGTGCCGATCGCCCGCGTGCCCGGCAACGGTTCCGAGCGCAACCAGTGGACCATCAAGCAGGCGCTGGATGCCGGCGCCTATGGCCTGATGGCGCCGCATGTGGCCACGGTCGACGAGGCACGCCATCTGGTGGCGTCGTCGCGCTATACCCAGGCGGTGGGCGCGGCCGATGTCGAGCCGCGCGGCGAGCGCGGGGTGGCGCCCGGCCATGCGGCGCGCTACTGGGGCCTCGGCGTTGCCGACTACATGCGCCGCGCCGATGCCTGGCCGCTCGACCCGCAGGGCGAGCTGGCGGTGATCGCGATGATCGAAAGCGGCGAAGGCGTGCGTAACGCGCGCGCCATCCTTACCCAGGTGCCGGGCATCGCGGCGGTGTTCATCGGCCCGAACGACCTGTCGACGTCGCTCGGCTATCCCGCACAGCCGAATCACCCCGAGACCGAGCGCGCCATCCAGCAGGTGCTGCGGGTGTGTCTCGAGACCGGCATTGCCTGCGGCATCCTGGTCACCCGCGAAGATATCGAGAAGCGGGTGCAGCAGGGCTTTCGCTTCCTGGTCATTGCCGGCTCGCCGGGCGACAGCGAGGCGGCGCTCGCCCTCGGGCGGCGGGCGGCGCGCCGCTGAGCGGTTCAAGCTCGCGTCGGGCTCGCCGTTAGCGGAAAGCAGGCCCGACCATCCGGCGACCGCCCGACCGACTTTGTCCGCAACCGCAAAATCCGCCAATGCCCGGAACGACCCGAACCGCCTGGACGGCACGCCTGCCGGCGCCTCGATGACGCTGGCGCAGCGCTACCTGCTGCTGCTGATCGCCATCGCGCTCGGCGGCACCGGCCTGTCGGCGGTGAGCTTTTACGACGTCTGGCGCAGCGAACAGTCGGCCAACCGGGAAGCCTTCGCCAATCTCGCCGAGCTGCGCCTCAGCCAGATCCAGCAGGAAATCGACGCCACGCTCGAAGCGGTGGAGACCCTGGCGACATTTTTCGAGGCTTCCACCGAGGTGCGCCCGGCGGAATTCCGGCTGTTCGCGGAAGGATTGTTCGATCGCCTGCCCACGGTGCGCGCGCTGCAGTGGATGGACTACGTGCCGGCGCCCGAGCGCGCCGCCTACGAGGCTCAGCTGCGCGCCGCCGGGCTGGGCGAGTGGATCTGGGAGCCCGGTGCGGACGGCCGCGTCGCCGCGCGGCCGCGGCCGGCGTACTACCCGGTGCGCATGATTGCGCCCGCCAGTGACAGCGGCGTCGTGGTGGGTTTCGATGTCGGCTTCGAAGAGCGCCGCCACCAGACGCTGGTGGCGGCGGCGCGCTCCGGCAAGATGGCCGCCACGCCGCCGGTGTCGCTGGTGATCGGCGAGCGCCGCCTGCCGGCGGTGCTGGTGGTGCGCCCCGTCTACGGCAGCGGCCGCGACGTACGCCTCACCGGCTACACCGCCAGCGCGATGGTGGTGGCCGACCTCGCGCAGCGGGTGCGCGGCAAATCCGCTGCGAAAGAAGTCGATTTCAGCATTCACGCGCGGCTGGAAGACGGGTCGGTCGAGGCGCTTTACGACGGCATCGGCGGCGAACCGCGACACGGCGCGCCGGCGCAAGCCGGCACCGTGCAGATCGCGGGCGAGACCTGGGATGTCATGCTGGCGCCCGCGCCCGGCTACTTCGCCGCCCGGATCGGCACTACCGCCTGGCTGGTGCTGCTGGGCGGTCTGGCCGACAAAGCATTCCTTTTCGTGTACGTGCGCGCGCTCTATCACGGCACGCTGCGCGCGCAGCAAAACGCCGCCGCACTGCGTCTGCGCGACCGTGCAATCGAGGCCAGCACCAACGCGATCCTGATCGTGCGCGCCGACCAGGCACTGCCGGTTGTCGAGTACGCCAACGAGGCGTTCGAGCGCATTACCGGCTACTCGCGCGAGGAAGTCATCGGCCGCGACTGGCGCATTCTGCAGGGCGGGCCGGAAGCCTGGGACACGCAGCAAGACGTCGAGTCGATGCTGCGCGCCGGCGACGAAGGCGCGCTGCTGCTGCGCAGCTACCGCAAGGACGGCTCGCCGTTCTGGAACGCGTTGCATGTGGCGCCGGTGCGCGACGACGAGAGCCGCGCCACCCACGTGGTCGCGGTGATCGAGGACGTCACCGAGACCAAGTCCTACCAGGAGCAGCTCGAGCATCAGGCCACCCACGACGTGCTCACCGGCCTGCCCAACCGCGCGCTGCTGCTCGACCGCATCGAGCAGTCGATCGCGCGGGCGCGCCGCAATCAGACGTTGATGGCGCTGGTGTTCGTCGATCTCGATCACTTCAAGCGCATCAACGACGGCTACGGTCATGCCACCGGCGACGAGGTGCTGCGCAGCGTGGGCGCGCGGCTCGCCTCGTCGCTGCGCGGCGGCGACACGGTCGCGCGCTATGCCGGCGACGAGTTCGTGATCGTACTGAACGACCAGCCCGACGAGGCGGCGGTGGAGGAGTTCTGCCGCCGCATCAGCCGGGCGGTGTCGCAGCCGGTGCGGGTCGAGGAGCGCGAGATCCTGCTGTCGGCCAGCATCGGCGTGAGCCTGTTCCCGCGCGACGGCAACGACGCCGAAACCCTGCTGCAGCATGCAGACACCGCGATGTACCGGGTGAAGAACGAGGGGCGCGGCGCCACCCGGTTCTTCACCGTGGAGATCGCGAGCGACATGCATCTTCGACTGACGCTCGAGCAGAGCCTGCGGCGCGCCATCGAGCGCGCGGAGTTCCTGCTCGAGTACCAGCCGCGGGTGCGCCTCGCCGACGGCGCGCCGGTCGGGGTCGAGGCGCTGGTGCGCTGGGAACGGCCGGGCTACGGACGGGTGGCGCCGGCGCACTTCATCAACATCGCCGAGGACAGCGGCCTGATCGTGCCGATCGGGGAGTGGGTGCTGGAGGCGGCCTGCCGCCAGGCGCTGGCGTGGGACGGGGCGCTCGCGGGGTTCGGCGTGTCGGTGAACCTGTCGCCGCGCCAGTTCCGCCAGCGCGACCTGGTCGACCTGATCGATCGTGTGCTGTCGCGTACCGGGCTCGACCCGAAGCGCCTCGAGCTCGAGGTGACCGAGAGCACGATGATGCACGACGTCAAGCAGGCGGCGAAAACGCTGCGCCGGCTGAGCGGGCTGGGCGTGAGGCTCGCCCTGGACGACTTCGGCACCGGCTATTCAAGCCTTGCCTATCTCAAGACGTTCCCGATCGACGACCTGAAGATCGACCGCTCGTTCGTGCGCGACGTGGTGCAGGACCAGGAAGACGCGCAGATCTCGCGCGCCATCATCGGGCTGGCGCGAAACCTGGGCCTGAGAGTGGTGGCGGAGGGCGTGGAAACAGCCGATCAGCTGCGCTTCCTGTGCGATCACGGCTGCGACGAAGGGCAGGGCTACCTGTTCGCGCGCCCGCTGCCGGCCGACCAGCTGATCGTGTGGGCGCGCGACTGGACCCCGGCGGGCTTCGACTTTCACGGCGGCGACCGCGCGCGGGTGCTGCCGCTGCGGCGCTGAGCACGGCGCGCGGCGGCGTCAGCCGCCGCCGAAGCCGTAGGCGGCCACCAGTGCCACCGTGCCGACGCCGGCGGCGGAATAGATGCCGCCGTCGCGCAGCTGCTGCTGCCAGGACCAGCCGCGCGGCCCGAGACCGGCGTAGGCGAACCCGGCGAACGCCAGCGCCAGGACAATCGCCAGCACCTGCGCCGACCACCAGCCGATGGCAATCCACACGCAGGACCACAGCGCGAAGAACGCGAAGGTGCGCCAGCGCATTCCGGCGGGAGGCGGACCGAAGCGTTCGCGATGGCGCCGTCGCGAACTGCGCAGCCAGACCCACAGCGCGAGCGCAATCCACAGCACCACCATCAGCTTGACGATCAGATGCATGCCGGCCCCGGCATCGACAAGGGTTTCCGGTGCACGCTTGCGTCAGGCGCTGCGGCGGCAGCCTTCCGGTTTGAGCACGCGGCGGGTGGAGGCGGGATTCTTCGCCAGCTTCGCCGCCGGTCGCACCGGGCGGCGCACCAGCTCGCCGCCGCAGTTGGGGCACACGCCCTGCAGCACGCCTTCGGCGCAGGCGCGGCAGAACGTGCGCTCGAACGAACAGAGCAGCGCCTCGCGCGCGTCCGGCGGCAGATCGCGGTCGCAGCACTCGCAGTTGGGTCTGAGTTCGAGCACGGCGCGCCTCAGGTCGCGCCCAGCCGGCCGGAGACGTCCATCGGCGGCTCGCCGCGCACCAGCGTTACCGGCACCGGCGACAGGTGCAGCACCCGGTTCGACACCGAGCCGAGCAGCATGCCCGCCAGCCGGCCGTGGCCATGGGTGCCCATCATGATGCCGTCCACGGCGAGCTCCTTGGCCTTGGCGACGATGGTTTGCGCCACCGGGCCGACGGCGCGATGCGCGGTGAATTCCAGCCCGGCCTCCTTCAGCAGCTTCTGCGCCGACTCCAGGCCTTTCGAACCCTGCTCGTAGTAATAGGTGTCGAGCTTGTCTGGGTCGAGATACACCAGGGACTGTTCGGGAAAAATCGGCGCCTGCACATTGATCAGGTGAACGTCGAGCTTGCCCGATTTCTTCGCCGTGGCGATCAGCGTTTCGACCGCCTTGTTGGAGCAGTCAGAACCGTCGACTGCAAGCAGGATGCTGCGCATAGGCTGTCTCCTTGTGGCGCGCCGGTCAGTTGCCCATTTCCTCCAGCAGCCCGACCAGGTCGTCGGCGTGCTCTTCCTCCATTGCCAGGATGCCTTCGAGCATGCGCTTGGTGGTGGTGTCCTTGTCGCCGATGTAGCCGATCATCTCGCGATAGCTGTCGATCGCGATGCGCTCGGCCACCAGGTCTTCCTTGATCATGTCGATCAGGTTGTCGCCTTCCACGTACTCCGCGTGCGACCGGGTGGCGAGCCCGTCGGGATTGAAGTTCGGCTCGCCCTGCAGCTGCACGATGCGCTGGGCAAGCTGGTCGGCGTGCTGCTGCTCTTCGTTGGCATGCTGGAGAAATTCCGACGCCACCGCGTCGGCATTGATGCCGGCGGCCATGTAGAAGTGGCGCTTGTAGCGCAGCACGCAGACGATCTCGGTGGCGAGCGCCTCGTTCAGCAGATCGATCACCACTTTTCGGTCGGCCTGGTAGCCTTCGGTCACGGCGCCGCGCTCGATATGCTTGCGCGCGCGGGCGCGGATGGTGTTGATGTCGGTCAGAAACGGCTTGCCGGCCGCCTTGGCCGACGCTTTACCGGCGGATTTCTTCGTGGACTTCTTCGAGGATTTCTTGGCCATGCAGCGTCTCCTGCGTTCTCGGTTTCCGGATCGGTGCCTTTGGTGGACCGGCGGCGCGGCCGATCGTTCATGCCGGCGCCGTGCCGGCCGGGCGCCCGCTCAGGCGCGAACGTCGACCGGCTGCTCGGTGGAGGCGTAGATGACCGAGTCTTCGAGGGCCTCGAGTTCATGCTCTTCGCCGGGCTCGGTGTACAGATAGTCGCCGGGGCCGAGGATGTGGCCCGCGATGCGGATCCTTCCCGACAGCACCAGCACGTCTTCGGCGGCGCGGTGACGGTGCATCGGGCCGCGCGCGCCGGCCTTGAGCCGCACGATCTGGGTGCGGCCGCTGGCGGCGCTCATGCGCAGCACCGTGCGCTCGGCGCCCTCGTAACCGGCCGGTGTGAACTGCTGTTCGTTCGCGCGTTTGACTTGCATGACACCGTCCTCCCTGTGTTGTGGTTCGCCGCCGCGCGGCAGCGTCTCGCGCCTATGTTACCGAATCGACTGCCCGCGCGTCGCGTCGCCCGCTGGAGCCGCTCGGTACAATGCCGGCCTTTCTGCTGAACCTTCCGGAGATCGCGCATGAAAGCGCTGTACTGGCTGAACGGTATCGCTGCCGCGGCCTTCCTGGCCTTTGCGGTGGGCGCGGGCATCGCCCGCTGGGTGATCGTGCCGCAGATCGGTTACCTGCAGCCGCCGCCGGCGCAGGTGGGCGTGGCTATCGAGGACACCCGTAACCTGGAAGCCCTGCGGGAGACGGCGCTCACCCTGTTCGAGCATGTCACCGTGCAGGCGATGAAGTTCAACCAGTTGATCCGGCAGGGGGTTTTTTGGCTGGCGGTGCATTTCGCGGTGGCCTTTCTGGTGACCGTCGCGAACCTCGTCCTGCTGCGCCGGCTGCGCCGCCAGGCGCCGCCCTGAGCGGCGCCGCGAGCCCGTCGCCGCGCGCATGCCGTTCGGATAGAATGCGCGGCCGCCCGGAGTGCCCCCAGGGCTACTCCCGCCAAAAAAACCACCAAAGCCGGTTCAGACCGGGGCTGGCGAGCCCACATTTCTGCGGAGGAGTCGCAATTGAGCACGTCCCATTCGCCGGCTTTCGAGAAGGCGACGTACGACAAGGTTTTCTGGCGGATCATTCCCTTTCTGTTCCTGTGTTACGTGGTCGCGTTCCTGGACCGCGTGAACGTCGGCTTCGCCAAGCTGCAGATGGCGGGCGACCTGCAGTTCAGCGATGCGGTCTACGGTTTCGGCGCGGGCGTGTTCTTCATCGGCTACTTCATCTTCGAGGTGCCGAGCAACGTGATTCTCGAGCGGGTGGGCGCGAAGCTCTGGATTGCCCGCATCATGGTCACCTGGGGCATCATCTCCAGCTGCTTCATGTTCGTGGAAACCGAGTTCTGGTTCTACACGCTGCGGTTTCTTCTCGGCGTGGCCGAGGCGGGCTTCTTCCCCGGCGTGATTCTCTATCTCACCTATTGGTTCCCGGCTTCGCGGCGGGCGCGCATGACCGCGCTGTTCATGACGGCGATCGCGATCTCGAACGTGATCGGTTCGCCGCTGTCGGGCGCGATCATGCAGTACATGGACGGCGTCAACGGCTGGCGCGGCTGGCAGTGGCTGTTCCTGCTGGAAGGCCTGCCTTCGGTGTTCATCGGCCTGCTGGTGCTGGTGCTGCTCGATGACGGTCCGGCCAAGGCCAAGTGGCTGAGCGCGGACGAGCGCGTGCTGCTGCAGCGCCGGCTGGCGGAGGACGAGGACGGCAAGAAGCATCACGGTCAGAAGCACAGCTTCGTCGACGCTTTCCGCGACGGCCGGGTATGGGCGCTGTCGGTCGTGTACCTGAGCGCTGTGGTAGGTTTCTACGCGGTGAACTTCTGGATGCCGACCATCATCCAGGAGGTCGGTATCGACAAGAATGATTTCTTCAAGGTCGGCCTGCTCAGCATGATCCCCTGGGGCTTTGCGGCCGTGTGCATGGTGGTGGTGGGCACGCATTCCGACCGCACCGGCGAGCGGCGCTGGCATACCGCGATCTCCCTGCTGGTGGCGACGGTCGGGCTGCTGATGCTGGCGCTGGTCGGCCATGCGGCAGTGCCGTCGATCATCGCGCTCACGCTGGTGACCTGCGGGCTGCTGTCCACAGTCGCGATCTTCTGGTCGCTGCCGACGGCGTTCCTGTCGGGCACGGCCGCCGCGGCCGGCATCGCCTGGATCAACTCGGTGGGCAATCTCGGCGGTTATTTCGGACCGGACATGATCGGCCGCATCCGCACCGCCACCGGGTCCAACGAGACGGCGTTCTTCGCGCTGGCCGGCATTGCGCTGGTCGGCGCCGTGGTGGTGCTCACCATGCGCAAGGCGCCGAAGAAAGTGCCGGTGGTGATCAACACCTGACCCGGCGTCGCGGCGCCGGGCAGTGAACGTGCAGGCCCGCGGCCGACCGCCGCGGGCTGTTTTTTTGCGCGGGCAAGGACGCGTTCGCTGCGGGCGATTGACGTGGATCAATCCCGGCGCGCGCCGATTGCCTAGCATGCGTGCATCGTGTTTGCATGAAAGCGCTGCACATGACCCGCAACGTCGGCAATGTCGACCGCATGCTCCGTATCATCGCCGGGCTGGCGATTCTCAGCCTGGTGTTCTTCATCGACAGCAGCCTCCGCTGGTGGGGCCTGATCGGGCTGGTGCTGCTGGTCACCGGCCTGACGCGACGGTGTCCGGCGTACTCGCTGTTCGGCATCGACAGCTGCGGCGCGCGGCGCCAGGCCTGACGGTCGCAGGGGCGCGGTGCGGACCGCGCGCCCGGCGGTGCGGTTGACGGCGGTCAATCCGCCGGCGGCGCGTTCGCCTATGATGCCGCCCATGTCCGCCCTGGCGTCCAGCAACCGGGAAGATGCGCCGGCCTGCTATCACTGCGGGCTGCCGGTGCCGCCCGGCTTCGACTGCAGCGTCGCCATCGGCGGCGTCGCGCGGCCGATGTGCTGCCCGGGCTGCGAAGCGGTTGCACAGGCCATTGTCGACGCGGGCTGCGAGCATTACTACGACAAGCGCGACCGCTATCCCGATTCGCCGCGCGAGGCGCTGCCCGAGGCGGTCGCGGATCTCGCGGTGTTCGATCGCGAGGAGGTGCAGGCCGGCTTCGTCACCGCGCCGGCCGGGCATGAACGCGAAGCTTCGCTGATACTCGAAGGCATCACCTGTCCGGCCTGCATCTGGCTCAACGAGCGTCATCTCGCCCGGCAGCCGGGCGTCACCGCGGTGCACATCAACTACTCGACGCGTCGCGCCCGGGTGCGGTGGGACACGCGCGAGACCGCACTCTCGGCGATTCTCGCGGCGATCCGCGCCATCGGCTACCGCGCCTATCCCTACGACGCGCAGTCGCTCGAGGCCCTGCAGAAGCGCGAGGCGCGCGGGCTGCTCGCGCGCTTTGCCGTCGCCGGGCTGGGGATGATGCAGGTGATGATGTATGCATGGCCGGGCTACGTCGCCGGCGTGGGCGACCTGCCGTCCGATGTCGACCAGCTCATGCGCTGGGCCAGCCTGGTGCTGACCCTGCCGGTGGTGCTGTACTCGTCTACGCCGTTCTTCGCCGCGGCGCGGCGCGACCTGCTGGCGCGCCGCGTCGGCATGGACGTGCCGGTGGCGCTCGCCATCGTCATTGCCTTCGTCGCCAGCGCGTGGGCAACAGTGTCCGGGCACGGCGCGGTGTACTTCGATTCGGTGGCGATGTTCGTGTGCCTGCTGCTCGGCGCGCGCTACCTCGAGCTACGCGCGCGGCAGAAGGCGGCCGCACACCTCGAGTCGCTGTCGCGGGCGGTGCCGGCGACGGCCGCCCGGCTGCGGGACTTTCCGCTGTCGCTGGCGTTCGATACCGTGCCGGCAGGCGTGCTCGAGGCTGGCGACCGGGTGCTGGTGCGCCCGGGCGACGCCTTTCCCGCCGACGGCGTGCTCGAGCAGGGCGACACCGAGGCCGACGAATCGCTGCTCACCGGCGAAAGCCTGCCGGTGCGCCGGCGCCAGGGCGAGCGCGTGCTCGGAGGCGCGGTCAATCGCGGCGACCCGGTGGTGGTGCGGGTAGACCGCACCGGCGAGCAGACGCTGCTGTCGTCCATCGTGCGACTGATGGAGCGCGCGGCGCAGGCGCGCCCGCGGCTGCAGGTCGTCACCGACCGGGTGGCGGCGTATTTCGTGGCCGGCGTGCTGGCGGTGGCGGCGCTCACCGCCGCCGGCTGGCTGTGGGTGGACGCGGCGCGCGCGCTGCCGAT
>CALJLA010000038.1 GCA_937983055.1 uncultured Pseudomonadota bacterium
GCGGGCGGCGGCGCGCGCGCGGTGCTCACCGGCCTGCCGCAGGCCGCCACGCCGCAGGAACTGGTGGCGGAGATGGAATACCGCGATCCCAACGGCGAGACGCTCACCGCCTCGACGCGCGTGCCGCTGTGGCCGGCGCGGCTGCTGCTCGGCGTCAAACCGGACGGATGGGCGATGTCGGCGGAAAACCTCAAGTTCCAGGTGGTGGTGCTCGATCTGGCCGGCAAGCCGGTGGCGAAGCAGAAGGTGCGCGCCGAGCTGCTGCTGCGCCAGCCGTTCGCCCATCGCAAGCGCCTGGTCGGCGGGTTCTACGGCTACGAGAGCGGCGCGCAGGTCAGCGCGCTGCCGGCCGCCTGCGAGGGCGTCTCCGACGCGCGCGGCCGGGTGTTCTGCGAGCTGAAGCCGGGGGTGTCAGGCAACGTGTACATGGTCGCGAAGGCCATCGACGCGGACGGCAACGTGGCCACGGCGCACGCCTCGGCGTGGGTCGCCGGCAAGGACGACTGGTGGTTCGATGCGAGCGACGACGACCGCATCGACGTCATTCCCGAGCGCAAGCGCTACGAACCGGGCGAGACCGCGCGGCTGCAGGTGCGCATGCCGTTTCGCACCGCCACCGCGCTGATCACCGTCGAGCGCGAAGGCGTCATCGACTCGATCGTGCAGCCGCTCACCGCGGCCAACCCGGTGATCCGCCTGCCGGTGAAGAACCATTACGCGCCGAACGCCTTCGTTGCGGTGCTGGTGGTGCGCGGGCGGGTCGAGGACGTCAAGCCCACCGCGCTGATCGACCTCGGCAAGCCGGCCTTCAAGATGGGCGTGGCGGAAATCGAGGTGGGCTGGCGCGCGCACGAGCTCAAGGTGGCGGTAAAGCCGGACAGGACCGTCTACCGCGTGCGCGACAAGGCGCGCGTCACGGTGCAGGTCACCCGCCGTCTCGGCGGCAAGCCGGTGAAGGGTGCGGAGGTCGCCATCGCGGCGGTGGACGAGGGACTGCTCGAGCTGCTGCCGAACGGTTCCTGGCAGCTGCTCGACACGATGATGAGTCCGCGCGGCATCGAGGTCGACACCGCCACCGCCTCGATGCAGGTGGTGGGCAAACGCCATTACGGGCGCAAGGCGCTGCCCGCCGGCGGCGGCGGCGGGCGCGAGAGCGCGCGCGAGCTGTTCGACACCCTGCTGCTGTGGAAGGCGCGGGTGCCGCTCGATGCGCGCGGGCTGGCTACCGTCGACATTCCGCTCAACGATTCGCTGACGTCGTTCCGCCTGGTCGCCATCGCCGACGGCGGCACCGGCCTGTTCGGCACCGGCTCGGCCACCATCCGTACCGCGCAGGATCTGCAGCTTCATGCCGGGCTGCCGCCGCTGGTGCGCGAGGGCGACCGCTTCCATGCGCGCTTCGCGCTGCGCAACACCTCCGACCGCGCGATGACGGTGGAAGTAGGCGGGCGTCTGGGCAACGACGTGTTGCCGGCGCAGCGCCTGCAGCTCGCGCCCGGCGCCGGCGGCGACGCCGGGTGGGAGGTGCAGGCTCCGCCGGCCACGGCGCTCGAGTGGGACGTCACCGCCACCGAACTGCGCGCCGACGGCCCGGTTCTCGGCGACCGGCTCAAGGTCACACAGCGGGTGCAGCCGGCGGTGCCGGTGCGCACCCTGCAGGCCACCATCGCCCAGCTCGGCGCGCAGCAGCCGTTGAGCCTGCCGGTGGCAAGACCCGATGGCGCGCTGCCCGGGCGCGGCGGCCTGCGAGTGGAACTCAAGCCGCGCCTCGGCGACGATCTGCCGGCGGTGCGCGAGTTCATGCAGCGCTACCCCTACACCTGCCTCGAGCAAAAGCTCTCGCGCGCGGTGGCGCTGCGCGATGAGGCGCTGTGGGCGCAGGTGATGAACGCGCTGCCGGCCTATCTCGACCGCGACGGCCTGGCCAAGTATTTCCCGCAGGAGCGGCACGGCAGCGACACCCTGAGCGCGTACCTGCTGTCGATCGCCGACGAGGCCGGCTGGGCGGTGCCCGAGACGGCAAAGGCGCGGCTGGTCGCCGGCCTTACCGGCTTTGTCGGCGGGCGGGTGTTGCGCGATTCGCCGCTGCCCACCGCCGACCTCGCCATCCGGAAGGTCGCCGCGCTCGACGCGTTGTCGCGCAACGCGCCGGTCGAGGCGTCGATGCTGGCCTCGATTCCGATCGAGCCCAACCTGTGGCCCACCTCGGCGGTGCTGGACTGGCACGGTGTGCTTCGACGCAGCGCCTTCGCCGACCGCGACCGGCGCCTCGCCGAGGCCGAACAGATCCTGCGCGGGCGCCTTGCGTTCCAGGGCACCACGCTCGGCTTCGCCAGCGAGCGCAGCGATCATCTCTGGTGGCTGATGGCCTCGGGCGACGTCAATGCCAACCGCCTGCTGCTGGCGTTCATGGACGATGCGCGCTGGCGCGAGGACATGCCGCGGCTTGCGCGCGGCGCGCTCGGCCGCCAGCAGGCCGGGCGCTGGAGCACCACGGTGGCCAATGCCTGGGGCGTCACCGCGATGCGCAAGTTTTCCGCGACCTTCGAGCGCGACGCAGTGACCGGCATCACCGCCGCCCGCATCGGCTACGACGGCCGCAGCCTCGACTGGGCGGGACAGGCCGCGGGCGGCACGCTCGAGCTCGATTGGCCGGCGGCCGGCAGCGAGCGACTGGACATCGCCCACGGCGGCGACGGGCGCCCCTGGGTCACGGTGCAGAGCCGCGCGGTGCTGCCGCTCACGCAGCCGTTGACGAGCGGCTTCAGCGTGCAGCGCAGCGTGAGCGTCGTCGAGGCGAAGCAGCCGGGCCGCCTCACTGCCGGCGACACGCTGCGGGTGCGCCTCGAGATCGACGCGCAGTCCGACATGGCCTGGGTGGTGGTGGACGATCCGGTGCCGGCGGGCAGCACCATTCTCGGCCGCGGGCTCGGCGGCGAATCGCAGATGCTGACCGAGGACGAGCGTCGCAGCGGTTATGTGTGGCCGGCGTTCGAGGAGCGCAGCTTCGAGGCCTTCCGCGCCTACTACCGCTTCGTGCCCAGGGGGCGCTGGAGCGTCGAGTACACCCTGCGCGTGGACAACCCCGGCCGCTTCGAGCTGCCGCCCACCCGGGTCGAGGCGATGTACGCCCCTGAAATGTTCGCCGAGCTGCCCAACGCGGCGGTGGTGGTGGCGCCATGACGCACTTGAACCGCGGGGGCGACCCGATCACCACAGAGACACAGAGAACACAGAGAGAAGACTTCTTGAACGGTCGACCGGACGGCGCACCCGTCACCGGGTTCGGTGGAAGAGTTTTCTCTGTGCGCTCTGTGTCCTCTGTGGTGAAAGCTTTTCTGATCTGCTGCCTGGCGGTGGCCGCACAAACCGCGCTCGCGCAGGTGCCGGCGTTCGACTCGGTGCGCAAGGGCTGGGAGAGCAGCGAAGGCGTCCTGCTCGACCGTAATGGCGAAGTGCTGCACGAGCTGCGGGTGATCGACCGCGGGCGGCGGCTGGAGTGGGTAGCGATCGAGCGGGTGTCGCCGGCGGCGATCGAGGCGATCGTGCGCGCCGAGGACAAACGCTTTTTCAACCATGGCGGGGTGGACTGGCTGGCGCTTTCCATCGCGGCGGTGGACACCCTGCTGTTCGACCGCCGTCGCGGCGCGTCGACCATCTCGATGCAGGTGGCGGCGATGCTCGATCAGCAGCTGATGCCCGGCGGCGGACGGCGCTCATTCGAGCAGAAGTGGGACCAGATCAAGGCGGCGCGTGCGCTCGACGAAGCGTGGAACAAGCGCCAGATTCTCGAGGCGTATCTCAACCTGTCGACCTTCCGCGGCGAACTGCAGGGCATCGCCGCCGCCTCGCGCGGCCTGTTCGGCAAGCATCCGTCCGGACTCGACGCCGCGGAGAGCGTGCTGCTCGCCGCGCTGCTGCGCGGGCCCAACGCCGGTCCGGAGCAGGCCGGCCGCCGCGCCTGCGCGCTGGCGCAGGCGCTG
>CALJLA010000039.1 GCA_937983055.1 uncultured Pseudomonadota bacterium
ACGGCCAGACCATTTCGCAGCCTTACATCGTCGCGCTGATGACCGACCTGCTGGCGCCGGCTGCGCAGCACCGCGTGCTCGAAATAGGTACCGGTTCGGGCTATCAGGCGGCAGTGCTGGCGGAGCTGGTGCGCGAGGTCTATTCGATCGAGATCGTCCAGCCGCTCGGCGCCGAGGCGAGCGCCCGGCTGGCGCAGCTGGGCTACCGCAACGTGCACACCCGCATCGGAGACGGCTACTTCGGCTGGGCGGAGCACGGTCCGTTCGATGCCATCGCGGTGACCGCCGCCGCCACGCATGTGCCGCCGCCACTCATCCGCCAGCTGAAGCCGGGCGGGCGCATGGTGATCCCGGTGGGTGCCAGTTTTCTCACGCAGCATCTGCTGCTGATCGAGAAGCGCGCCGACGGCTCGGTCAGCAGCCGACAAATTCTGCCGGTGCGATTCGTGCCGCTAACCGGCGGTCACTGATGGGGGCGGCGGGCGCGCCCGGCAGCCCGCGCCCGTCGCCGGCCCTGCTGGCCGCGCTGGCCTGCCTGTCGGCGGCGGCGCTCGCCTACGAGATTCTGCTGACCCGGCTGTTCTCGATCATCCAGTGGCATCACTTCGCCTACATGGCCATCAGCGTGGCGTTGCTCGGCTATGGCACGGCCGGCGCCGCGGTGGCGCTGCAGCGGGAACGGGTCGAGGGCCGCCTGCACCAGTTGTTTGCGGTATCCGGGAGCCTGTTCGGACTGGCCGCGCTGGGCTGCTTTCTGTTGGCGCAGGCGCTGCCGTTCAACGCGCTGGAGCTGCTGTGGGACGGGCGGCAGACGGCCTGGCTCGCGCTGCTCTATCTGCTGCTGTTCGTGCCGTTCTTCTTCGCCGGATTGTGCGTGTGCGCCTGTTTTGCGTGTCACGCCGCCGCGGCGCGGCGCCTGTACAGCGCCGACATCCTCGGCGCCGCGGCGGGCAGCCTCGGCGTGGTGCTGGCGCTGTTCGCATGGTCGCCGATGACGGTGCTTGGCGTGGTGTCGCTGCTCGGCTTTGGTGCCGCGGCGCTGGCCTGGCGGGCCCGGGCGCCGCGCTCGCCGATGCCGGTGCTGCTGCTCGCCGCCGGCGCGCTGTGCGTCGCGGCCAGCCAGATGCCGTTCGCGCAGCTGCGCGCCTCTCCGTACAAGGCATTGTCGCAGGCGCTGGAGACGATGGGCGCGCGCGTGGTGGCCGAGCGCTCGAGCGCGCTTGCGCGGGTCACCGTGGTCGACAGCCCGCAGGTGCCGCTGCGCCACGCGCCGGGCCTGAGCCTCGCGGCAGCGCAGGGACCGCCGCCGCAGCTTGGTCTGTATTCCGACGGCGAGGGGCCCGGGGCGATCAATCGCGTGGAGGGCGATCCCGAAGCGCTCGCGTATCTGCGCGACCTGAGCTCGGCGGCGGGTTATTCGATCCGGCCGCAGGCACGGGTGCTGGTGCTGGGCGCCGGCGCCGGCGCCGACATCTGGCAGGCGCTGCTGCACGGCGCGCAGCGCGTGGAGGCGGTCGAGCTCGATCCGCAGGTGATCGAGCTGGTCGAGCACCGGTTTGCCGATTTCTCCGGCCGCCCGTACAGCCGGCCCGGGGTCGCGATGCATGTCGGCGAAGCGCGCGGTTTCGTGGCCGGCAGCCGCGCGCGGTACGATTTGATCCAGATCGGGCTGCTCGACTCGTTCGCGGCAGCCTCGGCCGGGCTCTACTCGCTGGCCGAAGGCTATCTGTACACGGTCGAGGCGCTGAGGCTCTATCTCGATCGGCTCGACGAGCAGGGCGTGCTGTCGATCACCCGCTGGGTGCAGCTGCCGCCGCGCGACACCCTGAAACTGTTCGCCACCACGGTGCTGGCGCTGGAGCAGTCCGGCGCCGTCGATCCGGCGCGGCATGTTGTGCTGATCCGCAGCTGGCGCACGGCGACCCTGCTGGTGAAGCGCTCGCCGTTCACCGCGGAAGAGATCGGCGCGTTGCAGGCGTTTTGCCGTCAACGCTCCTTCGATTTCGGCTGGTATCCCGGCATGGTGCGGGCGGACGCCGCGCGCTACAACCAGCTCGAAGAGCCGTACTTCTACGACGGCGCAGCGGCGCTGCTCGGGCCGGCGCGCGACGACTTCATTGCGCGATACAAGTTCGATCTGGTGCCGGCCACCGACGACCGGCCGTACTTTCACCGCTTCTTCCGCTGGTCGAGCGCGCCCGAACTGCTGTCGCTGCGCGCGCGCGGCGGCCTGCCGCTGCTGGAGTGGGGTTATCCGCTGCTGGTGCTGACCCTGGCGCAGGCCGTGCTGTTTGCCGTCGTGCTGGTGCTGCTGCCGCTGCGGCGGCTGAAGGTCGCGTCGTCGCGGGCGGTGTCGACGCCCCGGATCGCCGGCTACTTCACCGCCCTGGGTCTCGCCTTCATGTTCGTCGAGATCGCCTTCATCCAGAAGTTCATCCTGTTTCTGAGCCACCCGCTGTACGCGATCGCCGTGGTGCTGGCCGGATTTCTGCTGTCCGCGGGTCTGGGCAGTGCCTGGGCCCAGCGCATCGACTGGGGCGCCGGCGGCACGCCGGTACGCCGGCCGATCGCCGGCATCGTGGCGATCTGCCTTGTGTATCTGGCGCTGCTGCCGTTGCTTGCCGGCGTGCTGGCGCCGCTGCCCGACGGTGCCCGCATCGCGGCGGCGCTGCTGTTGATCCTGCCGCTCGGTGTGTGCATGGGCATGCCGTTTCCCCTGGGGCTGGAGGCACTGGCGCGTGATGCGCCTGCGGCGGTGCCGTGGGCCTGGGGCATCAACGCCAGCGTGTCGGTGGTGAGCGCGGTGCTGGCGACGCTGCTGTCGGTGCACCTCGGGTTTTCGATGGTGATTCTGCTGGCCCTGCTCGCGTACGCGGCCGCCGCCGCGCTGTTTCCAGCCGCGGGCGCAGCCCGGCCCAGCCCGGCGTGACGGCCGGCGCCCGCAGGTTCAGGCGTCCTTGTCAGGCTCGAAGCGCAGCGCGACGCCGTTGTTGCAATAGCGCAGGCCGGTGGGCTCCGGACCGTCCTCGAACACATGGCCCTGGTGCCCGCCGCAGCGTGCGCAGTGATACTCGGTGCGCACCATGAAGAACTTGTGGTCGGGCCTGGTTTCCAGCGCGCCGGGCAGGGCATCGTAAAAGCTCGGCCAGCCGGTGCCGGAATCGAATTTCTGCTTCGACTCGAACAGCGGTGCGCCGCAAGCGGCGCACAGGAATCGGCCCTTGCGATGTTCGTCGTTCAGCGGGCTGCTGAAGCGGCGCTCGGTGCCTTCCTCACGCAGAACATGGTACTGCTCCGGGGTCAGCGTCCGCCGCCATTCGCTGTCGGTCTTCCCGGGCGCGACGGTCTTTTCGGTCTTCTCGCTCATGCTTGCGTCCTCCATCCGTCTGCGACGCACTGTACACCCGGCGGGTTCGCCCCGTAGGCGCGGCGCCGGCTAGACCAGACCTTCGAGCAGCTGCACGTCCACCATCGCGCCGGCTTCGACATTGCCGGTCTCGGTGGGCAGGATGATGAAACAGTGGGCCTGGCTCATCGACGACAGAATGCCCGAGCCCTGGTCGCCCGTGGTGCGCACCGTCCATTCGCCGTCGGCGAAGGACAGGATGCCGCGCTGGAACTCGGTGCGGCCGGGCGCTTTGCGAATCGGCGAGGTGCATTTCAGCTTCATGGTCGGCAGCGGCGCGCTCGCGGTCTGGCCCTGCAGGTGCAGCAGCGCATCGCGCACGAACTGGTAGAAGGTCACCATCACCGCCACCGGATTGCCGGGCAGCCCGAAGAAATGCGCCTTGCCGATCCGCCCGTAGGCGAGCGGCCGGCCGGGCTTCATCGCGATCTTCCAGAACAGCACCTCGCCGAGCCGTTCCAGGATCTGCTTCACATAATCGGCTTCGCCCACCGACACGCCGCCACTGGTGACGACGACATCGGCGGCTTCGGCGGCAGCGGCGAACGCCGCTTCGACCGCTTCGGGCGTGTCGCGGATCACGCCCATGTCGATCACCTCGACACCCAGCCGCGTGAGCATGCCATAGAGCGTGTAGCGGTTGCTGTCGTAGATCTGACCGGGACCGAGCGGCTGACCGATCGACCCCAGTTCGTCGCCGGTCGAAAAGAATGCCACCCGCAGGCGGCGGTACACCGGCACCTCGCCGATGCCGAGCGAGGCGAGCAGGCCAAGCTCGGCCGGGCGGACCAGCCGTCCCTTGAGAACGGCTGCCTGACCGCGTTTCAGATCCTCGCCGGCGCGCCGGGTGTTGGTGCCCTGCTTCGGCACCGCGGTCACGGCGACGCGCCCGTCGGCGGCGCGCGCCCGCTCCTGCATGATCACCGTGTCGGCGCCTTTGGGCAGCACCGCGCCGGTCATGATGCGCACCGCCTGGCCCGGCGACACCGCGCCCTCGAACGGTTTGCCGGCGAAGGCGCTGCCGACAACGGTGAGGGTGGTTTCGCCTTTGGGATCGAGGTCGGCGAAGCGCACTGCATAGCCGTCCATCGCCGAGTTGTCGTGGCCGGGCACGTCGACCGGCGAGATCACGTCTTCGGCCAGCACCCGGCCGAGGGCGTTGCGGATGTGCACCCGCTCGACGGTGGACACCGGCTGAAGAAAGCTGCGGATATGCGCGCGCGCGGTGTCGACCGGCATCGAGTTCGGATCGTAGTCGTCGGCGCGCGACAGTTCCCTGAGGGTTTTCGGGTTATTCATCGGATTTCTTCCGCCGTGGATGGGGCCGGCGGCGCGGCGTCGAGCGCCGCCTCGAGCAGCTCCGCGGTCACGCGGCCGAGGTCCGCGCCGGTCTCGTGCGCCCGTGCCTGCAGACGCCGAACCAGCGCCGAGGGCAGCTTCACCGCAAACGGGGTGAGGCCAAGCGCCTGTTCCTGCCGGCGCTGCGCCTTGCGCGACACCGGCGCGGCGGAGCCGTGCGCATAGCGCCCGGGTGTCGCCGCGCCGCGCATGGCATTGACGATCTGCTTGCCCTTGACCTTTTCCAGCTGGGTTCGCTTCATGTGCATCGCGCGGCGGCGTTCAGCCGCCGATGTAGCTCATCTCGATCTTGCGCGCCTTTGCGGTCTCGGCGGTGCGGATTTCGGAGTAGCGGTCGTCCCGGCGCCGCCACACCGATTCGATCAGGCCGGCAATGTCGTCGTCGGACGCGCCCTGGCGCAGCGGACCGCGCAGGTCGGTGCCGCGGGCGGCGAACAGGCAGGTGTAGAGCTGGCCTTCTGCAGACAGGCGGGCGCGGGTGCAGTCCCGGCAGAACGCCTGGGTCACCGAGGAAATGAAGCCGATCTCGCCGCTGCCGTCGCGGTAGCGCGAGCGTTCGGCGACCTCGCCGCGCTAGGTGGGGGCGAGAGGCGCGAG
>CALJLA010000040.1 GCA_937983055.1 uncultured Pseudomonadota bacterium
CCGCCGATTCACGGATTGGACGGGTCTTCCTTGTCCACGATCTGGCGCAGCGCCTCCGGTTTTCCGAAGCGCGCGATCTCGTCCTGGTACTGACGGTTCTCCCGCTTCGCCTGCACGACGTGCCAGACGATCCAAAGCACCACGGCTATGATCCAAAGCAGCATCTCGCTGCCAACGAAGGGATAGATCGGGCCTATATCGGCGATCATGCCGGCCCAGTTCTGGAAGCTTCCGGTGGTCATGGCGTTCTCCTGTCAGGCAGATTTCTTCTGCAGTTGGCGAACCATTTCACGCTCGATCTCGATGAGCTGCTCTTCGTCGCGGCGGATGGCCTCCATCGCCGCGGCGTCCAGGCCCATCAGCTCGATCTCCCTGGGAATGCGCAGCAGCCCGAACCCGCTGAGGATCTTCGCGGTGATCCAGCCGGGAATGAGCCCGAGCACGAAGAACATGATGACCGCGCCGATGAACTGCCCGAGCGGATTGACGGAGGCAAACTCCGGGTTGGGCGAGGACGGATAACCCCACAGCAGGAACCCGGCAATCACCACGCCGAAGAACCCGGCATAGCCGTGCACCGCCACCGCGCCCACTGCGTCGTCGATCTTGAACCGGCGCTCGACGAAGAAGTGCAGCTTGTAGGTCACGACCGCCGCCGCCGCGCCGACGAACAGCGCGAGTATCGGGTGGTAAAGGTCATTACCCGCCGACGCGCCGATGATGCCGGCCAGACCGAGCGAATAGGTCCAGTAGGCATCGCCCTTCGACACGATGTAGCCCATCAGCAGACCGCCGGACAACGCCATCAGGAAATTCACGGTAATCGCCGACAGCGTGGTCGGGCCAAGGTAGATGTTGGTTGCCGAATAGAACACGCCGTCGCCGCTTTGCACGTCGAAGATCGGCACGTTGCAGGCCACGTAGAAGCCCCAAAAGCCGGTATAGATCAGGAACAGGCCGATAGTGACCAGCCACGGGTTGCGCGGATGCAGGCTGCGCGGCGTGCCGTCGGCGGAAAACTTGCCGATGCGCGGCCCCAGCACCATCAGCACGCCCAGCGCATAGCCGCCGGCAATCGCATGAATCACGCCGCTCGCGTAGGCGTCGTGGTAGCCGAGCAGCCGCACCATCCAGCCTTCCGGGTGCCAGCCCCAGGCCGCGTCGATGATCCACCAGACCGAGCCGATGCCGACGGCGAGAATCCAGAAGGCCGTCGAACGGATGCGCTCGATCACTGCGCCGGACACGATCGATGCCGCCGTCCACGAGAACAATAGGAAGGCCGCCCAGAACACGCCGTTCAACCGCGCCCAGACCGGTGCCAGCTCGTCGGCGCCGCCACCCATGTGCGGGCCCATCAGCGGGCTCCAGGGTTCCGCCTGCGGCGAATCGATCAGCCCGCCGGTAATGCCGGGACCGTTCGGAAACGCGAAGTAGATCCACCAGCCGAAGAAAAAGAAGGTGATCGTCACCACCGGGATCAGCATGGTGTTCTTCATCAGCGTGTGCATGTGGTTCTTGTGCCGGGAGGCGCCGGTCTCGTACATGCAGAATCCGACGTGAATCAGGAACATGATCACCACCGTGGCCCAGTAGTAGAACTCGGTGAACAGAACGGTGAGTGCAGTAACTTCGTTATCCATCGATAACTCCTCTTGTCGAGCAACGCGAGCCGCGGTGGACAGCGCTCGCCGGCGCCTGAGCGGCCGCGGCGCCCATGACACTGGTCTGTGGGGCGGCCGTTCCTTCGGCGTCAGACGGAAGGATTCCGGTCGGAACCAGGCGCGGGCGGGTCGACGCAACGGGCGGCCGCGCCGGGGGCGCGGCGTGCAAGTCGACGGCGGCGCCGGGAACGGCGCCAATCGGGGTCCGGGCGCAGCGCCGCACGGCAGGCGGCGTCACACGGCACGGGCGCAACGCCTGCGTATTCGAACGGCATGCCCCTCCTCCTTGTCGGCGCTGCCCGCCAATGCCTTGCGCAGCAGCATGGCCGGCGAAGCCGTTCGGGCGCCGGCCGTTGTTGTTCACTCTTGTTTAGTCCGGGATTCGCGCATGTCAACCCCGACGTGTTGCGCAATGCCACATCGACTCGACGGTGCCGCGCGTCCCCGCCGGATAGCGCATTGATTACAATGACGCTCGCCAATCGCCGGGCAATCGCGCGCCGGCGGCGGCACGGCGCCCGCTCTGCCGCTGCCCGATGCCCCGTCCGCGCGCGAACACAGCCCGGCTCACGCCGAGATCACACCATTGAAGCTCGCCTTCATCCTCGATCCGCTCGACTCGATCAAGACCTACAAGGACTCCTCCTACGCGATGATGGCTGCCGCGGCGAAGCGGGGCCACCGACTGGCGGTCCTGCACCAGCAGGATCTGGTCTGGCGCGACGGCAGGGTGCGCGCCGCGACCCGCAGCCTGGAGCTCACCGGCGATGCCAAGCACTGGCACCGCCTGGGCGAGCGCCAGGAAACCTCGCTCGTGGAATTCGACTTCGTGCTGATGCGCAAGGACCCGCCCTTCGACATGGAGTATGTCTACAGCACCTACCTGCTGGAACTGGCGGAGGCCGAGGGCGCGCGCGTGGTCAACCGCGCGGGCGCCATCCGCGACTACAACGAGAAGCTGGCGATCGCCAAGTTCGCGCAGTTCACCGTGCCCACGCTGGTCACCCGCGAAGAAGCCCTGATCCGCGCCTTTCTGGACAAGCACGGCGACATCATCCTCAAGCCGCTGGACGGCATGGGCGGCGCCTCGGTGTTCCGCCTGCACAAGCAGGACCACAACATCGGCGTGGTCATCGAAACGCTCACCCATTACGGCCGGCGCACGGTGATGGCCCAGCGCTACATTCCCGAAATCCGCGACGGCGACAAGCGGGTGCTGGTCATCGACGGCGAACCGGCACCGTATTCGCTCGCCCGCATCCCGAAGATCGGCGAAACGCGCGGAAACCTGGCGGCAGGCGGCCGCGGCGTTGCCATGGAACTGACCGAGCGCGAGCGCGAGATCGCGCTGGCGCTCGGCCCGCGGCTGAAGGCGGACGGGCTGATGCTGGTCGGGCTCGACATCATCGGCGGCTATCTCACCGAGGTGAACGTCACCAGCCCCACCTGCATGCGCGAAATCGAAGACCAGACCGGTTTCAGCGTGGCTGGCATGATGATCGATGCGCTCGAGCGCCGGGGCAACCGCGCATGACGACGGCGGCGCGGGCGGCGCGCGCCGCGGAGTAGAATCCGCCTGTTGCGACAGCGACGCGCTACCGAATGGTTGGGATTCTCATCATCTCGCACGGCACGCTGGGCGAAAGCCTGATCCACTGCGCCAGCCATGTCATGGGCAGCCGGCCGCCGCACCTGATGCAGCTTGGCGTAACGCCCCACGACGATCCGCAGCAGGTCCTGCCCCAGGCGATCAAGCTGGTGCGCGCGCTCGATCAGGGCGACGGCGTACTGGTGTTTTGCGACATTTACGGCGCCACGCCCGGCAATATCGCGGCCCGGCTGCTGACGCCGGGCAAGGTCGAAGGCATCGCCGGGGTCAACCTGCCGATGCTGGTGAGGGCCCTGACCTATCGCAACGAGCCGCTGCGCACGGTGATCGCCAAGGCGGTCTCCGGCGGCAGCGAAGGCATACTTCAGATGCCGCACGCCCAGTTCACCAATGCTGCAGCGGGACATCGAAATCGTTAACAAGCTCGGGCTGCACGCCCGCGCCTCGGCCAAACTCACGCAGCTCGCGGGCAAGTTCCGCAGCGAGGTCTGGCTCGCCCGCAACGGACGGCGGGTAAACGCCAAGAGCATCATGGGGGTCATGATGCTGGCGGCCGCGAAGGGGTCGAAAGTCAGCCTGGAGATCGACGGCCCGGACGAACAGGAAGCGATGACCGCGCTGGTCGCGCTGATCGAGAGCAAGTTCGACGAAGGGGAGTGACTAAGAGGCACGAGGGTCCGGGCGCCGGGCGGAAGAAGCCGTCGGCCGCTTTTTCCGGAGCCTTGAGCCTCGCGCCTGGCGCCTGTCTCTTATGAGTTTCACCATCCACGGCATCGGAGTCTCCGGCGGTATCGCGATCGGGCGCGCGCAGCTGGTATCGCACGCGCAGCTGGAGGTCGCGCACTACGACATCCCGAAATCGCGGGTGGCGGAGGAATGCGTTCGCTTCGACGCGGCGGTCGACACGGTAAGGCAGGAACTGTCCAGCCTTGCGGGGCAGATCCCGCCGGGCGCGCCGGCGGAGTTCGAGGCGTTCCTGAACCTGAATCGCATGATCCTCGACGACCCGGTGCTGTCGGAAGCGCCGAAGGAGCGCATCAAGGACCTGCAGTGCAATGCCGAGTGGGCGCTCAAGCTGCAGATGGACGAACTGCTCGAGCAGTTTGCCCGCATCGAGGACGGTTACCTGCGCGAGCGCCGCAACGACATCATCCAGGTCGTCGAGCGGGTGCTCAAGGCGCTGCTCGGCAAGCCGGGACATGTGCTGCGTCCGATCGCCGAGGAAAACGCCATCCTGGTGGCGCACGACCTGTCGCCGGCGGATGTAATCCTGTTCCGCCAGCACCAGTTCGCCAGCTTCGTCACAGACCTCGGCGGCGGCACTTCACATACCGCCATCATCGCCCGCAGCCTGAACATTCCTTCAGTGGTGGCGCTGCATCATGCGCGCGCCCTGATCCGCGAGAACGAAACGCTGATCGTCGACGGCACGCACGGGGTTGTCATCGTCAATCCCGACCGTACCGTGCTCGCCGAGTACCGCCTGCGCCAGGAGCAGCTCGACCTCGAGCGCCAGAAGCTCAAGCGCCTCGCGCGCACCCGCACCACCACGCTCGACGGTACCGACATCGAGCTGCTCGCCAACATCGAACTGCCCGGCGACACCGCGCATGCGCGCGAGAACGGCGCCGCCGGCGTCGGCCTGTTCCGCACCGAGTTCCTGTTTCTCGACCGCGGCGACCTGCCGAGCGAGGATGAGCAGTTCGAGGCCTACCGGCAGGCGGCGGTCGACATGGACGGACTGCCGGTCACCATTCGCACCTTCGATCTCGGCGCCGACAAACAGCTCGAAACCGGCGGCCGGGTGGCGCCGAACCCGGCGCTCGGCCTGCGCGCGATCCGTCTGTGCCTGGCCGAGCCGCTGATGTTTCATCACCAGCTGCGCGCCATCCTGCGCGCCTCGCACTACGGGCGCATCAAGCTGCTGATACCGATGCTCACCACCGCGCACGAGCTGAACCAGACGCTGCACCTGATCGAGGAAGCCAAGGCGAGCCTGGACGCCGACGGCGTCGCCTACGACCGTGACATCGAGGTGGGCGGCATGATCGAAGTGCCGGCGGCGGCGCTGTCGCTCGGCACGTTCATGCGCAAGCTGGATTTCATCTCGATCGGCACCAACGATCTGATCCAGTACACGCTGGCGATCGATCGCAGCGACGACCACGTCGCGCACCTGTACGACCCGTTGCACCCGGCGGTGCTGAACCTGGTGTCCCATATCATTCGCGGCGCGCATCGCGCCGGAAAGCCGGTGGCGGTGTGCGGCGAGATGGCGGGCGACGTGCGCCTTACCCGGCTGCTGCTCGGCCTCGGGCTGAGGCAGTTCTCGATGCATCCCGCCCATCTGCTGCATGTCAAGCAACGGGTGCTGAAGTCGGACCTGCAGGAGCTGCAGGTGCAGACGCAAAAGATGCTGCGCAGCGACGATCCGGACAAACTCGAAGCGCTGCTGGCGCGGATGAACCGCTGAGCCGATGCTGCGCGAGATCGAAAGCGTGCGGCAGGACGGCGGCGGACGTCGCCGCCGCTGGTTCCAGGATGATTACTTCGACTTGTTCCTGTGGATCGCAGCGGACGGCAGCGTGCGCGCCTTTCACCTGTGCTACGAGCACACGCGCGATGAACGGGTGCTCGCGTGGTCGGCCGATGGCGGTTTTTCCCACCGCGGCGTCGACGACGGCGAAGACTCGCCGGCCAAGAACATGACGCCGATCTTCGTGGACGACGGCGTACTTGCCGCGCGGCGGGTGCGCGACGAGTTTCGCCGCCGCAGCACGCAGCTCGACCGCAGCATCGCGTCTTTCCTCTCTGCCAGGCTGGACGAGGCCACGGCGCCGTCGGCGGGGGCCGGCGGCGGCTGAACCCGATGCGCATCGACTCCGAGCAACTGGCGCAGCACCTGAAGCGCGGCCTCGCCCCGCTGTACACGGTGTACGGCGAGGAACTGCTGCTTGCGCTGGAAGCCGCCGACCGCATCCGCGCCGCCGCCGCTGCGGCCGGGCATTCCGAGCGCACGCTGCTCATTGCGGAGGCGGGCTTCGACTGGACGGCGCTGCGCGACGCCGGGCAGAGCCTGTCGCTGTTCGCCGCCCGGCGGCTCATCGACCTGCGCGTTCCCGGCGGCAAGCCGGGCAAGGACGGCGACGGGGCGCTCGCCGAACGGGGGGCCCCGGCGCCGCGGGACACGGTCACCCTGGTCACCCTGCCGCCGCACGAGCG
>CALJLA010000041.1 GCA_937983055.1 uncultured Pseudomonadota bacterium
TGTCATTCCCCCGGCAGCCATCAAGGTGCCCGAAGGACAGAAGTCCGAAACCGAAATGGTCAGCGTCGACGACCCAATTCTCGACACGCCGCCGAGCAAGGTGCTCATTCAGGAAGTTCCCGCCGGCATGCTGGGGGACGCGCGGCAGGTTGTGGATGATTATCAGGAAGCGATGGACCGCATCACGCGGGAGTTGTTGATGCTGCTCGACAAGCGTCGCGTCTGCGTGATCTGGTGTTTCGATCGCAGCGAAAGCATGAAGGATGACCAGCAGGAAATCCGCGACCGCATCGAACGGGTCTATACCGAACTCGGCCTTTCCGGTCGCGCCAACGGCGGCGCGCTGACCACAGCCGTGACCAGTTATGGGGAAGGTTTCGGCGTGCACACGCAAAAGCCGACCGCCCGCGTCGATCTGATCAAGCAGGCGATCGCATCCATTCCGATCGACAACTCCGGCAAAGAGATGATGTGCGCGGCCATCACCCAAAGCATCGCAATCCACCAAAAGGAAGCCAAGGGCCGGCAAATGGTGCTGGTTCTGGTGACCGATGAAACCGGCGAGAAGGAAGATAACGTCGTTAACCTGGAACTGGCCATCGCCGCGGCGAAGGAAACCGGCTGCATCGTTTATGCGCTCGGGCGGGAAGCTGTCTTCGGCTATCCGTATGCCTACATGCGTTGGCAACATCCCGGCACCGGCGAGATTCACTGGCTGCCGGTCGATCGCGGTCCGGAAACCGGCTTCATCGAGCAGTTGCAGACGAACGGCTTCCGCCGCCGGCACGACGCGTTCGCCAGCGGCTTCGGACCTTATGAACAGGCGCGCCTGGCGCGGGAAACAGGCGGCATCTTCTTCATGCTGCCCAGTCTGGAAACGTCGATCGTCCGCGGGGAGAATCGGCGTTACGAACTGGAGGCGATGCGTTCCTACCGGCCGGATTTGCGTAGCCGCGCGGCGCTCGCCGAAGAGAATTCGCAAAGTCTGCTGCGCACCCGCATCAACGAAGTGATCGCTTCGCTGAATCCCTGGAACGAAGCGGTGCGGCCGCACGTTGAACTGCGCGTCCACTTCTCGCCCGACCCGGAAACATTCATCCAGCAGGCGAACGAAGAACGGGCCAAGTCGATTCGGTACGTCGATTACCTGGTCAAAGCGGAGAATGTTTTCAACTCCGAAGAGATGGTCTACGCCCGCAGTCAGGAAACCTCCCGCCGCTGGCAGGCGAACTATGATTTGCTTCACGCGCAAATTCTGGCCTACAAGGTCCGCAACTTTGAGTACGCTGCGTATCTCGATTGGTTCCTGAAGAACCCCAAGGTGGTTCCACTGACCAAGGAGCCGAACCTGAGGTTGGTCTATTGGGATATCGACACCCGCAAGGAAACACTGACCGGCGAGCTGACCGATTCGATGATCGCGCAGTCGCGTGAGTTGTTCCAAAAGGTGATTGATGAGCATCCCGGCACACCTTGGGCAGCCCGCGCCGAGTGGGAACTGAAGCGCGGCTTCGGCGTGCCGCACTACCGGGCCCCATACCGCACCTATACCGGCCCGCCGATTCCGATTCCGAAACTGTAACGGCATCCAATCGCCCGCGAACAACCCCGATTTTCGCGAATCTTCCAATGGACGCATTTGGTTCGTTCCGAAATAATGAAAGGGAACGAACCGATCCCTGTGCTCGTGAACATTTAACGTGCTCGTGAAACATAACTATCATGACTCAACGCATTGATCGCCGCGCTCTGTTGCAAGCCCTCGCCGGATCCGCCGCTTGCGGCTTCGCCCTGAATCCGAATCGCCGCGCGGCCGCATCCAACATGGACCCCAAATGGACCGCTGCCATCAAGAAAGGCCTGGACTGGGTCGCGCGGACGCAGTCCCGCCGCGGAAGTTGGACCGCCGGCGGCTATCCCACAGCGATGACTGCGCTGGCGGGTACCGCGCTGACGATGGGCGGTTCCACCACCACGCAGGGGCCGTATCGCAAACAGATCGGTCAGGCGGTCAGTTTTCTGATTGACCAGGCGGCCAAGCGCACGCAGGACAGCGACAAACTCATCCCGCGCCACAACGGGTTGATCGGCGACCCGTTCAGCGACAACCGTTACACATACGGCCACGGCTTTTCCATGCTGTTCCTTTCCCAGGTGCTGGGCGAGGAGGAATACGAAAGCCGCCGTGACGAGTTGATTCAGGTGCTGGACAAGGCAGTGGAGTTCAGCGGCCGCGCTCAAACCAAAAGCGGTGGCTGGGGCTACGTCAGCGCCGAGGCGGGCAACAATTTTGACGAAGGCTCGACGACCATCACCCAGGTGCAAGGCCTGCGCGGCTGCCGCAACGCGGGCATCGTTGTGCCGAAAGAGGTCATCGACAACGCGGTCGATTACATCTACAAGTGCAAAAACCCCGACGGCGGCATTTCCTACAGCAGTCGCAACCGCGGCACGTCGCGGCCCGCCATCACCGCTGCCGCGCTGGCCGGTTTGTACAACGCGGGTGACTACAACAGCGACGAAGCGAAAGAGAGTCTTACGTATTGTAGGAAGAATGTCTTTGATCTGGGGGGCGGCAACAGCTTCGGTCACTGGCACTATACGTATCTCTATTACGCCCAGGTTGTCTACCGCGAAGGGGGCACCGACTGGGAGAAGTTCCGCACGAAGCTGTACAACAAGATCATCAACGAGCAGGACAGCGACGGCAAATGGACCGGCAACATCGGTCCCATCTATGTGACCGCCTGCAACCTGATCATGCTGCAACTGGAAAACGCCTACCTGCCGATCTATCAGCGGTAGCGCCATCTTCGGAGTGCGGCGACCTGTCGCCGCTTTCTCTTTCCCTGCGTCGCATTGGGCGAGGAAAATATTTCTCTCGACAGTGGACCCCGAGTTTCGCTGCGAAACACCTTTCCCTTTCACCACCTGCTTTCTCAGTCATGGCGGAGAGGCCGGGCGTAAATCCTTGC
>CALJLA010000042.1 GCA_937983055.1 uncultured Pseudomonadota bacterium
TCCGACAGAGATTTCTTTTTCGGCTTGCGGGCCATTACGGCTCCTCTGCGGTTCCATAGCGGTTATCGCTGATCTTCCGCTCCGCCTCCATAGCAATCTTCGCCTCTTGCCGAAGCAGCGTAATCTGGCTGCGCAGTTCCGCAGTATACCGCTCGGTGATCGCGTCCAGGTCGGCCCTATGGGCCTCCCTGAGCTCCTTCACTTCCGCGCGGGCGTGGCGTCTCTCCTCCGCGATCATGCCCCGCAGTTCTTCGACCTCTTTGTTCCAGTCGCCCAGCATTTTCTGACGGTCTTTCCAGAGCGCCACAACGGCTGCCAGCAGCGAGCCGACGAGACCAGCCGTTCCGCCAAGTTGGACAAGCTCAAATCCACTGGCGGGTGGAGTGGCCAGCGCTATCGCCCACCAACTAGCGCCGTTAAACATCGCGGCAAGCGTGAAGTAGGTGACTGTCTTAAACATCGAGCATGATGCCGTGTTCGATCAGGGCCTCCCGCAGCACGACGGCGAAGTGCGACTGCAGCCAGACGCTCGCGTCGCCCCGAGGGGTGCGGTGCGGGTTTTTCCATCTCACGCCGACGCAACGACGCTCCAGCCACTCGTCCAGTCGCTGATACAGATTGCGCTGCTCGGCTTTTCCCAGGTGTGAGAACGATTTTAGGATCACATCGCCGAGAGTATAGCCGATTTTCACGCATTGCAGGTAGCTCGTCGTCGATCGCTTCGGCAGCAGCTCGTCGAATAACACTTGTATATCAGTAAATGCGGACTGAGCGGTCATCTCTGCCCCGCGTTTAGATGCTTCGCCAGTTCGTCGCGACTGCGCACGACGACGACCTGAGCGCCGTGGTCCGTGAGTTGCTTGATTCTTACGGTCTGAGTTCCGCTGAGCCGCCCGCCTGGTGCTTTGAGTTCGACCCACAGTGTCTCGCCTTCACCTGTCTCGGGGTGTCGCCGCACGGCGATCAGGTCGGGGATACCCGCCATGCCGAAGATGCTACCTGGAAACGGCACCACGAAGAAGCCCTGATCCTTGAGCAGCGCGATCACCTGTCGTCGTACGGCCGATTCTCGCATTACGCTTCCAGCCTCATTCGCTGCTTGCGGTTGACTTCATCCACGATCACCAGCCGTCGCCGCGCCCGCGTGACAGCAACGTACTCGACCCGTCGCTCCTCGTCGAAGCCGCGACGCGACGACTGCGCCAGTACGACCGGCTGCGAGACCGTCGTCAGCACCGCCACGTTCTCGGCCTCGGCGCCCTTCACGCTGTGTACCGTGCCGATCCGCAGCATCGGCTTGCGGACCAGCTCCGGCCCGTAACGCTCGTACGCTTTCCAGAATTTCGCGAAGTCCTTGTAACACCCCACCTGCCCGCTCCAGATCAGCTCGAAGAACCGCGGCGTGAAGCCGATGTCTTCGAGCAACTTCTCGCGCTCCACGACGTCCCGCAGTCGCCCACGGTCGCCGTCGCGGAGCCCCTCCTCGGCGAACCGTGACTTCGCCCCGCGCTTGAGCAGCTCCGCGTCGCCGTGCTTCGTCGGGGTCAGTTGAACCAGCCGTTTGACGTGCGCCGGGGTCAGCTCGCCGCCGCCCCGCAAGGCGTCGAGGGCGTCGAGCAGCTCCTGCTTCGCCGGCGCCAGGAAACCGCCCGCGCCCTTCGTCGGCTGCCAGGGCATCGAGTGCGACTCGACGCAGGCCACGATCCGCGCCGCCTGCTGATTTGTCCTAGCTAATAAGAGCCAGTCATCCTCGGCACGTAAAAAAGAGCCGAGCAATGTTAGTCCGAAAGCCCTTTCGATGGTCCCATCGTGCTCCGCAGGCGAGATACCACGGTCGTAGTAATCGCTGCACTCGCGGAGAATCCGCTCGCCGAGCCGCGAGATGATCGCGGGGCAGCGGTACGAGCGCGGCATCGTCCGCTGCTGCGCCGCGTCGAAGTTCAGAAAGAACCGATGGTCCGCGCCCGCCCAGCCGTAGATCGACTGGAACGGGTCACCGACCAGGTACGCGCCGACGGCGTTCTCGATCAGCCGCTCGCAGACCGCGTGCAGCAGCGCCGAGGCGTCCTGCTGCTCGTCGAAGAACCAGTATCGCGGCAGATCGTCCCACTCGCCTTCGGGCTCGACCCGCTCGGCGCCCTCGACGCTCAGCCGGTAGCCGGCGAAACGCAGCAGGAGATCCGTGAAATCGAGCTTATTGTCCAGCCGCTTATGGTGCTCGTACCGCTCGATGATCTCGACACAGCGGTCGTAGGACGGCGTGCGGTCGTCGCAGCGGTTCGCCTCGGCCCAGGTCGGTTCGAATCGCTCGAGGCGCGCACGCGCTGCCGACCAGAGGTTCAGCGCGTTCGCCGCGTCTGTCTTACCGACGAACGCCTGCTCGGCGATTTCGTCGATCGAGCTGCGGGCGTCGAGCCGTGCCTGCAAGGCGTTCTCGAGCCACTCGCGGGACTTCGCGTCGCTGGTGATCAGCTGCTCGCTCGAAACGCGCAAGAGCCGGTAGCAGACCGAGTGCAGCGTGCGGAACCAGCCGTCGCGCTCGAGCAGCGAGACGGGCACGTCGAATAGGTCCGCCGCCCGCTCCGCGGCCTCGGCCCGTGCGGCGCGAGTGAACGACACGAACCCGATGTGCAGCGGGTCGACGCCGGTCTCGGCGACCTTCGCCATGATCCGCAACAGCTCGGTCGTTTTGCCCGTCCCGGCGCCTCCGACCAGCTTGGCGATCTTGACCATGCGCACACTCGCTTTTCTCTTATGCGGTAACGACTTGCGGAAATTTCTTGCCTATCTTCACGCAAAAAACTTGAGCTGTGTGCGCGCGTTTCGTCGTTACGTGGCAACGACTTAAGTGCCCGCGCGCACATTGGTATTCTGGGTTGTGTGCGCGCGTTTCGTCGTTACGTGGTAACGACTTAAGTGCCCGCGCGCACGCGCACAGAGCCTCCGAGCGATTCGCGCGCGCGTAATCATCTCTATATAGAGTGTGCGCGTGCGCGCAGAGCACCTTTCCAGCGTTCGACCTTGCGTGCCAACGACTTACGGCGACGGACGCGCGCACACGACCCCCTCCGAACCGTGTGCGCTCGTGTGCAAAAACCCCCCATCTGCCGGTTAAACTAGGCAAGGCATGTTCTCCCAAGCTACTCAACTTCCGCAATATCACAAAGCAGCTGCAGCTCGTCCTCGCCGAGACAGGTGAACCGGAGCCGGCGTCCGTGCGCTGTTTTGTAGATCTTCGAGTGCTTCTTGCCGAGCCGTAATCGGGCCGAAAGTCGCTCCGGTTCGCCCTTCTCGATCTGACCCGACAGGATGCCGTCCTGCCACAGTTTCTGCCAGCGGACGCATACCGTGCCGTCGGGCAGTTTCGTCGGTCTGGCGCTGTCGTCGGGGTCCGTCTGGCCCTCTCGCAGCTCCTCCGCGTTCTCGATCCGCTCGAGGAACCACTCGGCGATCACCACGATCCGCTTCCGCATCGCGGGCGGGTCGACCAGCAGCCGTGCGTCGAGCAGCCGCTTGTGCAGGCCGATCGTGCCGCCGCTCGACTTCGACGCCGGCGTGCCGTTCCAGATTTTCGGCCACCGCCGGGGCTGGTCCGTCAAACAAATCTCCCGCGTCGCCTTGAACACCGCCAACGCCATCTTATTCGCGTCCAAGAACTGCTCGGCGTTCATCGTGATCACGCCCGTACCATCGACGGTCAGCTCCTGCCAGGCGGGGACGTGCAGCTGATACTCGGGCGGATCGCTCTGCACGACGGTTAGCTGCCACTCGCCGGGGTACCACTGCTGCCCGCGTCGCTCGAGTCCGTGCTGAGTGTACGTCACGCCCTCGACCGTCGCCTCGACCTCGTCGCGCTGCGTGTACGCGATGGCCTGCTCGTGAATCTTGCGCAGCTCCCGCTCGTCGAGCGGCGGGCGGAACTTCGCGGCGTTCACGCCGCTCATCGTCATATAGAGATGCTGCTGCTCCTCCTCGCTGCTGATGTCCCGCGACCGCTTCGCCTGCTGACAGGCGTAAGACAGCATCGTCGTGTTGCGCTCGCCCTCCGTGATGAACGCCTGGTCGTAGACTTTCTGCGCCGATGCGCTGCGAGCGGTATTCTGCTCGCTGACGTCCTCGTAATTGTAGAGCAGCAGGAACACGTCGCGCGGCACGGCGACGATCTCGACGTCCTCGGCCGACAGCCCGTCGAGCCAATCATAGTCGCAGCCACTATGATGCCGGCTCGGCGGGAGCACGCTCTGCGTCAACTTGCCGCCGCCGCCGATGCGAATCTCCAGGCCGTTAACCACTCGCTTCTGGATGTCTGGCAGCGAGTCGTCCCATAAAAAGAGCCGGTGCACTGACCGGCCGGATCGATACGTCGGTGTGATCACATCGGCGAGCAGCTTGTCGGCGATCTCGCGGCCGCGCTCGTCGTCGAACTCGATGTCGATCACGCCAGACTGCGGGCCGAGCAGCAGCCCGACGTTGCGATCCTCGCGGCCGTCGAACCACTCGATGATCTGATCCTCGTCATTCGACGCGCTCGCCGCCCAGTTCTTGTGGATCGGGTGCTTGCCCGGTGCGGTGCAGTCGTCGCCTCGCGGGCAGCAGCAGGTGCCATCGGCGTTCGCGCCGTAGAGCGGCACAAGTTTCCAGGACTTTGGATATCGCAGCAAGCGGTCGACATCAATTGTCGCCATCGTGTCTCCTTTCAATCTGTCTTTCGCTGCGAAAAAGACGGCGCGCGCCGGTGAAAGGACAGAAAGCCCGGCGCGCGCCGCGGGGCGCCAGCGGTTAGTCGCCGGCGGCTAATCGTTGCGCCCGCAGCGACTCGATCTCCTCGTCCTGCTCGCGGAGCATGGCGAGTGCTTCGTCTATAAGCGAATCGACGGCTGTAGCTACACCCCTCCATGGTACGCCATTCGCGTAGTCATCCCATGACTTCCACTTTTCAACCGAGCCGATGGGCAGGCCCGTATTGCAAATGTCGACCCACTGTTCCCGCAGTCGCTCCCTCCGTTCGTCCTCCACGCTGGGCGGCACCAGCGCGTCACGTATTAGCCGGAAGATCGTGTCGCCGGTGTTGGGCAGCGCCTCCTTGAGTACGGCTTCCACCGCCTCCAGCGGCACGCTGATCGTTCCCTTGTCGGTCATCGGTAGGCTCCTTAATCTTAATGTTGTCTGGGGCCTTATACGGACAATTGAGGCACCGTTCTCCCGTCTTGTTCTGTCCCCCCTCCAGCATGTATGGGCCGCGCTGTTCGCGAAGTATTCCACGAGTTGCTGGCTGCCACAGATCGGGCACCTGCGACTATTGGGGGGATAGATTCGGTTTTGCCCTTTCATCACTTCCCTCCCTCCAAGTCGACAGGATTGTTGTCATCGTGACGTTAAGTTGCTTCGATCCACGCGCACAACCACTCTCGTAGTTGATGCACGGGGTCTTGGCCTCCCTCAATTACATACGGCGTCAGGTGAAGCCGCGTCCCATCGGGCCATACCAAAACGGGGACTTGTCGCAGCCCGACGGTCGCATGGCAGACGACTTTTTCGCCGTGTTCATCGGAGGCATTTGACTGCTCTTGTCGCTGACATTCGTCGCATGTTTGCTCGTGCGATCGGCCTTGCGACATCGTTGCAAACTGCCTGCCGCACTCCGTTACGTAAATGTCTTTGTAGTCTCGCAGCGGTCCAATCATTCTGTTGACTCCTTGGGTTGGGATAGTTGTTCATGCAAATGTCGCAACGCCTCTGCTTGTGTGTCACCGAATCCCGCTGGGTCTTCTTGAAGGTTCCGGAACCCCTCAACAGTTGCGCAAATCTTGTTGCCGTCAACGTCGTACTGAATGCGCGGCCCGCCATGAAGGGGACATGCAGCACTTAGCCATAACGGTCCCGACTCGCGTATTTGTGGACCATAAGCGAGCCCGTCACACACTCCTGCTGGCATTCCATCGCCCCCCCACAACGGTCGTTCACATTTCATCATTTTCATCACTTCCCTCCCGGCCTGTGGCCAGTTATGTATTGCCGCTGTACCGCCTCTAGCGGTACTTCGATTGTTTGTTTAGCAGTCATTTGTAGGCTCCCAAAAGATTTCTGGTTTTGTGTCGGCCTTCAAGTACAGCGGGTGCTTTGGTCGACCAGCTTGTGTTTTTCCAAGGCAGTGAATGGTCGAGCCGATTGCATGGCAAACTTCTCGCTCGCGCTCCACGGGACAATGTGTTCCCCACGCCGCAACAATCAGCCCGGCTTGCGTGCGTCGATACCCGAACGCTTCGTCGTTGTCAGGCCCCACGGGGTCGTCGGCTGCCTTCATGTTTTTCGGGTCGGTGGCGCGAAACGCAAAGGCATTCATCATCAATAGGCCACTGTAGCCCCACGTTTTTGCGAATCCGATGCAACGACGAATTGTCGGATCGTCCTGCGACTCATCTGCCGTGGATGGATTCAGGCCGATGAACATCACTTGATTCGCATATCCCTGCCAGTCCCATTTTCGCCACAACACGTAGCGGTACTTTCGGCACGCCGAAAACTCAGCGCCAGAGGCCGCGTCCAGCGATACTGTTTCGTTGCTCATCGGTTCTCCTTTGCCTTGATTCGGTTCCGCTCCCAGCGCGCGACGCGGTTCGTCAGCCGCCGAGCCGCCGCCGCGCAGATCACGCAGACGTCGAGCGTGCGGCCGTCGACGATCGCCATATGCATGTCTCGCCGTTTGCAGCTCGGACACTTCCGCGCCTTGTGCCGCACGCTGTAGCCCATGCCTGCCGTTGTGCCTTGTGCCATGTCTACCTCGCTTCGTGCTAAAAAAACCGGCGCGCCGTGAGTCTCGCGACGTTGTCCCTGCCAAGGACCACCACAAGGCAGGCACGGCGCGCCGGAGATGCTTCTATTCCTCGATGAACGAGCCGGCGACCTGCAGCTCGCTCATAATCGGGTCCGTGAAGCGCTGCTTCACGAACGCCGCCTCGGCGTCGCTGATCGTGCCGACTCCGTGCACGTTGATCACGCCGTAGTCGTTACCGCCGCTCGACTCCTTCGTCAGCGTCAGCTCGATCACGGCCTTGTAGTGCGGGACGTCCTGCAGAATAAGCGCCTTGACGAAGTTCGTCACGTTGCGAAGACTCGTCGGCGGCACGCTGACCAGCAGCGGGAAGCGGTCCTCCTCGCGCAGAATGCCGATGATCCGCCGCTCCTTGGCACGCTTACCCTTGCCGCGGGCCGACGTGCCCCACTGGCAATAGTAGAGCTTTTGCCAGTCGACGACCGGCCGGCCCTGCGCGTCGAACTCACCCGGAATCGCCGCCTCGTCGAGCTTCTCCTGCTCGATGTCACCGAGGTCGTCGCCGATCCGGTACGCGCGACGCAGGTCACTTGTCGAAAGCACCGGCAGCGTGCCGCTCGGCGCCTCGCCCTCACTCGGCCACAGCACGCCGTTCTGCGCGTAGACGCAGAACACGCCTCGCAGCGTCTTGGTCGCCTCGTCGTCGCCGACGATGTTCGGCACCAGCCACGTCGTCTGGCCGCCGCTCGGAACTTTGACCTTCGGTAAGTCCGCCACGCCCAGCGTTTCAAGGTTCGCCTCCATCGTCGCGACGCTCGCCGCGCCGCCGCTCCCGGCGATCGCCAGGTAGTTCGACTTCTTGACGGCCGCGATCTCCGTACTCTTTTTCTTGGTCGTTGCCATGATTATTGGCTCCTATGTGAAACTGAAAATCAAATCGCTTCTCGGTCGCGTGCTCTGGCTAGCGTCCTCCTTTCTGCGAGTTCAAGATTACCGTGCGCATATAGTCGAACGACGTATGAACTTTCATCGCAGTGTCGTCGACGAAGTGTAGTGTAGAGTGGTACTTGCCGTCTGCCTCAACAGCCTTCACGTGATCGACGTTCACGAGACGCTCTTGATCGTCAGCATCGGCACAAGTGACAGTGATGAACATGCTCAGCTCCTTCTCACGGTCAGTTTATACGTCTCGAAGATGTTCAGCATGGCCTCGAGCTTCTCGTCGCTCGAATCGTGCTGCCGCAGTTCCTTGAGTGCGCTCTTGAGCGTCGCCGGCACGATCCGCGCACTACGGTCGACGCACCGCTCCAGGCCGGTCTGCTCGCAGTACTCGACGAGCGCCTGCTTGTATTCTTTCTTGACCGAGATGTAAATCTCCCTGCGCGGACTCAGCAGCACGTCGCCGCAGGCGATGCGGCTGTGCCCCTGCGCGGCCATCTGCTCGATGAGCCGCTGCTCGTTCTCGTCGCGGCGGGCCTTGGCCTGTTTCAACTCCTCCTCGAGCCGCTCGACCTCCTCCCGCGCTTGCAGGTAGTCCGTCGCGGCGCTCATGTCCAAAACGCTCATCGTCTCATCCTTTCGTTGATGGTTAACTACTCTACCTCCAGCCCAGCGGCACGCAGGGCCTTGGCTATAGTTGCGTCTGTGATGTCCGAGCACCCCCCGCTCGGCGTGTCACTGCTGATAACGTCGCCAATCAGGGCGATTTTCTCCTTGCTCACCTTCGCC
>CALJLA010000043.1 GCA_937983055.1 uncultured Pseudomonadota bacterium
TTGTGCATCGAAGCTGCGGCGCTCGATGGGTCATCCTGCAGCCTTGGCCATGCGCCGGGGGACCCGCGGCCGGGACGCCGCCGCGGTCACGAGTGAAAAAAGAGAGTCGAGGAGTCGATGCGGAGTGCCATTCGCCGCGCCGGCCTGCTGCTGGCTGCGCTGGCCGGCGCGGCTGCCGCCCTGATCGCGGCGGCGCAGGATCTCGAGGTGTTCGAGCTTGAGCCGGAGTTCGTGTACGGGAAAAATCGCGGGCCGAAGCTCGGCTACACGCCGCCGGAGGTATTCGATCCGCTGTCGGATCGCCTGTACCAGTCCGGCCACCGCGATTACCCGCCGGTCGGCATTCCGGTCGAACTGCGCGAGGTCGATGCGATGACCCGGATCAAGGCGATGGGCCGCATCATCGCCTGCGCCGACGGCTGGTTCTGGCCGTTTTCGCGCACTGCGCGCAAGAACGAACCGGCTGGCATCGAGATCGAACTGCTGCAGGCCATCGCCAGCAAGCACGGCTGGGATGTGAGCATGGGCTGGGTGAACATGGCCACGCGCTTTGGCCCCGGCTCGCCCGGCGCGGCCTATGACCGCTCGATCAAAAAGGGACGGTGCGACATCGTGATGGGACTGACCGTCTCCGGCGACGACCATCACATGGAGCCCAACAATCTGTCGTTCACGCGCCCGTTCATGAGCACCGGATTCGTGCTGGTGACGCAAGGGCCGGCGCGTCCGGCGACCTCGCTTGGCGATCTGAAGAAGATGGGAATGAAAGTGGGGGTGCCGGCGTATTCGCCGATGAGCGAGTACGCCGAGGCAAATGGCATTCCTTACAGCACGTTCTTCCAGAACTACCAGGTGATCGACGCGCTGGTGCGCAAGGAAGTGAACGCGGCGATGCTGTGGTCGGGTGCCATCTCGCAGGCACGGCTGGACCATCCCGAGGCCGAGTTCCAGCTTGCCAAGGGCTATGTGCCGGTGCCCGAGATGCGCTGGAACAGCGCGTGGGTGGTCAAGACCGAGGAGGCCGAACTCAAGCAGTTCATCGACAGCGCCTTCGAGGAGATGCTCAAGAACGGCGAGATCAAGCGCATCGTCGAGCGTTACGGGATGCCGTTTTATCCGCCGGTTGAATAATGGAGAAGCGCCCCGCGGGCGCGGAGGAGAAGGAAGTCGACCATGATCGAAAAGCTGATTGAACTGAGCATCCTGTCGGGCGGCCTGCTGCCGCTGATGGGCCTGCTGCTGCTGGTGACGCTGGCGGTGATCGTCGAGCGCGTCTATTTCTTTCACCGCGCACTCAAGTCCGGGCTTGCGATGGAGCACGATCTGCACCTCGTCGAGTACCAGGACATCGCCAAGCTGGAGCAGCTCGCCAGGCACTACGAGGGCACGCTGCAGCGCTCCATCATCTCCTCGGCGCTGGCGTCCCGGGGCGACGACGCCGACACCATGGATCGCCACATCGAGGAGGCGATTCTCTGGCAGCTGCCGAAGATCGACCGCTATATCTGGGTGCTGGATACCTCTGTGACGCTGGCGCCGCTGATGGGCCTGCTCGGCACCATTATCGGGATGGTGCACGCCTTCGATATTCTCGGCGTGTCCGGGGCCGGCGGCTCGGCGACGCAAATGGTGTCGGGCGGCATCGCCGAGGCGCTGGTGGCGACCGGGGCCGGACTTTTCATCGCGATCATCGCAGTGGTGGCGCTGAACAACTTCAGCAAGCGGGTGCGCCTGGCCCTGCACCAGATGGACCTGCTCAAGGTCATGGTCATCAATCGGCTGCACGGTGGCGGTTCGTCGCACCATGGCATGCCGGTACGCGAAGCGCACATCGGCAACGTTGCCCAGATCAAGAAGGGGGCCGGCAAATGAATCGAATCAGCCGGGCGGGCTACTTCGGCGACACCGCCAAGCCGCGGGTCGAAGTCATTCCCATGATCGACATCATGATGTTCCTGCTGGTGTTCTTCGTCATCGTGACGCTCAAGATGATCGCCGGCACCGGCATCGCCATGGAGATTCCCGGTTCGAAGACCACCCAGGAACTCGAGAGCTCGACGCTGACCATCGGGGTTTCGAAGGACGGGCAGGTCGTGGTCGACGGCGAGCCGGTTTCGCCAGAGGCGCTCACCGCAAAGCTGGTGGAACTCAGGCAGCAGAACAAGCTCGACATCGTCATTGCCGGCGACAAGGAGACTTCGCTGCAGCAACTGATGGGCGTAATGGATACCGTGCGCGGCGCCGGCATCAATTCGGTGGCCATCGCGGCGAGAGCCGAGGTGAAATGATCGCCGCGCCGGCGCGCGGCGCGCTGTGGGCGCAGCCGGAAGATGTGCGCGAGCAGACCCTGCCGCTGTGGCGGGCGATGATCATCGCGCTCGGCCTCGAGATCATCATCCCGTTCCTGGTGTTCGGCGTCGACTGGAGCTTCCTGCCGAGCTTCGACGAACCGCCGCCCACCGAGGTGATGTCAGTGCGGCTGGAGCAGCCGCCGGCGCAACTGCTGCCACCGCCGGAACAGGAGCGCAAGAGGGAGCAGAAGCCGCGCGAGCCGAAGAAGCTTCAGGCGAAACAGGTGGCGGTGGAGCCGCCGAAGCCGCTGCCCAACGAGCAGCCGACCGACATTGCCCTGCCCAAGCCGGAACCGGAACCCAAACCGGAACCGAAAGTGGAGGAAGAGCTTCAGCCCCCGGAACTTCCGCCGCTGCCGTCGGTGTTTCGCGACGTCAAGCCGGTTAAAAAGGTGAAGCCCAAATACCCGCGCGAAGCCGAGGACAAGAAGATCGAGGGCCGCGTCAGGGTGCGGCTGCAGGTAGAACTGGACGGTACCGTCAGCAACGTAGAACTGCTCGTTTCGGAACCGGCGGGGGTGTTCGAAGACGCTGTTTTCGAGGCGGTGCGCCAGTATCTGTTCAAGAAGGACGGCACGCGCTACTTTGCCGACCAGGAAGTCATCTTCAAGATCGATCCCTGAAATCCGGGCGACGCCGCCGAGGCGTCAGATCCAGGTTTCGGTGAGCTGCTTCTTGTCCACCAGATAAAGCTCGACGTAGCCGCAGTCCCGGCAGATGAACGGCGCGAGGAACATGCCGCGCGTGGGCACCGTCGCCGGCTGACCGTCGACCAGATCGATCGGATGCAGCACGGTGGGCCGGTTGTTGCGGACCATCAGCCTGTCCGGATGGTTGATGCAGAAGACCGAACCGTTTTTGAGAGGCATTGCCGGAAACGTGTGAAGCGCTAACGCTGTGCGCGGCATTCTAACCGCGCGCCGGACCCTGTGCAGGTATTTCGGCAGGCGGTTCCGGCCGCGCGACCGCGCCGCCAGCGGGCAGCTCGAAGCAGAAGCACGCGCCCTCGCCGACACGGGCACGCGCCCAGATGCGCCCGCCGCGCCTTCGCACAATGCGGTCGACGGTTGCCAGGCCGATGCCCTGACCGGGAAATTCGCCGGCCTGGTGAAGGCGCTGAAAGGCACCGAACAGCTTGTCGGCGTACGCCATGTCGAAGCCCGCGCCGTTGTCTCTGACGCAAATCGCACTGCTGCCGTCACCTGCCTCGCGTGCCACTTCGATGCGCGCCAGCGGCTGGCCTGCGGTGAACTTCCAGGCGTTCTGCAGCAGGTTCTGCATTACCACTTGCATCAGCGCCGGGTCGCCTTCGACGGTCATGTCGGGCTCGACGTGCAGTTCGACCCGGCGATCGGGCTGCTGGCGGCGCAGTTCCTCCATGATCGCGAGCGCCTGGGCGCTGAGGTCGATCCGTTCGCGGCGCAGTTCCACGCGACTGACGCGCGCGAGGCGGAGCAATCCGTCGATGGTCTGCTCCATGTCGGCGGCCGCGTTTCGGATGCGCGCGAGGTAGCGCCGGCCTTCGTCGTCAAGCCTGCTGCCAAATTCCTCGGCGAGCACCTCGCCGAACCCCGCGATAGTGCGCAACGGCGTGCGCAGATCGTGCGATACCGAGTAGGAAAAGGCCTCCAGCTCACGGATGGCGGTCTCGAGTTCGGCTGTGCGGCGGCTTACTCGCAGTTCGAGCATGTCGTTCAGCCGACGCATGTCCTGTTCGCGCTGTACGCGCTCGGTGACGTCAACCGCATAACCGTCGAAGTAAGTCTGGTGGTCGAGCGGGTTGTACACCGGTCGCGAGATGGCGTGCACCCAGCGCCATTCCTGGCGCTTGGGATGGAACATGCGAAGCACCTGGTCGAAAGGCCGGCCCTCTTCAGTGCTGCGACGCTGCGCCTCGATGGCCCGCGGCAGGTCTTCCGGGTGCACGTTATCGAACCAGGTGGACATGTCGTACGGATCGCGAACGCCCATGACCTCGGAAATGCTCGGGCTCACCAGCACCACCTGAGCCTGGTAGGCGTTGTCCGGGTTCAACCGCGCGCGATAAAGCATGAAGTCGCGGGCGCTGTCGAGCAGCGCCCGAAAATGCGCGTCGCTCTGGCGCAGGGCCAGTTCCGCCCGGCGGCGCTCGCTGATGTCCTCGCTGATGCCGAGCACCGCACGCACGCGACCCTCCTCGTCGCGCAGCGGCACCGACTGGTTGCTGAGCCAGCGACGTCCGCCTCGCGCCCCGATCACCTCGAACACCAGGCCTGCTGTGCGTCCCAAGGCGACGGATTGCGCCTGGGCGCGAAACGCAGGCAGATTCTCCGGTGCAACGAAGCGCTCGATCGGCTCGCCCAGCACTGCCTCCTCGGATGCGGCTTCCAGCATCGCGATGCCTGCAGGATTGATCTGCAGCAGATGGCCGTCCGGGTCGACCACGGTGATCGCCTGCGGCGCATTGTCGAGGATGGCGCTCAGCCGCGCCTCGCGCTCCCGGACGGCGGTCTCGGCGCGGCGCAGTTCGGTGATATCGCGGGAAATGCCGAACAGGCCGACGACATTCCCCGTCGGGTCGCGATAGATGCCTTTGGTGGCGAGAAAGACGCGGCGCTCTCCGTCGATGACGATGGCTTCTTCGGCCGTTATCGTGCGCTCGCCGGAGAGAACCTGGCGGTCGACCGCCTCGATCGTTGCGGCGCTGTCCGCGTCGGGAAAGATATCGCGGTCGGTCAGCCCGACGATTTCATCCGGGGCACGGCCGACCACCCGTGCTGCCGCGTGGTTGGCCATCAGATAGCGGCCGTTCAGGTCCTTGACGAAGACCGCGTCGGTGGTGCCCTCCACCACCGCGGCGAGAAGCGAAGACCCGCGGAGCGGATCGTTGCGCTCATCCGCATCTGGTGCGGTGAACGCCGGCAGTTTGCCGTGCCGCTGGGCCCAAACAAGGGCTGCGATTGTCGCGTAAACCGCCGCCCAGACCGTCAGGTGGTGCGGGTCGCCGGTGCTCGCCGTGCTCATTGCGCTGGACCACGCCGGCAGGGCGATGTAGCTCCACGCCAATGCCGCCGAGACCAGTCCGGCGGCCAGCCCACTGATCCAGGTGGCCAGCAGCACCGCCACCGCCAGTGGCGCCGCCGGTTCCGTGATGGGCAGGCCGGCGAGGGCAAGCGATTCGAGCGCGGCGGCGCTGGTGAAAAGGACGGCCGGACCAGCCAACCAGCGCAAAAGCATTTGGATCATGTCGCAGGCAGCGAAGCAGGGCTTACTTCGATTGCGGCGAGTCTACCGGCCGCTGCGGAGGCTGTCGCCGGATAGTTGCAGCCACCACCACGGGACTAGGCGGGCCCGTTGTCGCCTTGCGCTGATGCAGACGTGTCGTTACCGGGTCCGGGCGCTGCGCCCTGCATGTCGTCGGGCAGGTCGGCATCGAGCCAGCGCTCCGCACGCGCGACATCCCAGAACGCACCAAGGCGAAGCCCACGGTTGGCGGAGCACAGTTCCAAAAAACGCGCGTTGTCGAACGGCATCTGGTCCGGAATCAGCACCGCGATCTTGCGTCCGGTATCCAGGCCGGACACGGGACCGCCGAGGAAGCTGGCGATCTCGTAGATATCGGTCACGCTCAGTGCGCATTCCACGTCGCGGAAATCCAGCACGATCTCGAAGCTGCGATCGAAGGCCGAATCCCGGGTCATCATAATGATGGCGCCACGGGTGGCATCGAGGTCGAGCGTTCCGGAAGCGGTGAGCACGATCAGTTCCCGCCCCGGCAGGAACCGGTGCACTGTCTTCATATTAGGCCACTCCTGCAAGGCCGGGAAGCGCCCGACGAAGCTCACACGGGTACGCTGTGCCCAGTTGCAATCAGATTACACGAAAGCGGATTGCACGTGAAAGCGGCAGTTCAGAACCCGTAGCCCGGCGTGCCGAGAAAGGCTGGTTCTTCTGGGGTCGAAAGACGACCCAGCAGGGCGTTGCGATGAGGGAAGCGACCAAAGCGCTCGATAATCTCGGCATGGCGGCGCGCGTACTTCAGGAACCCATCGAACAACGCGCGAGCGTCGGCGGGTGCGCTGCGCGCAAGCGTGGAGTAGAGTTGCAACGAGCGCCGCTGAAGCTCCAGCGATTCGGCGTGTTCCAGCGGAAGGTAGAAAAACACCCGCTCGATCGGCCGCAGCGCAAGGTCATCGCTGCGCTCCAGCCCCTCAAGACAGTGACGACGCGCCAGGTCATCGAATGCAAAGGCGCGCGCGGTGTCGCGATAGACATTGCGCGGCAGCTGGTCGGCGAGCAGGATCAGCGCGAGCCGGCCGCGCGCGTTGTGCGCCCAGCGGTCCAGGCGGCCGGCGCCGGCGGCTTCTATCGTCGGCTCGAACAGGCGTCTGCACTGGGCGTCGACCTCGGGCTGCTTCTTCCACCAGAGCGCGGACTTTTCCTCGGCTATCAGCCGGTCGCTGCGCTGCGCTCCGAACCAGAAGGCGAGCACCCGCTCGAAGTCGTGCTGCCCGAGAACATCAGCGTTCATCGGGCTCAGCCGTCGGTGACGCGCAGCCCGAATGTTTCGGTGACCTGGCCGCCGAGATCGTCGGTCCAAGTAAACTCCAGCATGCCGGATTCCTGGGCCACCAGGTAAAAGAGAAAGTAGGGGTTGGTCGATACCGCCGGGTGCAGTGTGGCGCGAAACACCTCGCGGTCGTTGTATCGGCAGGCAAACGACGTCGCGATGTGTCGGGGGATCGGCCGGCCCATGTTGTCGTGGCGAAAACCGGAGTCCATCGGATGCTCGACCATGGAGCGGATCTCGATGACCTCGCCGCGCCGTGCACTTTCCGGAACGCGCAGGCGCGCGCTTCCCAGCCGGCTTTTCATCCGCAACTCGAAACGGTGACTTCGACCTCGGCCGCCGCGGACCACAGGCTGCCGTCGCTCATCTCGGCTACTGCCAGCACCTGCTGCGAAGTGGCCAGGCGAATGCGCGAGGCAACCTCCGGGCGCCCATTCCAGGGGCCGAGCTCTACCGCGAGGATGCGCGGCAGGTTGTTCTTCTCGGCAAACAGGTGAATGGCGCGCACATGGTTCTGCGCGGTCATCGGACTGTCGACCTTGACGGTCACCGGCACCACGTTGCCGCTTTCGGCCAGTCGTGGGAGTTCCAGGCTTACACGGCCGCGCCGGATGCCGCGGTCGCCAAAGGTCTCGCGCAAGGCTTCCTGCAGCGCTTCGGGTGTGGCCAGGGCCGGCCGCACCGCAACCAGACAGGCGCCGGCGGCGAGCGCCTTGAGCGCACGCCGCCGGCCCGATAATGAACCCCTCGCGCCGCGATCGGCCACCTGCTTGAGCACGGTATCTGCTCGCGCCTCGTCGCTAGGCCTTGTAAGTGAAGCCCAGGTTTTTCAGGGGCATCGAGCGCACCCGCGTGCCGGTGGCGGCAAACAGGGCATTCGCGAGCGCCGGGATCACCGCGCCGATCGGAGGCTCGCCGATGCCGCCCCAGAAACCGCCGCTCGGCATGATGATCGGCTCGATCTTCGGCGTGTGCGCGAGCCGCAGCACCGGATAGTCGGTGAAGTTGCTCTGCACCACGCGGCCTTTGTCGATGGTGATCTCCTCATGCATCAACGCCGACCGGCCCCAGATCACGCCCCCCTCGATCTGCGCCGTCACCGCGTCTGGGTGAACGACGTGGCCGCTGTCGACCGCGACCACCACGCGCTTGACGTCGATCTCGGTGCCGTTTTCGACCGATAGTTCACAGGCCGCGGCGGTGTAGCTGCCGTAGGAATCGACCACCGCAATACCGCGGTGCACGCCTTTGGGCGCCGGTTTGTCCCAGCCGATCTGCTTTGCCACCGCGTCGAGCACGGCGAGATCCTTGGTGCCCTGCAGATACGGCCGGCGGAACTGGTAGGGATCCTTGCCGGCCGCGTGGGCGAGCTCGTCGATGAAGCACTCGCGCCCGAACGGGTTGTTGGTGTGCGCGACCGCCCGCCAGAATCCGGGCGGCACATGCGGGTTGCGCATCGCATATTCGTTCAGGAAATTCGCGACCTTGTACGGATTGTCACGGTAGCAGCGCGTATTGATCGGATCGACGCCGTTCTCGATCATGCTCGGACGCACCGTGACGATGATCGACTGGTCGGCCTGGCGTGCCTGCCAGCCGATCCAGTTGCCGTCCTTGTCGAGCGCGGCGCGCAGCTTCACCAGCGACACCGGCCGGTAGCGGCCCTGGCGCATGTCTTCCTCGCGCGACCATTGCAGGCGGACCGGGGTGCCGGGCATCTGCATGGCGATGCGCACCGCTTGTTTCGTATATTCCTGGTGCGGTCCGCGGCGGCCGAAACCGCCGCCGGCATGCATCCGATAGACATAAACGTTCTCCAGGGGAACGCCCGCAGTTTCGGAGGCCGCCGCTGCCGTGGCCTCGCCGTTCTGGGTGCCGCACCACACCTCGAGTTTGTCGTCGGTGTAGAGCGCGGTCGCCGTCTGCGGCTCCATGGTGGCGTGGTTGAGAAAGCCGGAGTGGTACTCGGCCTCGATCACCTTGGCCGCCTTGGAGAAAGCGGCGTCGACATCGCCGTCCTTGCGCGCCACCGGCACGTCCCGCGCGTCGATGCCGGTGCGCAGGAATGCCATGATCGAATCGCTGGTGACGCCGGCATGCTCGCCGTCGTCCCATTCCACCGGCATCGCCTGCAGCGCCTGGTTCGCCCGCCACCAGTTGTCGGCGACCACCGCCACCCAGTCGTCGCCCGCAACCACCCGCTTGACGCCGCGCATGCCCTTGATCTTCGCCTCGTCGTAGCGCTTGAGCTTGCCGCCAAACACCGGCGCCTGCACGATCGAGGCATGCAGCAGCCCGGGAAGGCGCACGTCGGCGGCGTAGATCTGGCTGCCGTTGGTCTTGGCGGGAATGTCGAAGCGGGCCGGCGAGGTGCCGATCAGAGTCCACTCGGCCGGGCTCTTCAGTCTGGGCTCGGCGGGAATCTCCAGCTTGTTCGCTGCCGCGGCCATCTTGCCGTAGGTGGTGCGCTTGCCCGACGGATGGGTAATCACGCCTTTTGCGACGCGGCACTCCGAAGCGGGCACCCCCCACTCGCGGGCGGCCGCCGTTACCAGCATCTCGCGCGCGGCGGCGCCAGCCTTGCGTACGTAGTCCTGCGAATCGCGAATGCCTCGGCTGCCGCCGGTTGCCAGGTCGCGGAAGATGCGGTTGCGCTGGATGTGCATGTTGACGTCGGCATACTCCGGACGGACTTTGCTCCAGTCGCAATCGAGCTCCTCTGCGACGAGCTGCGCCAACCCGGTGAAGGTGCCCTGCCCCAGTTCGGAGCGGGCGATGCGGATCACCACGGTCTCGTCCGGCTGTATCACTATCCAGTGAGTGACTTCCGGCCCGCCGGTGCTCTTGTCGGCCGCGAAGCCGGCGCCGGGCAGGGCAAAGCCCACGACCAGGGCGCCGGTGGTGGCCGCCGATTTCGCCATGAATTCCCGGCGGCCGATGTTCTGAAGGGTATTGTGAGTGTTGTCCATGTTCGTGTCCTCCCGGCTCAGGCGCTGGCGGCCATGCGGATGGCCTCGCGGACCCGCGCGTAGGTGCCGCAGCGGCAGATGTTGGTCATCGCTTCGTTGATCTGGGCGTCGGTCGGCTTCGCGTTCGTCTTCAGCAGCGCGGCGGCGGCCATCAGCATGCCGCTCTGGCAGTAGCCGCACTGCGGCACTTGCAGCTTCACCCAGGCTTTTTGCAGCGGGTGGGACTTGCCGTCTTTCGACAGTCCTTCGATGGTCGTGACGGTCTTGCCCGCCACAGCCGACGCCGGCATCACACAGGCGCGCACCGGCTGGCCGTCGACGTGCACCGTGCAGGCGCCGCAGGCGGCCACGCCGCAGCCATATTTGGTGCCGGTCAGGCCCAATTCGTCCCTGAGCACCCACAACAGCGGCATTTCGGGTTCGACGTCGACATCGACCTTGCGGCCGTTTACGTTCAGCGTGGTCATGACAATCCCCTCTTCTTCGGTTTGATGATCGGTTCGGCTGTAACAGGCTGTTTTGCTGGACCGGCCGGGAGCGCCGCTGCGGCCGGACGGGTGCGGCATGCGCCAGGTGCCGGGCCCCGGGTCGGGCGGAAACCACGTGCGCAACAGCCCTGAGAGCGGCCGCGGGGCTGGCGAGTTCCCGCCCCCTGGCCGTAGCAGGTGATTCCTGCCCGACCCGGAGCGGCAGGTGCGCTGAGGTAGAATTTCCGCAACATTCGACGGCCGGCGCTCAAGTTGGTGCCGCCCGCATTATCCCCGGGGAGAAAACCGAATCATGCCTTCAATCTCGCGCCGCTCCAACGAGCTGGGCACCGAAAACGCGTTCGTGGTGCTGGCCGAGGTCAGCGATCTGCTGCGCGCCGGCAAGGACGTCATGTCCTTCTGCATCGGCCAGCCCGATTTCCATACGCCGCATCATGTTCAGGAAGCGGCGATCAAGGCGATTCGGGAGGGGCGGCACGGGTATACGCCCTCGGCCGGCATTTTCGAGCTGCGCGAGGCGGCTGCCAAGTACCTCAGCCACTCGCGGGGCATCCAGGTCGACCCGGACGACGTGGTGGTGGGGGCGGGCGCCAAGCCGTTCATCATGTACGCGATTCTCGCCACCACCGATCACGGCGCGGGCGACGAAGTAATCTACCCGAACCCCGGTTTCCCGATCTACGAATCGCAGATTCGCGCCATGGGCGCGGTGCCGGTGCCGATTCACCTGCGCGAGTCGCGAAATTTCAGCTTCGACCCCAACGAGCTGGAGGCGAGGATCACGCCGAAGACCAGGCTCCTGATCCTGAACTCGCCGCAGAACCCGACCGGCGGCATCATCCCCAAGGCCGACATGATGGCGATCGCCGAAATCCTGCAGCGTCATCCGCAGGTGTGGGTGTTCGCCGATGAGATCTACTCCCAGCTTTGCTACGAGGGCGAGTTCGTGTCGCTCACACATTTCCCGGGCATGCAGGAGCGCACCATCATCTGCGACGGGGCGTCGAAGACCTGGGCGATGACTGGCTGGCGCCTCGGCTTCGCCGCCAACGCCGAATTGGCGCCGGTGTTCACCCGCTGGGTCACCAACACCGAATCCTGCGCTTCGCAGATCAGCCAGTGGGCGGCGGTGGAGGCGCTGAACGGCCCCCAGGACGACGCGCGCAAGATGCGCGAAAGCTTCCTGCAGCGGCGCGACCTGATCGTGAAGCTCACCAACGAGGTGCCGGGCGTAACCTGCAAGACGCCGGGCGGAGCCTTCTACACCTGGCCGAACGTGACCGAAGCCTGCCGCATGATCGGCGCCGCCGATTCGGAGGCGTTTCGCAAGCGGCTGCTCAATGAGGCCGGCGTGGCGGTGCTGGCCGATATTCACTTCGGTCCGCGCGTGCCCAACGAAGGGCAGCACATCCGCTTCAGCTATGCAGCTTCCCGGGAGACGATCGAGAAGGGCATCGCCCGGATGGCCGACTTCATCAGAAAGAACGCGAAGGTCAAGAAGACCGCCTGAGACCTGCGCCCCCACCGGCGGCCCGCTGCGGCGGGCACAGGCGGGCGCGACGTCGTCTCGCGCCGCAGGCCGGGCGATGCGGCGCGAAATATCGTAAAGATGGGTGAGCCGCCATGGAAGTGCTGATCATCGTCACGCTGATCGTCCTGAACGGGGTGTTCGCGATGTCGGAAATCGCGATCATCACCGCGCGCAAAGCGCGGCTGCAGGAGCGCGCCGATGCCGGCCACCGCAGCGCCCAGGCGGCGCTCGCGCTGGCCAACGAGCCGTCCAATTTTCTGTCGACGATCCAGGCCGGCATCACGCTGGTGGGTATTCTGGCCGGCGCCTACGGCGGCGCGACCCTGTCCGAGGAACTGGCGGTCTACCTCTCGCAGTACGCTGCAGTCTCCGACATGAGCAACGAGCTGGCGTTCGGCATCGTCGTGGTTGCGATCACCTATTTATCGCTGATCATCGGCGAACTGGTGCCCAAGCGCCTTGCATTGCAGCGACCCGAGGCGATCGCCAGCGCGCTGGCGCTGCCCATGAACTGGCTGTCGCGGGCGATGCATCCGGTGGTGCGGCTGCTCAGCGGGTCCACCGAACTGGTGCTGCGCCTGCTCGGAACCCGTCCGTCGACCGAACCCGTAGTGTCGGTCGAGGAAATACGCCTGCTGATGGAGCAGGGCACCAAGGCCGGGATCTTCGAGCAGGCGGAGCAGACGCTGGTCAGGAACGTGCTGCGCCTCGACGACCGGGTCGTGGAGTCGCTGATGACGCCGCGTCTCGACATTGTCTACCTCGATCTCGGCGATCCGGTCGAAGAAAATATGCGCAAGATCGCCGAGCATCGCTTCTCGCGTTATCCGGTGTGCCGCGGCGGGCTCGATCATCTGATCGGAATGGTCCATACCAAGGAAATGCTCGGCCGCGAGCTGTCCGGCCAGCCTTTTGACATCGCCGGTGCCGTGCAGGAGCCGCTGTTCGTGCCGGAGTCGGCGACCGGCGTGCAGGTGCTGGAGACGTTCCGGCAGTCGCGCATCCATGCCGCGCTGGTGGTCGACGAGTACGGCGAGATCCAGGGCATCGTGACGCTCAACGACGTGCTTGGCGCGATCGTCGGGCCGATCTCCTCGGCGGAGGACAGCGAACCGTCGATGGTGGTGCAGCGCGCCGACGGGTCCTGGCTGATCGACGGTCTGCTCGACGTGCGCGACCTCAAGGAACTGCTGCAGGTTGACGATCTGCCGAATGAACAGGACTCGGACTACCACACCGTGGGCGGCCTGATGATGGCGCAATCGGGCCGCATTCCGCGGGTGGCGGATCATTTCGACTGGGAAGGCTACCGGTTCGAGGTGGTCGACATGGACGGTAATCGCGTCGACCGGGTGCTGGTGATGAAGCTGGGCGGGCGCGAGCCGCGGGCCGGCGGCGCGGCGACGGCGCGCTGATCGCCTGCGGCGGTCGGGAAGCGCTTCGCGATCTCGGAACATGAATCACATCCCGTTGCCGGCCGCCGTGTGGGCGGCGCTCGCCGCAGCGCTGCTGTTCGGCGCGAGCACGCCGGGAGCAAAAATGCTGGTCGGCGACATTGCGCCGGTGATGCTCGCCGGCCTGTTGTACGCTGGCGCGGGACTGGGCCTGGCGCTGGTGATTGCCGCACGGCGGCTGTCCGGTGCCGCGTCAACGCCGGCGGGCTGGATCGCGCGCGGTGACCTGCCCTGGCTCGCCGCAGCCATTGCCGCGGGCGGCGTGCTCGGGCCGGTGCTGTTGATGGTCGGTCTCACCACCACCAGCGCCGCCTCCGCGTCGCTGCTGCTGAACCTGGAAGGCGTGTTCACCGCACTGCTCGCCTGGTTCCTGTTCCGGGAGAACTTCGACCGCAGGATCGCCCTCGGCATGGGATTGATCGTGGCCGGCGGCGTGCTACTGTCGCGCGAGCCGGGCGCGGGCGACTGGTCGGTCGGTGCGCTGGCGATCGGCGGGGACTGGGCCTGCGGGGCGCTGGACCACAATCTGACGGGCCGCGGGTCGGCGAACGATGCGCTGACGATCGCCTGCGTCAAGGGCCTTGCGGCGGCGGTGGTGAATGTTTCGATCGCGCTCGCGCTCGGCCATGCGCTGCCCGATGCCAGCCGGCTGGCGGCGGCGGGCGGGCTCGGATTCCTCGGCTACGGCGTCAGCCTCGCGCTGTTCGTGGTGGCCTTGCGACACCTTGGTACCGCACGCACCGGCGCCTATTTCTCGCTGGCGCCATTTTTCGGCGCCACCCTGGCAGTGCTGGCGCTGGGCGAGACGATCTCGTTGGCGCTGATCGGCGCGGGCGCGCTGATGGCGGCGGGCGTCTGGCTGCACCTGACCGAGCGCCACGAACACGAACACGAACACCTGCCGCTCGAGCACACGCATCCCCACACCCACGACGAGCATCATCGGCATCTGCACGATTTCGCCTGGGACGGGGCCGAGCCGCATACGCATCCGCACCGTCATCGGCGGCTGCGGCATACGCATCCGCACTACCCGGATCTGCACCACCGGCACGAACATTAGGAAGCCGCTCATTCGAGCCGCAGTGCCTCGTCCGTGAGCTTCCCGGTAACAAACTCTGCTAGACTCGCCGCCATGCGACGGTTCGGACGCCACATTGCGCTTTGGTGCGTGCTGCTTTTCAGCTGCACGGTGATGTCCCCGTCGTTCGGCTGGGAAGCGGTCGCAGGCGAGTTCGATCATGACCATTCCGATAGGGTTCATACGCAGCCGGGGAACCCGGTCGAGCACACGAAATTTGATCCTTTTCATGAGGGGGCGCTTCAGCATGACGGGCACGACCGCGCCGGTCATGTGCTGTCCCACCTCCAGGGTTACGTCAGCCACGATATGCCGCGTTTCTCCCGTTCAGGAGAGTCCGGCACCGTGGAAACGGATACGGGAACGCTGTCCGGCGTTTCCCTCCCACCCGAAGACCGTCCGCCAATTCTCGCGCTGTCGCAACCTCAAGTCTGCTGAATCTTGTTGACGTGTCGCTGCCATGGCAGCGGCGCATATTGAGGAGTTGTGATGGTGAACGCACAGCCGCTGCAGGCGGCGCGTGCGCGCGCAGTCGCGCGCGGCGCGGCAGGCCTGTTGCTATGCATACTTGCGCCCGCGGTTCCGGCAGTCGAGCCGGGCGCTCAAGAAACGGAGCGGGTCTCGCCGCTGACCGAGGCCGTCGCGATAGAGCTTGCACTGACGCGAGAGGCGTATCAGCACCGGCTGGACGCGGCCGCGGAAGAGGCGAAAAGCAACCTGATGCAGGCGCGTTTGCACGCGAACCCGAACCTGGAGTTCGTGCAGGAAACGAACCGCAGCCCGGCCGGCGAAACCACGGAACGCACAGTCCGGGTCACTCAGGCGCTAGACATATCGGGTCGCCGGAAACTGAGAACCGATGCGGCCCGTCTGTTGGTCGAATCCGCGGACCTGGACTCGGCGAGCGTTCGAGAACAGACCGTATCCGAGGTTCGACGGCACTTCTTTACGGTGTTGCAGCTCGTCGAGAAAAGCTCGGCCCATGAGCGTTGGCTGACGCGACTGGGCGAGCTGCAGAAAATTGCCGAGATCCTCAAATCAGGCGGCGAGGCATCTGTGTACGACGTTCGCCGGGTGCAGAGAGAGTATCTCAGTGCCCAGGCAAGCGCTGCCGAGGCGGGCGCGGAGCTGGAGGCATCGCGAGAGCGCCTCTATGCAGTGATCGGGCCGCAGGGGCGCAGGTACGCCGAAATAAGCGGCAGCCTTGTCCCGCCGCCGGCGCCGCCGTTAGAGCGGTTGCAGGAAAGCCTGACTAGCCGGCCCGATCTCCTGAGCCTTAGAAACAAGGCGTCCGCCTATCGCCTTGAGCAACGGGCGGCGCGACGGCTTGTGCTCCCGGATGTGACCCTGGGGGTTGGCGTCAAGCATCTTAACGATCCCGCCTACTCCGACACCGGGTTGGTGTTCTCGTTGTCGCTGCCACTGCCATTGGCCGATCGGGGTCAGGCTGCCCATGCAAGCCTGGGGGCAAAGGTTCTGGCCACCGACGCCGACTACCGCTTGGCGATCGAATCGATGCTGGGCGAACTGCGGGCGGCCAGAATCCGGACCGAGTCTGCGCGAATTGCGGCCGCGCGATTGCGTGAGGGCGCGTTGCCGGTGTCGCGCGATCTTGTCCGGATCGCCGAACTGGCCTATCGCGCCGGCGAGATGACGATGCTTGAAGTGCTCGATGCCCACAGGGCGCTGCTGATTGCCGAGATCGAGGTGCTGGACCTCGAACTGCGCGCCGCCCTGTCGCGAGTCGAACTGGAACGGCTTTCTGGAGGTGGCAATTGATGAAGCGCTGTCTTGCTCTAACGATTCTGGCGCTCGCCGTGTTGTCGGGATGTCAGGAGGGCGATTCCCACGCACCTTCGGCGGATCATGCCCGCGGACACGCCGCCGGGCATAGCGACGCACACGAAGGCGGCGAAGATCATGGGCATGCGCCCGGTGCGGTCTCGGTTACCCATTTCACCGGGAAGACCGAGCTGTTCGTCGAGTATCCGCACCTTGCCGTGGGAGGCGAGTCGGCATTTGCCGCGCACTTCACCTGGTTGAAAGATTTCAAGCCGGTGACCGAAGGCAAGGTGACGGTGACCCTGCACGGGGGTGGCAAACCGGACGAGACGTTCGAGGTCGCGGCGCCGTCTTCGCCCGGGATCTTTCGACCGGTGGCGCGCCCGCGACATGCGGGCGAGCGTTTGCTGTCCCTGAAGCTTGAGTCAGGGGGCGACTCGATCTTGCACGAGCTCGGCCAGGCCGTGGTCCATCCGACGGTGGCGAACGCGGAAGCAGCGGCGACAGACGATGCGGAAGACCCAGGCGAGATCTCGTTCCTGAAAGAACAGCAGTGGGTGGTGGATTTCATGGTGGAGCCGGTGCAAATGCGAACGCTGCGGCCGTCGGTTCGAGCGAATGCAACCATACGCGTGCCAGCCAACCGCGACGTCGTGGTGTCGGCGACGACGGCCGGGGTGCTCGCCGCCCGGCAGGAGCTGCCGCGAGTTGGTCAGGTCGTCGAGGCAGGCCAGATCGTCGCCCTGGTAATCCCTCGCCTTGGCGGCGACATGGATGTTGCAAGCCTCGAACTCGCTGTTCGAACGGCGCGCATCGAAGCCGAGCACGCGTCGCATGAGCGGGAGCGGCTGGAGAAGCTCTTCGAAACCGGGGCAATCGCGGAAAGGCGCCTCATCGAAGCCCGTCAAGCCGAGTTGCGAACGAGCGCGGAGCTGGAAACGGCGCAGCGAAGGCTGGCGCAACAATCCGGGGCCGATGGAGGGGTTGCCCTGCGCGCACCGATCTCCGGAACGGTGGCTGAACTGCACGTTGGTCGCGGCAGCGGCGTCGATGCCGGGCAGCCTTTGCTTCGAGTCGTGAATTTGGACCGGCTTTGGCTGGAGGCGCGCGTTCCGGAATCGGAGATTGGCAAGCTGGCCAAACCCTCCGGCGCCTGGTTTCGCGTGTCCGGTTTCGAGGATTCGGTCGAGCTCCATGTGGGCACGAACGCCCGCCTGGAGAGTTTCGGCGCGGTCGTCGATCCGACGTCGCGAACCGTGGCAGTGGTGTTCGAGTTCCCCAACCCGGACAGGCGTTTTCGCGCCGGATTGTCGGCCACCGCAAACCTGTTTACCGGCGCGGGGCCGCAAAAGCCTGCGTTGCCGTCATCCGCGGTGATCGAGGATGGCGGACAGCCGGTCGTCTTCGTGCAGACGGGAGGCGAGAGCTTCGTCCGACGCGTCGTGGAAGTCGGCATTCGGGATGCGGAGTACGTGGAAGTGGTGCGCGGGGTGCAGCCGGGCGAGCGAGTCGTCAGCCGGGGCGCCCATCACGTTCGCCTGCAGTCGATCGCGCCGGCCGCTGTTGGCCATGGTCATGCGCACTGAGGAGGCATGATGATCCGGTTCATCATTGATTTCTCGCTGCGAAATCGTCTGTTCGTGGTGATGACCGCGGTGCTGTTGCTTGGCTGGGGCGCTTGGGAAACGGCGCGCATGCCGGTCGATGTGTTTCCAGATTTGACGGCGCCGCAGGTAACCGTGGTTACCGAGGCGCACGGAATGGCGCCAACCGAAGTCGAGCAACTGATTACGCTGCCGATCGAAACCGCGCTGAATGGCGCAACCGGCGTGCGACGGGTGCGTTCGACCTCGGACGTCGGCATTTCTGTCGTCGTCGTCGAATTCGCCTGGGGCACGGATATTTACCAGGCGCGCCAGGTGGTTACCGAGAAGCTTGCGCTGGCCCGCGCCACATTGCCTGCGGAGATCGAATCTCCCGCACTGGCGCCGATCGCGTCGGTGATGGGCGAGATCATGTTCATCGCGCTTGCGTCGGACAGGCACTCGGCCATGGATCTGCGCACAGCCGGGGACTGGACGGTGCGAAGACGCCTGCTCGCAGTGCCGGGTATCGCCGAGGTTGTACCGATTGGTGGCGATGTCCGGCAGTACCAGATATACGTCAACCCTGAACAGATTGCTGCCTACGGGATCACGCTGGAGCAGGTGGTCCATGCGTTGCGGCGTTCAAATCAGAACGTTTCCGCCGGCTTCTATGTGGAAGGGGCCCAGGAATACCTGATCCAGGGGCTGGGGCGGGTTCGAAGCCCCGAAGACCTTGGCGAGACCGCGGTCGCGGTGCGCGGTTCCGAGCCCGTCCGTTTGCGCCAGATCGCCGAAGTTTCGATTGCCGCCGCGCCCAAGCGGGGCACCGGAGCCCATAATGGCAAGGCCGCCGTCGTGCTGGGCATCCAGAAGCAGCCCGGCGCGAATACCCTGGAATTGACCCGCACGCTCGATGCGGTGCTGGCGGAAATACAGCAATCCCTGCCAAGCGGCATGCGCATCGAGACCCACATCTTCCGCCAGGCGGATTTCATTTCGACATCGATCGACAACCTGTTGCTGGCGCTGCGCGACGGCGTCGTGCTGGTGATCGCCATCGTGTTCGTGTTCTTGCTTAGCCTGAGAGCGACCGCAATCACCTTGCTGGCGATCCCCCTGTCGCTCGTGGTTGCCGTGATCGTGCTTAAGGCGTTCGGCGCGACCATAAACACGATGACCCTCGGTGGAATTGCCATCGCCCTTGGAGCATTGGTGGACGACGCGATCATCGTCGTGGAGAACATCGTGCGCCGATTGAAGCTCAACCAGGCTGTTTCGGGCGAATCGAGAAGGCCAGCCGCGGCGGTGGTGCTGGATGCGACGCAGGAAATTCAGGGGTCGATCGTGTTTGCGACGCTGGTCATCATGCTGGTGTTTCTGCCGCTGTTTTTCCTGGCGGGCGTCGAGGGCCGGCTAATGATCCCGCTGGGTATTGCGTACGTCGTGTCCCTTGCGGCGTCCCTGCTGGTTGCGATCACGGTTACGCCGGTGCTCAGTGCACTCGCCTTGCCCCGGTCGAGACTGATCGGCGCCGCGCGTGAGCCGCGGGGATTGACGGCACTGAAAAGCCGTTACGGACGACTGCTATCGGCAGTGTTGCCTCGCTGGAAAGCAGTGCTGCTCGCAAGTGCGGTCGTACTGGGGGGCGCGCTGGCTGCATTCTCTGCCGCCGGCCGCGCCTTTCTGCCCGAGTTCAACGAGGGCAGCCTGACCCTGAGCGTGGTTACGCTGCCCGGGACATCGCTCGCCGAATCGGACAGGCTCGGCGCCGCGGTCGAAAATATCTTGCTTGCCCAGCCGGAAGTCGCTGCAACGGCGCGCAGAACGGGCCGTGCCGAGCGGGACCCTCATGCGCAGGGAATTCATGCCTCCGAGATCGACGTCAGTCTGCGGATGAAAGACCGGACCAAGGAAGTGTTCCTCGACGAACTGCGCCAGGAACTGGGCGCCGTGGCAGGGGCCAACATCGTCATCGGGCAGCCGATTTCCCATCGGATCGATCACCTTCTGTCGGGCACCCGCGCCAATATAGCGGTGAAGATCTTCGGGCCGGATCTCCATGAGTTGCGACGCATCGCGGCGAGTGTCGAGGCGGTCATGAAGTCGGTGGACGGCGCGGTCGACGTGGCGGCAGAGCAGCAGACGGACATTCCTCTGGTCAGCATCCAATTCAACCGGGATGCGATCGCGCGTCACGGGTTGACAGTGGGCGCGGTGGCCGAAGCCGTGGAAGCGGCGTTTGCCGGAACCGTTGTCTCAAGCGTGATCGAGGGGCAGGCTACATTCGACATGGTCGTGCGGTATCCGCCGTCAATGCTCGAGTCGGTGGAAACGATTGCGTCCAGCCCGGTTGCGACTCCTTCCGGCGCACAGGTCCCGCTGTCAGCGCTCGCAGAGGTTCGGCGGGACCGCGGGCCCAACCTGGTGAGTCGCGAGAATGTGCAACGCAAGATTGTGGTGATGGCCAATGTCGCGGGTCGTGACCTGGGGGGGGTGGTTGACGACATCCGGCGACGCGTGGCCGAGACGGTGGCTCTGCCGGAAGGCTACTATGTCGAGTACGGGGGACAGTTCGAGAGCGCGCAGGAAGCGACCCGGACTCTTGTGGCGGTGGGCACGGTCGTGGTGATCGGTATTTTCCTGCTTCTCTACATTGCCTTCCGGTCGGCGCCCGATGCGGCACTGGTTATGTTGAACCTGCCGCTTGCGCTGATTGGCGGCGTGGCCGGCGTATTTGTCTCCGGGGGAGTGATTTCGGTTGCCTCGATCATCGGGTTCATTACGCTGTTTGGCATTGCGACCCGGAATGGCGTAATGATGGTGTCTCACATACGTCATCTGGTCGAGAAGGAAGGGGTGGACGACCCGGTCGAGGCAGTGCGCCGGGGCGCGGTGGAGCGGCTGGTTCCGATTTTGATGACCGCGCTTGCGGCCGGACTTGCATTGGTTCCTCTGGCCCTATCCGCGGGCCAGCCGGGCAGTGAAATCCAGGCGCCAATGGCCGTGGTCATTCTTTTCGGACTATTGTCGTCTACCGTTCTCAACATGTTTGTTGTCCCGGTTCTTTATCTTCGCTGGGGGGCAGTCAACAGGATACTGAGCCGGGCCGCCTCTGCCCGTGTCCTTCCGGCGGGCTGAGGCTACGAAACATCGCGTGGAGTGACAGGCGGCAATGGGTTCTCAAACTCGCGTTCACGAGCATTCCCGATTGTCTGATCGCTCCCGGTCAAGATGAATGCTGCGCCAGGAAATGCCGACCGTCCGGCGGAGGTAACCCCGGCGCAGGCACTTGCCTTCTGGCTGAAGCTGGGTTTCATCAGCTTCGGCGGACCCGCCGGGCAGATTTCGATCATGCACCAGGAACTGGTGGAGCGGCGGCGCTGGATCTCGGAGCGGCGGTTCCTGCATGCGCTGAACTACTGCATGGTGCTGCCCGGCCCGGAGGCGCAGCAGCTCGCTACCTATATCGGCTGGCTGCTGCACGGGCGCTGGGGGGGCGTCGTGGCCGGCGGGCTCTTCGTGCTGCCCTCGCTGCTGATCCTGATCCTGCTGTCGTGGGTGTACCTGGTGTGGGGGGAGACGGCGCTGGTGGCCGGCATCCTGTACGGCGTGAAGCCGGCGGTCATCGCGGTGGTGGCGCATGCCGCCTGGCGCATCGGCCGGCGCACGCTGCACAACGTCGCGCTGTGGGCGATCGCCGCGGCGGCGTTCGTCGCCATCTTCGCATTCAATCTGCCGTTTCCCGCGATCATTGCGACCGCCGCGCTGCTTGGTTTTGCCGGCGGCCGGCTGCGCCCGGCCTGGTTCGCCGCCGCCGGCGGGCATGGTGGCGCGAAACGCGCCCTCGGCCCGGCGCTGATCGACGACGACACGCCGCCGCCCCCGCACGCGCGATTCCGCTGGCGCGGGCTGCTGCGCACGATCGCGGCGGGCACGCTGCTGTGGCTGGCGACGCTCGCCGCCATCGCGCTGGCGACGGGCTGGGACAGCATGCTGACGGCGATGGCGACCTTCTTCACCAAGGCGGCGCTGCTCACCTTCGGCGGCGCGTACGCGGTGCTGCCCTACGTGGTGCAGGGCGCGGTGCAGCACTATGGATGGCTTACGCCGGCGCAGATGATCGACGGGCTCGCGCTGGGCGAGACGACGCCCGGCCCGCTGATCATGGTCGTCGCTTTCGTCGCGTTCGTGGGCGGCTGGGGGCAGGCGGTGATCGCCGACTCGCCGCTGCTCAGTGGCGTGGCGGCGGCCTGCGTCACCACGTGGTTCACCTTTTTGCCGTCGTTCCTGTTCATCTTTGCCGGCGCACCGGTCATCGAGACGACCCATCGCCAGCCGAAGCTGACCGCGCCGCTCACCGGCATCACCGCGGCGGTGGTGGGCGTGATCGTGAATCTCGCGGTATTTTTCGCGGCGCATGTGCTGTGGCCGGAGGGCGCCGCCGCAGGCGTTGACTGGCGCTCCGCGCTGATCGCGGGCGCGGCGGCACTCGCGCTGTTCCGCTACAACATGCCGGTGGTGCCGCTGATCGGCGCGGCAGCCGTCGCCGGGCTCCTGGTGTCGGCGATCTAGCCGCAGGCGGCCTCTGCCTCAGGCGAGGTGCGACAACGGCAACGCGGTCGTGTCCTTGATGCGTTCGAGCACGAAATTCGAGCGCACGTCGGTGACGCTTTTCTCCTTCAGCAGGCGGTCCATCATGAAGCGGGTGAAGTGTTCGAGGTCCTGCACCTGCACCCGCAGCAGGTAGTCCATCTCCCCGGTCATCGAATAGCAGCCCACCACCTCCGGCCACGCCAGCACCGTCCTGCGGAATGCTTCCGCCGGCATTCGCCCGCGCTTTTCCAGGGTGACGCTGACGTAGGCCAGCAGGCCCAGGCCCACCTTGGCCGGATCCAGCAGCGCAACATAGCGGCTGAGCACCCCGGCTTCCTCCAGCGCCCGCACCCGCCGCAGGCACGGCGAGGGCGAGAGCGCGACCTTCTCGGCGAGTTCGACGTTGCTCAGCCGCCCGTTGCCCTGCAGCAGCTCGAGAATGCGGCGGTCGGTGCGATCGAGCGAGATGTCTGGCATGAAATTGCTCTCTTCTGGGCATAAGATAGAAATATTATTGCGCACAAAGCCAGTTTTGGGCACTAAAAAGCAATCCTTCACCCCCGGCTTGCGCCTAGAATTTTCCGGGTCAAGAACGGGAGGCAAGCATGCAGGCGCTCTGGGAAAATCCGATGCAAACCGACGGCTTCGAGTTCGTCGAATACGCCGCACCCGACCCGCGCGCGCTCGGGCAGCTGTTCGAGGGCATGGGCTTTCGCCCGATCGCCCGACACCGCCACAAGGACATTCTTCTCTACCGCCAGGGCGGGGTGAATTTCATCGTCAACGCCGAACCCGACAGCTTCGGCCAGGCGTTCGCGCGCATGCACGGCCCTTCGGTGTGTGCCATCGCGCTCCGGGTGCGCGACGCCGCCGCGGCTTACCGGCGTGCGGTGCAGCTGGGCGCCTGGGGCGTGGAAGCGCAGCCCGGGCCGATGGAGCTGGCGATTCCGGCAATCAAGGGCATCGGCGACTCGCTGATCTACCTGGTCGACCGCTATCCGGAGAATGCCTACGGGCGCACCATCTACGATGTGGACTTCGTGCCGCTGCCGGGCTGCGAAGCGATCTGGAGCGGCACCGCGCCGGCGCCGGAAGATGCCGGGCTCTGCACCATCGACCATCTCACCCATAACGTGCATCGCGGCCGGATGCAGGAGTGGGCGGCATTCTACGAGCGCTTGTTCAACTTCCGCGAACTTCGGCACTTCGACATCGAAGGCAAGCTCACCGGTCTGCGCTCGAAAGCCATGGTGAGCCCGTGCGGCAAGATTCGCATTCCGATCAACGAAAGCGCCGACGACCACAGCCAGATCCAGGAATACCTCGAGGCTTATCGCGGCGAAGGCATCCAGCATATCGCGCTTGCCACGCGCGACATCTACGCGTCGGTCGACGCGCTGGCCGCGCGCGGAGTGCAGTTCCTGGACACACCCGATGCTTACTACGAACTGCTCGACGAACGGCTGCCGGGGCACGGCGAGCCGCTGGAGGCGCTGCGTCAGCGCCGCGTGCTGGTCGATGGCGGACCGGGCGGGGGCCTGCTGCTGCAGATCTTTACCCGCACGGTGATCGGGCCGATCTTCTTCGAGATCATCCAGCGCAAGGGCGACGAAGGCTTCGGCGAGGGGAATTTCCGCGCCCTGTTCGAATCGATCGAGCTCGACCAGGTGCGCCGGGGCACCTTGAAACCCGAAAACGCTTAAGCTGCAGAGGAGAAAACCGTTTCACCACAGAGGACACAGAGGGCACAGAGAAGAGCGAAGAATTTGCAGGAACCGGATCCCGCAAAAGCCCCTCTCGGATACACTCGCCCGACATCCAGCAGCGCCGGAAACCCGCGCCGGATCTCCTCTGTGTTCTCTGTGCCCTCTGTGGTAGAGAGGCTGCCCGCTAGGAAGACAATTGCTGGGCGTGCTCGCGCAGGGCGTGGAATTCGATGTCCGGCCAGCGCTCCATCGTCAGATCGAGATTCGGCTTCGACGTCGCCAGGTAGGCAAGACTGCCGGAGGCGTCCAGCGCCAGGTTGCCGGCCAGCTTTTCCCTGAACTCGGCAAGCTTGCGCGGATTCTTGCTGGTGACCCAGCGCGCGCCGTAGAAACCGAGCGGGCGGGTCGAGGCATCGACGCCGTATTCAGCTTTAAGGCGGTGCGCGACCACCTCGAATTGCAGCATGCCCACTGCGCCGAGAATCATCTCGTTGCCGACCAGCGGTCGGAACACCTGGATCGCGCCTTCCTCGCCGAGCTGCTGCAGGCCCTTGAGCAGCTGCTTGCCTTTCAGCGGGTCGCGCAGCGTGACGCCCTGGAACAGCTCCGGGGCGAAGTAGGGAATGCCAGTGAAATTGAGCTTCTCGCCCTCGGTGAATGTGTCGCCGATGTCGATGCTGCCATGATTGATGAGCCCGATGATGTCGCCGGGCCAGGCGTCCTCTACGGTCTCGCGCCGCTGCGACAGAAAGCTCACCACCTGACTCGCGCGCAGTTCCTTGCCGGTGCGCACGTGATAGAGGCGCATGCCGCGCTCGAAACGCCCGGTGCATACCCGCAGGAAGGCGATGCGGTCGCGGTGCTGCGGATCCATGTTGGCCTGGATCTTGAAGACGAAGGCGCTGAACTTCGACTCGTCCGGCTGCGCAACCCGCTCCAGCGCCGGGCGCGGCAGTGGCGGTGGCGCCTCGTCGACCAGCGCATCGAGCACCTTGTTCACGCCGAAATTGTTCATTGCCGAGCCGAAGAACACCGGCGTGAGCTCGCCTTCGAGAAAATCCTGGCGGGAGAACTCGCGCAGGTCCGAGCGCAGCAGCCCGACCTCTTCCCTCGCCTCGGCGATCTCGGCGGAGAAACGATCCTGCAGCTTTTCGTGACCGAGACCGGGCAGCGTCTGCACCGCGAGCGGGTCCGGCGCCTCGCCGCCTGGGTAGAGCAGCGTGCGGTCCGCCGCCAGGTCGAACACGCCGGCGAAGCGCTTGCCCATGCCGATCGGCCAGGTGGCCGGCGCGCAATGGACCTTCAGCACGTTCTCGATCTCGTCGATCAGCTCCAGCGGGTGCCGGCCTTCGCGGTCGAGCTTGTTGATGAAGGTGATGATCGGCGTGTTGCGGCTGCGGCAGACTTCCAGCAGCTTGATGGTCTGCGGCTCCACCCCCTTGGTGCAGTCGATCACCATCAGCGCTGCGTCCACCGCCGTCAGCACCCGGTAGGTGTCCTCGGAGAAATCGCGGTGGCCCGGCGTGTCGAGCAGGTTCATGACGCAGTCGCGGTATTCGAACTGCATCACCGAGCTCGCCACCGAGATGCCGCGCTCCTTTTCGATCGCCATCCAGTCGGAGGTGGCGTAGCGGCCACTCTTGCGGGCCTTGACCGTGCCGGCGGCCTGGATCGCGCCGCCGAAGAGCAGCAGCTTCTCGGTGAGCGTGGTCTTGCCGGCGTCCGGGTGCGAAATGATCGCAAAGGTCCGGCGGCGGGCAACTTCGGGTGAGGTGGGCGGGCTGAAGCGTTCCAAGGGTCTGGGCAGTCGGTCGGTCCGGCCGCGAAGGCCGGGAATCACCATCGGCTGAAGAAGGCGCCGAGGGGCGTCGATGCGCGGTGCGCGGGCGATGGCAGGGGCTACATGTCGGGCGCGATTCTAATGCCTCGCCCGGCGGCCGGGCAAACCCGAGGGGCAGGGCGATGTCGAGGCGGCCGGGCCTAAACTCCGGCGGCGGCAGGCCGTTAACGCAGTTGCTAAGGGAACCCGCCGGCCCCGATCGTGCCTGGCGGGCTGCAGGACGACGGCCTCCATGCCGTGAGGACGGAGATTCGCAATGAAATATACAGAATCAAAAGAACAAAGCAGTGAGTTGCTGCGTATCCTGCTGCCGCTGATGTCGCGGCATGGCGCGGCATTTCATCCCATCAGTTACAGCGTGTGGTACGAGTATGTCGCAGGGATCAATCCTGCCCTGAAACAGGAACTCGAACGCCGTCTCGAGCGGGAGGCGCCGCTCAGCGAGGACGAGATCCGCGCCTTGCATAGGAAGCACATTGCCGATCCGGAGCATGCCGCGGTGGAAAGACTGCAGGCCAATCTAAGACGGGTTATCGACGAGGTCAGCCGCCAGGCGTCCGCAGCTGGACAGCGGGCTGAGCGCTATGGCGATTCCCTGGGTGAATTCGGCGAACAGTTGGCGCTGTCAACAGTCGGCACGGCGCTGCCGCGCATGGTCGAGGGTCTGCTGCGGGAGACTCAGGAAATGAAGGGTTCTGTTGCGGACCTGCAGGGAAGGCTCCGCTCCAGCAGCGAAGAGGTGGAATCGCTGCGCCGGCAGCTGCTTTCGGCAGTGGGCGAGGCGTTGACCGACCCGCTGACCGGGCTGAAAAACCGCCGCTGCTTCGACCGGGTGATCGCCGAGGCGATTGCGCTCAAGCCCGACGGGCTGGGCGGTTATTCGCTGCTGATGCTCGATGTCGATCATTTCAAGCGCGTGAACGACACCTATGGCCATCTGTTCGGCGACAAGGTGCTGCGCAGCATCGCGCAGGTGCTTGAGGCATCGGTGCGCGGACGCGACGCGGTGGCGCGCTTTGGCGGCGAGGAATTCGCCGCGCTGCTGCCGCAGACCGACCTCGCGGGGGCGCGCCTGCTGGCCGACCGGATACGCGAGAGCGTCGCGAACGGACGGATTCGTCGCAATGACAGCAGCGAGCAGGTGGGCAACATCACCATCTCCGTCGGCGTTGCCGAGTACCTGCCGGGCGAAACGGTGGAAAGCTTCATCCAGCGGGCGGATCAGGCGCTCTACGCATCCAAGCAGAACGGGCGAAACCGCGTGACCGCGGCGGATAGCACCGTACCCGCCCGCCGCGCGGCGACGGTCTGAAAACCGAGGCTCGGCCCCCGGTCAGAAGCGCCGGCTTATGCCGGCAACCAGCGCCCAATCGGCAGTGAGTTGCACGCCATTGACATGCTGGTATAGCGGCAGCTGGATGAACCCGCATGCCTGCGTGGCGTTGGACCACCCGACGCCGACGCCGGGCGAGAGATGCACAAGGGTACCGCCGGTATCCTCCGGCTCGGCCTCGGCGCCGCGATCGCCAACCTTCCGCTTCGTGTTCTGTTGTTGTGTCGGCCCCTGAACGAGGGCTCATTAACTGTTGCAGGCAGTGCGGAGCAGTTTCCAATGAGTTGCGTCGCGACGGGGGGTGATCTTCGCGTTACGGTCGGCGGCCTTCGTTGGATCATTTGGCGCGTCAGCGCGGATAAGCGGCGGGTTCAGGTGTGGCGCGGGGGCAACGACCCTGCAACTACCTGGGTCCACCGGAAGACCTGCCTTGGGTGCGACAAGGCATTGATCCGGCGTCTGTGCCCTGGGTGCGAGGGGGGGAGAGGACTGAAGTCAAGGTCCTGATCTGTTGAATTCGCTGGCGCGATTTGGCTGCGCAAGCATCTACGCACCGACGTGCCAGGTTGCCTCGCGAGCATTGACAGAAGGCGCAGTAATAAGAATAATTCTCAATACCGATTGAGTGGGACCCGGGAAGAGTCCGGGCAATCAAGAGGGTGCTGCATGTCCGACGCCAACGACCAAACGGCAGACCGCAAGACCGCTGGTGAGTATGCCCAGGCGACCACCGCCAGGACGCGGGTGATTCGCAGCACTGATCTTCTGGCCGGTGCGCGCGAAGTGCTGATCGAACATGCCGGGAGTTGCTACTCGCTCAGGCAGACAAGCAACGGCAAGCTCATCCTGACCAAGTAATCGCCAATCCGATGCCCGCGTGATCTCCCGGGCACGGAGACCCCGCCAGCCAGCCAGCCGGATTTCGCCTCCCGGCCAGCCAGCCGATCGTTGACTGGACTGACACTGGAGGAATCCGGACATGTCGTGCTATCGCTTCCTGCTGACGCCCACGCAGTCGGTGCGCGTGATGTTTGCCCTCTGCGCACACCCCGAATCCGGCGGGCCGATCGGCTGTCTTCCAACACGGCAGAGCAGCCTGCCGTCCGTGGTTGATTGCGCCCGCGGCGAGCGTCCGCCGTCAACGCGCTGAACGGTGGCAGCGCTCTGATGCTAGAGGAACTGCTGAAACTGGTGTTGCCGCTGGCGATTGCCGTAGGAACCTGGGCGGCGATTGCGCTGCCATGGACGCCCGTATCGGGCTGAGCCGAAGCGAAGGCTTCTCCTCCCAATGATTTGCTGCAGTTGTGAATGTGCTTCGAGGAACCCGTCGAATTGCCTCGATTACATTGCCAAGGTCGGCGCTGCCTCTGTCGACATGCGCGCTGCCACCTGAACCATTAGCGCCTGAGGGTATTGGTCGGGTCGCGCTCCAGCAGGATGTCCTGCAGGCGCGTCTCGATCGCCGGCTTGATCTTCTGGTGCGGCAGGATGTAGAAGCGGCGCTCGCGCACCGCTTCGAACACCCGCTCGGCGACCTGTTCGGCCGAAATGCGCCCGGACTGCACCGCGTGGCGCAACTGGGCCTCGCGCGCCAGGTCCTCTTCGGACTTGGGTCGCGCGTCGCGCAAGTGCGCCGGGCGGTTGCGCTCCGAATCGGAAATGCGCGTTGGCACATAGGCGGGGCACAGCAGCGAGCAGCGCACCAATTCCCCGGTTTCGACCAGGTCGTGATGCAGGCTCTAGGACAGCGTCACCACCCGATGCTTGGTGAGGTAGTAGATGCCCATGCCCGGCAGCGAGAGCAAGCCGGCGACCGAGGCGGTGTTGACGATGTGCCCCTCGGTGCCCTGCTTGAGCAGGATCGGCGTGAAAACGCGAACGCCGTTGATCACACCCCAGACATTGACGCCGAGCGCCCATTCCCATTCCTTGACGGTATGCTCCCAGACGCGTCCGCCGGGCGCGACCCCGGCGTTATTGCACACGACGTGCACGCTGCCGAAGGTACTGAGCGCTTTCTCGGCTAGCTGCTCGACGTCGTCGCCGAGCGCGACGTCGCAGCGCACGCCGACGGCGTCATATCCCGAATCGCGGAACTCGCGCAGGGTCGCGTCCAGCGCCGTCTGTTCGATGTCGGCGAGCACGACCTTCATGCCCTCCCGCGCAAAGCGCAGCGCCATTGCGCGGCCCAGTCCGCTGGCGCCCCCGGTGATGACCGCCACGCGATCTTTGAACTGATTCATCAGGCTTTTCCCTCGTGAGCGCGGCGAGTCTAGCATGCGCCCCGCGTGCGATAATCCGCCGCGTTCCTGGAGGAAAGAATGCACGAGCAGTTCATCGGCACCATGCCTGTCGCGGAGCGACATCGGTTCGACGTGGCCAGCCTCGAGCGCTACATGCGCGCCAACGTCGAAGGTTTTTCCGGCGCGCTTGAGGTCGAGCAGTTCAAGGGAGGGCAGTCGAATCCGACCTTCATGCTGAAAGCCGGCGGCAAGTCCTATGTCCTTCGGCGCAAGCCGCCGGGCAAGCTGCTCCCCTCCGCGCATGCGGTTGACCGCGAGTACCGGGTAATCACCGCGCTGCACGGCACGGAAGTGCCGGTCGCCCGCACCTATTGCCTGTGCGAAGACGAATCGGTCATCGGCACAATTTTCTACATCATGGATTACGTTCACGGCCGCGTGCTGTGGGACCAGACCCTGCCCGGCATGACGCCGCAGCAGCGCCGCGCCATCTTCGAGGAGATGAACCGGGTGATCGCAGCGCTGCACCGGGTTGACTACGAGAGAGTCGGCCTTGCCGATTACGGCAAACCCGGCAATTACATCGAGCGTCAGATTAACCGCTGGATCAAGCAGTACCGCGCCTCCGAGACCGAGCGCATCGAGGCGATGGAGAACCTGATCGAATGGCTGCCGAAGAACATTCCGGCGGGCGATGAAACCACGATCGTGCATGGCGACTACCGGCTGGACAACACGATCTTTCATCCAACCGAGGCAAGAATGCTTGCCGTGCTCGACTGGGAACTGTCCACGCTCGGCCATCCGCTGGCCGATTTTGCGTATCACTGCATGTACTGGCGGCTTACGGCGGGCGAGTTCCGAGGCATTGCCGGCGTCGATCTGAAGTCGCTAGGCATCCCTGCCGAGGAGGAGTATGTCGAGATGTACTGCCGCCGCACCGGCCGCGGCGGCATCGAGCACTGGGACTTCTACCTCGCGTACAACATGTTCCGGCTGGCCGGCATCCTGCAGGGCATCATGGGACGGGTGAAGGACGGCACCGCCGCCCGAGCGCATGCCGCGGAACAGGGCAAGCGCGCCCGCCCGATGGCCGAAGCCGGCTGGCGCCAGGTCGAGAAGATTCTGCGGCGCGCGCAATGAACAAACAGGGCGCGAAAGCAGGGAGAAAGCAAAACTCAACGTAGAGGCTGCAAATGAGCGCAGAGGGGGCGGTGGATTACGCTGCTGAGGCGGGTGTCCGTTGCTTCAGGTTTTTTCCCCGCGTCCTCAGCGTTAAGAACTGAGTTTCGGGAGATGCGATGAAAGCTGTGCTGTGCAAGGAACTGGGGCCGCCGGAGAAACTGGTGGTGGAGAATGTGCCATCGCCCAAGGCGGGAAAAGGCGAGGTTGTGCTGACGGTGAAGGCCTGCGGGGTGAATTTTCCCGACACGCTGATCATTCAAGGCAAATACCAGTACAAGCCGGAGCTGCCGTTTTCGCCCGGCGGCGAAGTGGCCGGCATGGTGAAGGAGGTGGGCGAGGGGGTGACTTCGCTCAAGCCTGGCGACCGGGTGATCGCTTTCAGCACCTGGGGCGGATTCGCCGAAGAGCTGACGGTCGAAGCCGATCGCACGGTGATCATGCCGCCGAAGATGGATTTTGCGCCGGCGGCCGGCTTCGTGTTGACCTACGGCACGTCTTACCATGGCCTCAAGGACCGCGCCCAGCTCAAGGCCGGCGAGACGCTGCTGGTGCTCGGTGCCTCGGGCGGCGTCGGTATCGCGGCTATCCAGCTCGGCAGGGCGATGGGTGCGCGCGTCATCGCCGCTGCCTCGTCGCCCGCAAAATTGAAAGTATGCAAGGACAACGGCGCGGACGAGCTGATCGATTACAGCCAGGAGGATCTGCGGGCGCGGATCAAGGCGATTACCGCGGGCAAGGGCGTGGATGTCGTCTACGACCCGGTGGGCGGACCGTACACCGAGCCGGCACTGCGTGACATGGCCTGGAAGGGCCGTTACCTGGTGGTGGGGTTTGCCGCCGGAGAGATTCCGAAAGTGCCGCTCAATCTGGCGCTGCTGAAGGGCTGCTCGATCGTCGGCGTCTTCTGGGGGGCTTTCACCCGCAACGAGCCGGAACTCAACCGCCGCAACAACGAGGACCTGATGCGGCTGTACGCCGAAGGAAAGGTGAAACCGCACATACACGGGACCTATCCGCTGGAGCGGGCCGCAGAGGCGCTGAACGAGGTGGCGTACAAGCGTGTCAGCGGCAAGGTTATTCTGGTGACGGGGGCGTAAGGGGCAAATGACGATCACCCTGTACGAACACCCGCTGTCGGCCTACGCGATGAAGGTGAAGATCGCGCTGAATGAGAAAGGTGTCGAATACCGACCCGTTATTCCGCAGGGCATGGCCAAGGGGCAGGCCGGGGGCGAATTCGTGGCGGCGAATCCGCGCGCCGAAGTGCCCGCGCTGATCGACGGGGATTTCGCGGTATTCGATTCCACCGTGATGCTCGAGTACCTGGAAGACAAGTGGCCGAAGCCGGCGCTGCTGCCATCGGCGCCGCGCGAGCGGGCGCGCGTACGCATGCTCGAAGACGTGATGGACACCCAGTACGAACCGAACAACTGGGGCCTGTTCGAAGTGCTGCGCTACAGGCGCGCCGAGGGCGCGCTCGCGGAGAAGCTGATCGGCTTCGCCAGGCGCAACATCGCGCAGCTTCAGGGCTGGCTGGAAGCGCAGTTGGGCGATCGCCTCTGGTTCAACGGGGACGCCTTCGGCTGGGGTGATGCGTCGGTGATCCCGTATCTCAACCGGACAGCGGCTTACGGCTATCAGCCTCCAAAGGGTGGTCGGCTGGCGGCCTGGTTCGAGCGCGCGAACGCGCGCGGCTCGGTGGCACAGGTGCGCGCGCAGATGCAGGCGGCGCTCGACGCCTTGCCCGATCTCGGCGAGTTGTTGCGAAAGGGCGAAGTGGTGCGCCAGTATCGGGATCATCGGCTGGAATGGATGATCAGCGCCGGCGGACTCGAGGTGGTTACGGAGGGCATGACAAACGGCTCCATCCGGTTCAGCCGCACGCCTGGCTGAGGCGCAGATCGACAGGAGGCAATCATGACGAGTCCGGTCATTATCGATGCAGTGCGCACGCCATTCGGCCGGCGCGGCGGAGCCTTGCGGGAGCAGCGGCCGGACAGCCTGCTTGCCCATACTCTCGACGGCCTGCTTGCGCGAACCGGCGTCGATCCCGCGCGCGTCGGCGACGTGGTCGACGGCACCGTGACGCTCGCGGGCGAGCAGGGCGCCAATCCGGCCCGGCTTGCGGTGCTGCTGTCGACGCTGCCGGTCACGGTGCCGGGGGTCTCGCTCAACCGGATGTGCGGTTCGAGCCAGCAGGCGGTGCATTTCGCCGCGCAGGCCGTAGCCGCCGGCGACATGGACTATGCGATCGGCTGCGGCGTCGAGAGCATGACAAGGGCGCCGATGTTTCTCGACATCAGCCTGGGCAGGCCGGTGAGCGGTTTCGAAACACTGAACCCGGCATTGTTCGAGCGGCACGACCTCATCCACCAGGGCGAAAGCGCGGAACGCATCGCGCAGAAATGGAAGCTCTCGCGCGAGGCGCTCGACGATTTTTCCCGCGAGAGCCACCGGCGAGCGGCCCGGGCACAGGCAAAGAACCTGAATCGTGAATTGCTGCCCACGCCGGGGGTGTCGCCGGAAGCGCAGCCCATCATGCTCGATCGCGACGAGGGCGTGCGCGCGGTAATCGACGACGCCAAGATGCGCTCGCTAAAGCCGGCGTTTCGTCCGGAGGGGCAGGGCGTGATTACCGCGGCGAATTCAAGCCAGATTTCCGATGGCGCCGCCGCCGTGCTGGTGGCGAATCGCGACGCGGCTACTGCGGACGGACTCAAGCCAAAGGCAGGTTTTCGCGCTCGCGTGGTGGTCGGCGACGATCCCACCATGCAGTTGACCGGGGTCATTCCCGCCACCCGGCTGGCGCTCGGGCGGGCGGGGCTTGGTATCCGCGATCTCGACTGGATCGAGATCAACGAGGCGTTTGCCGCGGTGGTGCTGGCGTGGGTGCGCGAGCTCGATCCGGACATGGACAAGGTCAACCCCTGGGGCGGCGCCATCGCGCACGGCCATCCGCTGGGCGCGACCGGTGGCGGCCTGATGGCGAAGATGCTGGCCGGTCTGGAGGCGACCGGCGGCACGCTCGGCCTGCAGGTCATGTGCATCGGCCACGGCCAGGCGACTGCGACCATCGTCGAGCGACTCTGAGCCCCGTGATGGCGCGGGGCCTGCGGATCGGCTTCCTGCTGTTCGTGCTGCTGACGGTGGCGGTGGGAACCTGGCAGGCCAGATCGCGCACGACCTCATGGGATCGCGCGCTCGACGTCGTGGTGTTTCCGATCAGCGGCGATGGCCGCCCGGCAACCGCGGCTTATCTTCGCACCCTGGGCGAGGATTCCTTCGCATCGATCGAGACCTTCATGCGCCGCGAGGCCGGCCATTACGGCGTCGGCGTGACGACGCCGGTCGACGTGCATCTGGGTCCCGAGGTGGTGCACAGGCCGCCAGCGCTGCCGTCGACGCCGACGATGCTCGGCGCCATCGTCTGGACGCTGAAGATGCGATGGTGGGCATGGCGTCACGGCGAGCATCCGGTGCTGCGCCCGGACGTGAAGATCTTCGCGGTGTATTACGACCCGGAGCTCACCAAACGCGTCGCGCACTCGGTCGGCCTGCAGAAAGGGCTGGTCGGCGTCGCCAACCTGTTTGCCTTCGAGCGCATGACCGAGGAGAACAACGTCATCATTGCGCATGAACTGCTGCATACGCTCGGTGCAACCGACAAGTACGATCCGGCCTCCACGCTGCCGCAGTTTCCGCATGGCTACGCCGAGCCGGAGCTGGATCCGCTTTATCCCCAGCGTTACGCCGAGATCATGGGCGGACGCATCCCGCTCTCCGAGAGCCGCGCCGATGCGCCCGCGAATCTCGAAGCAGTATTGGTCGGCGCGCGTACGGCGCAGGAAATCCGCTGGCTGCGCTGATCTGCACGCGGTGCGATTGCGTGCCGGCGGCGGTGGCCGTAGCATGCCGCGGTCTGTCTGAGGTCGACCGGGGCCGCCATGGCCCGCGGCGCACATCCGGGCCACGTGCTGATTCATGCATGACGAGTGGGTGAGATTCGTTGCGGCGCCGCTGGCCGCGCTGTCGCTGCCGGCGGTGGCGCACGCGGTGCAGTACCTGACGGTCGAACAGGCGCAGCAGCTGATGTTCGGCCGGCAGATGCGCTTCAAGCGCAGCGACCTGGTGTACGACCGGGAAGTGGCGGCGCGGGTCGAGCGCGCCGCCGCGGCCCGCGTCGCAGGCCTGCGCCAGCCAATGTGGCGGGTGCTGCGGGACGACGCGCTGGAGGGCTTCTTCTTCGTCGACGAGGTCATCGGCAAGCATGAGCTGATTACCTATGCCGTCGGATTGGGCGCGGACGGCCGCGTGCGCCAGGTCGAGATCCTCGCTTACCGCGAAGCCTATGGCTTCGAGATCCGCAATCCGGCGTGGCGCGCCCAGTTTGTCGGCAAATCTCGCGCCGATTCGGTCAAGCTCGACCAGGACATCAAGAACATTTCCGGCGCGACACTGTCCTGCCGGCACGTCACCGAAGGCATCCGTCGCATTCTCGCCCTGCATGACCAATTGCTGCGCGCAGATTAGGCGGGCGCGCCCGCTGCTCGGCACTTTCGTCGAGATTTCGCTGTCGGGTGCCGATGAAGCGCGCCTGCATGGTGCGGCCGACCGTGCGTTTCGCGAGATCGGGCGCATCGAACGGCTGATGAATGTGCATGCGGCGGACAGCGAGGTGTCGCGGCTTAACCGGGAGGGTGCCCGCGCGGATACCGCCGTCAGCAAGGACACCTGGCAGGTGCTGCGGCTGGCCTGCCAGGTGGCCGAGGCCACGGGAGGCGCGTTCGACATTGCCTCTCCGGTGCCGGTGCGACACGAGGCGCCGGGCGCCGGGTACACGAGCATTGCGCTGCCCGCGGACGGGCGCGTCAGGTTCACCCGTCCGCTGCGCATCGACCTGGGGGGCATTGCCAAGGGTTACGCCGTGGACCGCGCGGTTACGCTGCTGGAAGCGGAGGGCCTCAACGGGTGCGTCAACGCCGGCGGCGATCTGCGCGGCTTCGGAGGCTGCGCACTGACGGTTGCAGTGCGCGACCCGAGATCGCCAGACATGACCGGCGCCGTGGTAAGCGTACGCGACTTCGCGTTGGCGACCAGCGCGACCTATACCGCTGGGGGCCTGTCCGTGGCGGGCAGGGTGATCGACCCGCGTGGCAGGGCTGCGGCGCCCGGTGCCCGCTCTGCGACCGTGCGTGCGGCACGCTGCGCGCTCGCGGATGCGCTGGCCAAGGCGGTCCTGCTGCTGGGGGATGCCGCTGCGTCGGCGCTGTCGAGCTTCGGCGCGCGGGCTTTCCTGCTCGATGCCTCGGGCGGCCGGCCGGTCGGCAAGGTGTCGTGAGCCTGCCGGTGATACGCCTCGCGGCGGCTCAGCAATGGTCGATTTATCTGCTGACCGGCCTGCTCACGCTGAGCGGAGTCCTTTGGCTTTGGTTTCACCATTTCGTGCGTCTGCCAGGCGAGTTCGGCCCGCAGATCCATCCGCTCGAGCCCTGGTGGCTCAAGGTCCATGGGGTGTCCGCTGCTGCTTTCCTGGTGGCGTTTGGCAGCGTGCTGCCCCTGCATGTGCGTAGCGCCTGGCGGAACCGGCGCAACCGCGTATCCGGCACGATATTCCTGTCTGTTACGGTTCTGCTCGCGTCAAGCGGGCTGGGCCTGTATTACGCCGGCGGCGAGGGCGCGCGCGACCTGATCTCGGTGCTGCACTGGTCCGTCGGGCTCGCCATGCCGGCGCTGGCGGTGTGGCATGTGTGGCGCGGCCGTACCTGGATGCAGGGGCAGCGGGCCGACGCCGGGCGGGACGGCGCTGCCGCTAGCGCAGGATCAGGATTGCTCCGCTGACGGTTACACCGACCTGGGTGGTGCCGCCTTCGAAGGCGGGCGCCACCTCGTCCGCGCCCAGCGCGCGCATGGTCATCATCGGCTGCGGCGGCCGCGCGCCATCGCTGCCGATGGCCGCCTCGGCGACGTGATAGTCGCGCCCGCCGAACGCCCGCGCAGCGCGCTGTGCCTTGGCCAGAAAAAGAGCTACTGCCGCCTCGGTCAATTCCGATTCGATTGCCGCGCGCTTCGCCTCCGATACGAAGAACTCGACCCGGGCAAGTTGCATACTTGCCTGTGCTCGGCCGACAGCCTCTGAAACGAGGGCGAAGTCTCCGCCTTCCACGACCAGCTCGGCGCGGGCCCGCCAGCGCACGATGCGGCCTGCCTCGGTGACCGGATACGTGCTGTAGCCGCCGGTGCGAACGTCCAGTCCGTTGCTCTGCCGAAGCTGCCCGAGCACGTCGGCCGCCGCGCGGTTTACGCTGGCAGCGGCGTCCGCTCCAGTCCCGTCTTCGAGCTCGGCGAACAACGTCGCGCGCAGGCGATCGTTGTCGACCTTGGTTTCTGCGCGTGCATCGATCTGTACCCGGGTATGCGGCAGCGGCGCGGCGGACTGCGCATGCGCGCAGGCGGACACCAGGACGGCAACCACCACCAGGCTGAACGTTCGCATCGCGATCCTCGGTTGTGAAGGCGGGCGGCGAAATCTATCATAGCCGCGCTCACCATCAAGCCCACCCATCGCAACGACTCATGGCGGACGACGAACAGCACGGAATCCGGCGCAATCTCACCAATTACGGCGACGCCGGGTTCGCCGCCTATCTGAGACGTTCGTTCGCGCGTTCGATGGGCTATTCGAAAGACATGCTTGACCGGCCGATCGTGGGCATCGCCAGCTCGCCCAGCGGTTTCAATAACTGCCATCGCTCCATGCCGGAGCTGGTCGAGGCGGTCAAGCGCGGCGTGCTCAAGCGCGGCGGGCTGCCGGTCGAGTTTCCGACGATTTCGCTGGGCGAAGTATTTCTGTCGCCGACCAGCCTGATGTTCCGGAACCTGATGTCGATGGACGTCGAGGAGATGATCCGCGCGCAGCCCATGGATGCGGTGGTGCTGATCGGCGGCTGCGACAAGACGGTGCCGGCACAGCTGATGGGGGCCGCCGCCGCCGACTTGCCGGCAGTGCAGCTGGTCACCGGGCCGATGCTTGCCATGCCTTACCGTGGGGAGCGTCTCGGCGCCTGCACCGACTGCCGCCGGTTCTGGGCAAAGTATCGCGCGGGCGAGGTCGATGACGCAGGCATAGACGCAATCGAGGGGAATCTGGCGACGACCGCGGGCACCTGCGCCGTCATGGGTACGGCGAGCACCATGGCCTGCATTGCCGAGGCGCTGGGCATGAGCCTGCCGGATTCGGCAGCGATACCGGCGGTGCACGCCGATCGTCTGCGCATTGCCGAGGCAAGCGGCGAGCGGGCAATGGAGATGGCGGTGGCGCGCGCGCCACGCCCCTCCCAGATCATCACGCCGGCTTCGGTGCGAAATGCCGTTCGCGTGCTGCTGGCAGTTGGCGGCTCAACCAATGCGATCGTGCATCTGGCCGCGATTGCGGGGCGGCGCGGCATCGAGGTGTCGCTGGATGAGCTCAACCGGTTGTCCGACGAGACCCCGGTGCTGGTCGACCTCAAGCCGACGGGCAGTCACTACATGCAAGACTTGTTTGCGGCCGGCGGGTTGCGCGCGGTGCTGCACGAGTTGAAGGATCTGCTCGAGCTCGACTGCATGACCGTTGCTGGCCGCAGGCTGGGCGAGCTGCTGTCGGTACCGCCCGGCTTCGTGGATCGCGGGGTGATCCGGCCCCTGCGCGAGCCTTACCAGACCGAAGGGGGGCTGGTGGCGCTTTTCGGCACGCTTGCCCCGAAAGGGGCCATTCTCAAGCGCGCTGCCGCCGACCCCGCCCTGTTCGAGCGGGAGGGACGGGCGGTCGTTTTCGAGTCGCTCGAGGACTTGGCTGCCCGTATCGACTCGCCAGATCTCGATGTGGCGGCAGACGATTTCCTGGTGCTGAAAAATGCCGGGCCGAAGAGCCCGTCCGGCATGCCGGAGGCCGGCTACCTGCCCATTCCGCGCAAGCTTGCGCGTGCCGGCGTCAAGGACATGGTGCGCATCTCCGATGCGCGCATGAGCGGAACCGCGTTTGGCACCGTGGTCTTGCACGTTTCTCCGGATGCGGCCTCGGGCGGCAACCTGGCCCTGGTTCGAAGCGGCGATCGTATCCGGCTGTCGGTGCGCGAGCGCCGGCTGGATCTGCTGGTCGATTCGGCAGAAATGGCGCACCGCCGCAAGGGCTGGCAGCCGCCCGAAGTGCCGGCACGCGGCTATGCCCAGCTGTACCGCATGCACGTGCTGCAGGCCGATGCGGGCTGCGACTTCGATTTCCTGCGGGCCGCCTCCTCCGATTAGCCCGTTTCAGCCCCGGTTCCTGGTGCGGAAATTGCACAACTTGAGGGCTAAATTCATATCAGTGACCGCCGTTAGAGCAGTATCTGTTCGGATACGGCCCACGCACGGAGACCGGTTTTGGATTCCCGCAGCCACCCCTACAGGGTGCTCGCCATTGGACTCAGCGACGATACCCGATCCATGGTTTGCCGCTATCTCAAAGGCTCGAGCGTGCGCGTCGAGACGGCAGACAGCGGGGATGACATGTGCGGCTGGGTCAACGGCAACGCCCCGGACCTGGTCATCGTAAACAGCGATTCCCGCGAATCCGTCGGCCTGCCGCTGGTGCGCCAGCTGCGCGCCAAACCAGAGACCTCCGCACTGCCGGTGATGCTGATCGCGGATTCAGAGGACTGCCGTGCCGACTGCCTGTCGGCGGGGGTCGACGAGTTCCTGACGCGTGCGGTGACGCAGACGGAGTTCATGGACCGGCTCGACACCCTGCTGCGAGTCAGCAACGGCCGGCGCACGCTGGCCGTTGCGCTTGAAAAGGAAATCCGCCGGCGCGAGCAGATTCGTGAAACGTTTGCGCGCTACGTGTCGCCCGCGCTGGTCGATCAGATACTGGCGGAGCCGACCCTGCGGCGATCGGCCCTGGCAAACAAGGGCTCCCGGGTGCGCGCCTCGGTACTGTTCGCAGACATGCGTGGATTCACCCGAATCTCGGAGCAGCTGGCGCCGACCGAAGTGGTGCCGCTTCTCAACGAATACTTCGAGCTGCTCACTGAAATTGCGTTCAAGTACGACGGCACGGTATTCAACATGGCCGGCGATTGCCTGATGGTGGGATTCGGCGTTCCGCTCGACCAGCCGGATCGCTCGCTTCGCGCGGTCAAGACCGCGCGCGAGATGCTGATCCGGTTTCGCGGGCTGGTGGAGCAGTGGAAGCGCCGTCACGACATCGAAACCGGCCTCGGCATCGGCATCAACGAAGGCGAGGTCATCGCCGGCAACATCGGCTCCAGCGAATACATGAGCTACACCATCATCGGCGATGCGGTGAATGTCGCCTCCAGGCTTGGGCAACGCGCGCGCGCGGGCGAGATGCTGTTCTCCCAGGAGGTGAAGCAGTCGCTGGACGAGGCCGGCTTCGACGTCGACGCGGTTGAATTGCCCTCGCTGGTATTGCGCGGCCGCGCCGCGCCAGTGCAGATTTTCTGTGTGCCGGTAGACGAGCGGCTCGACATTCGCGACCCCTGAACCGGCGCCGCGGGCGTCGGCACTGCCTCAGGTTCCGTAAAAGCGGAAGGTCCGCCGGCCCGCCTGCTTGGCCTGGTACATCGCCTGGTCGGCCAGCCGAATGAGTGCCGCCGGCTCCTTGGCGTGGTCGGGAAACACGCTGATGCCCAGGCTGGGCGTGACCTGCAACTTCTGTCCTGAAACGATGTATTCCGCCGACAGCGCCTGGAGCAGCTTGCGGGCGATGTTGCGTGCGTCGTCGGTCTGCCGAAGTTCCGGCAGGATGACCAGGAATTCGTCACCCCCAAGCCGGGACACGGTATCAACCTCCCGCACGCTCTCGCGCAGGCGGTCCGCGACATGCTGCAGCAGCAGGTCGCCGACATGGTGTCCGAGACCATCGTTGATCGTCTTGAAATTGTCCAGGTCTACGAAGATCACGCCAGTGCGCGACTGATTGCGTTCCGACATGGCGATGGCCTGCTCGAGACGGTCCATCAGCAGCACGCGGTTTGGCAGGTTGGTCAGCGCGTCGAAATGCGCCATCCGGCGTATCTGCTCCTCCGCATTCTTGCGCGGCGTGATGTCGATGAAGGCTGCGACCGCACCATACACGTTGCCCTGCGAGTCGCGCAGCGGCGTTGCATTGCCGATCAGGTGCTTGATCGTCCCGTCGTCGAAGACGATGTCTTCCTCGAAATCCCTCACCTCGATGCCGCGCGATGCGGCCATCTGCAGGGCGAGCTCATGGGCTGCCAAGGCGCGCCCGTTGCGATAGATCGCGTAATGTTTGGGCCGCTCCTTCTCTGGCGCGCTCAGCGAGGCGTTGGCGCCCTGAGGAAGCCGCACCAGGTCGTAGGCTGCGCGGTTGCCGGTGATCAGGCGGCACTCGGGATCGTGGGCGATCCACACTGCGGCAGGCGCCGAGTCCAGCACCGCCTTGAACTCTGCGGCGCGCTGACGCTGTTTGCGCTCGCTTTCCATCAGCGCGCGCTCCATGCGCTTGCGGTCGGTCACGTCATGCGCCACCACCACCATGCGGACGACCTTGCCCTCCTCGAAGATCGGCGACACGCTCATGGCGAGATCCACCAGCCGGCCGCTCTTGTGCTGGCGCACCGTCTCGTAATGGTGGATGGATTCGCCCTGAGTGACCTGCTTCCAGACCTTTGCTTCTTCGTGCTTCAGAAAGTCCGGAAACAGGCAAAGGTGGCTCTGGCCGACGACTTCGTCTGGCGCAAAACCGAAAATCTGTTCCGCGCCCTTGTTCCACGTGAGCACGGTGCCATCGACTGTTTCGCTGATGATGGCGGCATCGGCGGACTCCACCAGTGCCGCGATGAGCTGCGGATGCGAGGCAATCGCTCCGGAAACAGCGGGGCGCCTCGCGCTTTCACGCGCGTAGGCAAGTTCGAGCGCCGACGGCGCATGGTCCGGCGCAGCGATCTGGATACGCGCGCGACGATCCATCAGCGCCGCCTGGACGGTGCGGACGATTTCCACGATCTCGGGACTCAAGTCCGAGAAATCGGATGCGTATTCTTTTTTTGTCACCGCTGCCCCCCTTGCCAGCGGGTGCTCGGACGCTAAATCCATGAGCCGTTCTTGACGAGCAAGGGCGTCATTGAGCCATGATTCAGCGCCAGTCGCAACCCGCTGCACGCTGCACCGCGACGCCGCTGGAATGCCCGGCTTGCGCGCAAATTACTATGCGAAAACAATTGGGTAGAAGCTGATCGAGGAAGGGGGGTGCAGTTGCGGTCGCAGGCGAAGCATCTGTGCGCGGGGTCAAAGCGAAAAGCGGGCCGGAGGTGCTTGAAAGCAGTTGGCCGTGCATGTTTGCGCTTACGCACTTCGGCGTTTTACAGCAAGAACTTGAGCAACTCGCGGTAACTATCTGAGCCGAATCGACTGGTACCAAGGTGTGAGGCAGCGGCGCTTATCTATAATCGGCTTCGGGATTCCAGGGGCCAGGCGATGCATGATGAAGGCGTGTATGCCATGAAGATGGAAATATTCAGGCCGGAAATGCCGGTCTTTCAGACTGTCGACGCGCACCGGCTGCATATCAAGCAGCGGCTGGCCGCCGCGTTCCGGCTGTTTTCGCGGTTCGGGTTCGATGAAGGCGTGGCCGGCCATATCACTGCGCGCGACCCCGAACACCAGGATTGCTTCTGGGTCAATCCCTATGCGGTTCACTTCAGCCGCATCAGGGCGAGCGACCTGTCGCTGGTGAGCCATACTGGCGAGGTGCTGGTCGGCCAACCCTGCAATGCTGCGGCGTTTGCCATCCATTCACGACTGCACATGCTCCGGCCGGACGTTGCGGCGGCTGCGCATGCGCACTCGGTGTATGGCAAGAGCTGGTCAGCTCTTGGGCGGCTGCTCGATCCTCTGACGCAGGATGCCTGCGCCTTCTACAGGGACCACGCCCTTTACCATGAGTACAACGGTATCGTGTACGACACCGCCGAAGGTGATCGCATCGGCCGGGCGCTCGGCCGGAACAAGGCAGTCATCATGGTCAACCACGGCCACCTGACCGTAGGGCAGACGGTCGATGAAGCCGCATGGTGGTTCATCACCATGGAGCGGTCGTGCCAGGCGCAGTTGCTGGCCGAGGCGGCCGGCACGCCCAGACTGATCGATGATCGCAACGCGCTGCTCACCCGCGAACAGGTAGGCACACCCTATGCCGGCTGGGTGGCGTTTCAGCCGCTGTATCAGCGCATCGTCAAGGAACAGCCCGACCTGCTCGACTGAGCACGCCCGCGGCCTGGATGCGGGCGCGGCGCACGCTTACTTGCGCGGAGTCCACTCCGAGGCCATGCGTTTTGCGCGGGCGATGTCTTCTTCGCTCATCTCCCGTTCCATCTTGCGCACCGCGTCCTTTGCATACAGCGAGTCACGGTAGCTGCCCGTTGCGGCGGCAAACACGCTGAGCCACATATGGGCGGCAACACGATCGCGCTTCACGCCTTCGCCGTTGCGGTAGAGCAGGCCAAGGTGGTACTGCGATTCTAGGTGGCCCTGTTCGGCGGCCTTGCGGAACCACTCCGCGGCCTGCGCCTGGTCGCGGAGTTTGCCATGTCCATAGCGGTAGAGCGTCGCGATGAAATACTGTGCGCGGGCATTGCCCTTCATGGCCAGCGGCTCTATCTCGGCGATTGCGGTGCTGTAATCGCCCTTGTTGTAGGCGGCGATGCCTTCTTCGTAGCCTGCCCAGACTGTGAGTGGCACAAGCAGGATCAGGGCGAGTATCGATGGTTTCACGGTCAACCTCCTGTGATGAACGCGTAATTCTAGCGTCCCCGGCCGTCCGGGTCTGGCGGGATGCGAAGCGCGCCCGTGGATGCACCCCGCGGCGGCCCGCAACTGCTTCGACCATGGCTTATAGTCCTGTGTTTCGTGGCACAGCAGCGAAAAAGCGATGCCCATAACACCGATGGCGGGCGCCGGCGGGCGCGAGAGTCTCGAGACGCAGCTGGCGCACATCGAGCGCCTGAATCCGAGGGTCAATGCCGTGGTGACGCTTGACGCCGACCATGCCCGCGAACAGGCATGCGCGCAGCAGTCACGCGGGCATGGCCCGGACAGTGGCCGGCCGCTGGCTGGCAGCTTTATCACCGTCAAGGACGCCTTCGAAACCGCGGGGATGCGCACCACCTGCGGTGCGCCGCAATGGGCCTCGCATGTGCCGGCGCGCAATGCCGATGCCGTGCAGCGCCTGGTAGACGCGGGAGCGGTGGTGTTCGGCAAGACCAACGTTCCGATTTACGCGGCGGACTTGCAGAGCTACAACCGCCTGTTCGGGGTTACCGTGAACCCCTGGGACGCGACACGCACCTGCGGCGGGTCTTCCGGCGGGGCGGCAGCCGCAGTCGCATGCGGCATGACACCTTTTGAACTGGGCAGCGACATCGGCGGGTCGATTCGCATCCCGGCGCATTTTTGCGGCGTCTACGGCCATAAGCCGAGCTTCGCATGCGTGCCGTTTCGAGGACACATTCCTCCGCCGCCGGGCGAGCTGGCAGCGCCGGACATGGCTGTGGCCGGTCCGCTGGCGCGCAGCGCCGATACGCTCGAGCAGGTGCTGCGCGTGCTGGCCGGTGCGCAACGCTCACGGCTGCCGGCGACGCTTGGTCAATGCCGTGCAGGGGTGTGGATGGATGACACCGACTTCCCGCTCGACCGCCCGGTGCGCCTGGCTCTCGACGAGGCGATGCGCCGTCTGGCGGCGGCGGGCGCGCGATTGGAACCGGTGCGCCCCGCGCCGGTCTTGGGCGAGATCTTCGACTGCTATCTGAGGTTGCTGTGGCCGGTGACGACAGCGCATCTGTCGGCGCGCGCGATGCGTCGCGTGCAGGAGGCCGGCGCCGCCCGCGCCGACGACAGCTGGCATGCGAAACTGGCCCGCTATGCAACGGCATCGCACCATCAGTGGCTGGCTGCGGATGAAGCGCGTGCCCGGCTACGGGCGCGCTTCGCCGAGCTGTTCGAAGCGTTCGATGTGCTGCTAATGCCGGTTGCGCCGGTGACGGCGTTTCCGCACGATCATGGCGAGGACCTGATGGGCCGCACGATATTGGTCAACGGCGAAGCGCGCTGGTACTGGGAACAACTTGCGTGGATTGCGCCGGCCTCCGCCGCTTACCTGCCAGCGACGGTGGCGCCGGTGGGGCTCGCCTCGGACGGGTTGCCGGTGGGTATTCAGATCGTCGGGCCACAGTACGGCGACCTGACCACCATCGATTACGCGCGGCGGATGGCGGAGGTGCTGGACGGCTTCCGGGCGCCGCCCGCAGACTAGCGACGCCGGTACCGCGGTATCACAGGCGTCGCGCCTCGTTGAAGTGACGAGGCCAGTAGGGCGCATCGATGCGGTCGACCCTTACACGGCCGCCGCTCGATGGGGCATGAACGAATTCACCGGCGCCGAGATAAATGCCCACATGAGAGGACTTCTTGCCCTCCTGGTCGAAAAATACCAGATCACCGCGCGACAGCCGGTGCCATTCGACGTCCGACCCGACCGAGCGCAGCGAACGGGTGTCGCGCGGCAGGTTCAGGCCCGCCCGGCGGAAGCTGTAATGCACCAGGCCGCTGCAGTCGAAGCCGGCGGGCGTGTAACCGCCGTAGCGATAGGGGCGCCCGAGCATGGCCAGAGCATGGTCGGCAGCGACGTAGCCGGACCCATCGGTGCGTTCGATCGGAGCCGCCCTGGGCGCAGTGCCGGCGCAGGCAGCCAGTCCCGGAAGCAGCAGTGCGATCAGCAGCAGGCGTTTGCCCAACGTCAGCATGGTCAACCCTCCTTGAGCGGGGTGTCGCAAGCCTTGTGCCGGGCGCGAGCCTGATCCCGAGGGCGGCGCGCGCCGATCGGGTGCCGCTTCAGGGCAGTTTGCCGACGTCGGGCGCCTTTCGTCGCCGTTGAGCGACGGCGCGGCGGGGCAATTAAAAAAGCCTGCCGTCCTTGCGGGCGGCAGGCTTGTGCCGTGATTCTGATACCGACTCAGCCGATCTGTACCGGTACGTAAGTCCGGGTATCGCGGCGCTGAATCAACAGCGCCACGGTCTTGCCTTCGGCCTTCTCCACCATCTTGCGCAGGTCCTCGGGCGACTTCAGCGGCGTGTTGTTGAGCGCCAGGATCACGTCACCGGCCTGGATGCCGGCCCGGGCCGCAGGTCCCTGAACTTTCTCCACCACCAGTCCGGCCTCGGCCTTGAGTGCCTTGCGCTCCTCCGCCGTCAGCTCTCGCACCGCGAGGCCGAGCTTGCCGTCCGCAGTGCCCGATGGGGCATTGGCAACCGCGACCTGGTCTGCCTCAAGCGCGCCGATTCTGACTTCGACATCGCGCTGGGCGCCATCGCGCCAGATCTGCAACGTCGCGTTCGTGCCGGGCGCCAGGGTCGCAATGCGGCTGGGCAGCTGCGAAAGCTGGGTGATCTCCTGACCGTTGACGCCGAGAATCACGTCCCCGCCCCTGAGCCCGGCTTTGTCGGCCGGTCCGCCGGGCTCCACCCGGCTCACCAGCGCGCCACGCGGCTTCGAAAGTCCAAAGGAGTTGGCAAGCGCCTGGTCGACTTCCTGGATGTTGACCCCGATGCGCCCGCGCGTGACCTTGCCGTTCTCGACCAGCTGTGTCTTGACGTTCATCGCCACGTCGATCGGTATCGCGAAAGACAGACCCATGTAGCCGCCGGTGCGGCTGAAGATCTGCGAGTTGATGCCGACCACCTCGCCCTTCATGTTGAACAGCGGGCCTCCAGAGTTGCCGGGGTTGACGGCTACGTCGGTCTGGATGAACGGCACGTAATTGGAATCGGGCAGGCCGCGCGCCTTGGCGCTGACGATGCCGGAGGTCACGGTGTTCTCCAGCCCGAACGGTGACCCGATTGCGATCACCCATTCGCCCACTTTCAGGCGCTCGGGGTTGCCGACCTTCACGGCCGGCAGGTTTTCCGCGTCGATCTTGAGTACCGCCACGTCCGTCTGCCGATCGACGCCGACTACTGTGGCCTCGAATTCCCGTCGGTCGCTGAGCTTGACGATGACGCTGGTGGCACCATCGACGACGTGAGCGTTGGTCAGGATGACGCCGTCCGCGCTGACGATGAAGCCCGAGCCTTGGCCACGCTGTGGCATCTGTTCGGGCTGCGGCGCGGGTCCGTAGCGGCGGAAAAACTCAGAGAACGGGTCGGGCACCTGCGGGCCCGGGGCCGGCGCTGCGGTCGGCGTCGTGCGCTCCATGCGCACGTTGACGACCGCGTTGCCGTACTGCTCGACCAGAGCGGTGAAATCGGGCAGACCGACGACCACTGCCTCGGATGCGCTTGACGACTCGTTTGCGGCGCCGGCATCGCGCGCGCCATGAACCGTTGTGAAGTAACCGCCGATCAGCGCCGTCGCCAGCACGGCGCCAAGCAGCTTCTTCCAGGTAATGTTAGATGACATCGTGCCTCTCTCCACTAAAGCCGGCGACGGACACAGTGCCCGCCGCGCATCAGAATTGATGCTGACAGCGCTTGTGACAAAGGCGCAGGCGGACAGTTCGCCATCCGGCTCCGGGGCGGGCAGGCGCCGGCTGGCGACTGCACCGCAAAACCCTGGGCTAACGCGGCGGCGCCTGCCCGGTTGACAGCAGGTTGCCGCGGTTGGGCGGCCCTTTCACGCCGGGCCGCCGCGCCCGGCCGTGCGAGCGCGGTTGACCGCTTTCACCACCAGGAAAACGGCCCAGGCGACGATCACGAAATCCAGCAGCGTGGAAACAAAAGCCCCATACCGAATGAGTGGCGCGCCGGCTGCCGTCGCGGCTTCCAGCGAGTCGTAGCTCGTGGCGGACAGGTTGAAGTAGAGGTGGCGAAAATCGACGCCGCCGATCATCATGCCGATCGGCGGCATGATGACGTCGCTCACCAGCGAATTCACCACCTTGCCGAAGGCCGCGCCGACAATGATGCCGACTGCCATATCGAGCATGTTGCCCTTGACCGCGAACTCCTGGAACTCCGCGAGGATCTTCATTTTCTTCTCCTGTCGTTGAGTGGTCGGCGGCGTCGTGTCACGCGCCTGGCTGCAGGGGGCGCCCTGCCGTTGTTCAATGTGAAAAGCTTTGGACGGGGTCGAAGCCCAGCGCACGTTTGACCCGGGTGTTGTCGATGGCCTCGACGCCGCCGGCTGTGAGCCGCCACTTGTCCATGTACTGGCGCGGATGGACCAGCGTTGCGCCGCGCCCGGCCAGATAGGTCTCCAGTTCCTCGTCTGAAAACGGCCATGGCAGGCCGCGTTCGAATGGTTCCCACAGGCCGTCCCAGTGGATAGGCAGGTAAGCCCGCGGCCGTATGATCGGCGCGACCAGCCTCGCGACCGCCGCGCCGCCGGTGCCAATCCACAGGTCGACCCGGTCGACACCGCTCAGTTCGATGGCCTTGCGCAGATTTTCGAGCGGCGCACCGTGGTCGATGCCGTCGACCACGATCGGCAGGTGCAGGTCTACCGGGCTTGCGGAGTCGTGCAGAAACAGGCTGTAGCGTCCGGCAGTTCCGTCGAACACGAACAGCAATGCGCGGTTGCCGCCGCCGTTGGGGAAATCTTCGGCTACGCCGGCGCGCAGCCCGCCGGAAGCGGGATCCGGGCGCGGCACCGCAGAAAGTTCCACCGGGTCGTGCTGCTCCCAGTTCACTGCGGGATCGCCGCTATGGTTCCAGCGGATGACGTGCATGGTGATTCCCGGTGCGAGCTCGAGCCGCTCGCCGCCGTTCACGGGCGTACAGCGCTCTGCAGGAATGTTCTCCGCCCGCACCTGAAAACAGGTGGTGCGCGAGCCGATGACCGGCGCGCCCGTAAGCTTCGACCAGGTCGCAGTATCGAACGTGTGGTCCCAGTGGTTGTGCCCGGTTGCCAGAAGATTCACCGCGCCAGGTCCGCCGAGCGCGCCCGCTACCCGTGAAACGGCTTCGACATCGGAGCGAAACGGCTGCCGGGTAAAAGCGTATCCGCCGCCTCCGCCATAGAAGGCATCCCGCGGCAAGCGTGTGATGTAGCCGTCGAATACCAGGCGAACCGGGCCGGCTTCCACGTACAGATTGGCGATCGACATCCAGGTGATATCGACCTGGGGCGGCCCGCCCCGGGCCGAGGGAAGCCATAGCAGCGCGCAGGCGAGCAGCACTCGCGCACCCGGGCGCTGCCGCCTCAGCATTTCTGCACGCCGCACCAGCGCGCAATGAACAGCGCCAGCACCGCGGTCACCCGACGCAGGCTCGCGAGGGAGACTGATTCATCGATTCCGTGGATGTTCTGGGCTTCCGGGCCGTAGCAGGTGGCGGGGGTGTCGCCATAGAGGTTGAAGACGCGTACGTCGGTGGTGGCCGCGCTGGCAAACGTCTCCGGGCGTGCGCCGGTCACCCGCTGGTGGCTGTCGGCAAGCAGTTCCACAAAAGGCGCGCTGGTGTCGACGACGCACCCTTCCGACTGGAAGCCCGCGTAATGCACTCGGAACTGCGCGCCCTTGAGCGTGGGCTCGCGGGCCGCAGTCTCCGCCAGCCGTAGTTCGATTGCCTGTCGGGCCTCCAGCGCGCTCACGCCGGGATAGAAACCCGCGCGAATCTGCATCATGCAGCGGGTCGGCACCGACGAGGCCCACTCGCCGCCTTCGATGACGCCGAGATTGAACTTTACCGGCGCACCCAGATGGGCGAACGCAGGATGCCTGTTTTCGCGCCGGTTCCATTCCGCAGCCAGCGTCTTCAGGCCTTCCCACAGGGCAAAGGCTGCTTCGATCGCATGGACGCCCTCTGTGGCATTGAGGACGTGCGCCGGGCGGCCGAACACCTCGATTTTCAGCCACAGAACGCCGACCTGTGCCGACAGGATGGTCTCGTTGAACGGTTCCGGAATCAGGGCAGCGTCGGCGCGATAGCCGCGGTGAATGCAGGCGAGCGCGCCGTTGCCGGTGCACTCCTCCTCGACCACCGATTGCAGGAACACGGGCGCTGCCGGCTTGAGTCCCAGCTTGCCCAGCGCCTTGAAGGCGGTGACGTAGGCGGCAATGCCTGCCTTCATGTCGCCGGCGCCGCGCCCATAAAGCCGGTCGCCGCGCAGCACCGGCTGGCACGGGGGATGCGTCCACAGCCCCTCCGCGCCCCCCGGCAACACGCCGAGCTGACCGGTCACGACCAGCGACCGTCGCCGCGACGCGCCCAGGTGCAGGCACCACCGCCAGCCACGCCAGGGCCAGGCCGGCCACGCGAGAACGGCCGCGCCGGCTCATCGACGGACCTCCGCCTCGGCCTGGTCCACCAGCGGCTTGTAGGCCCGCCGGT
>CALJLA010000044.1 GCA_937983055.1 uncultured Pseudomonadota bacterium
CCATGGTGATGGGCCTGGCGCCGATCTTCCTGCTCGCCGGCCTCGCGAGGCCACCGTCGCCCTGGAGCTTTCACCTGGCGTTCTGGCCGGGGATCGTCCTGGGCATCCTGCTGACGCTGGGCTGGGTGCCGCAGTCGTGGGCGATCGGCGACGGCAAGTATGCGCTGCTGCTGGGCGTGAACCTGTACGGACTGGCGCTGTGCACCGCCGGTTTCCTGCTGCCGCTGCTGATCTTGCGACGGACCGGTGAGAGGATCGCGAACCCCGCATGAACGCGCCCGGACGCAGCTGCCCACTGCACTACCGCTACGCACCGGAGAGCTTTCGCGCGCTGCCGGCGCTGACCGCACGCACCCTGGTCGTCGCCGGCGGCCTGTACGGCAACCGCTTCGCGCTCCGGCGGCTGCAGGCGATGCTCGAGCCCGAAGCGCTGCTGATGTTCAACGGAGACTTTCACTGGTTCGACGCCGACCCGGCGGAGTACGCCGCGGTCGGCGAAACAGTGCTCGCGCACTGCGCGCTGCGTGGCAATGTGGAGACCGAGCTTGCCGGCGAGGACGGCGATGCCGGCTGCGGTTGCGCCTATCCGGATTCGGTGGGCGACGACGAAGTGGAGCGCTCCAACCGAATTCTGCGCCGGCTGCGCAGCGCAGCGCGCGCCCACCCGGCATTGACCGCGCGGCAGGCGGCGCTGCCGATGCAACGGCTGGTGATCGTCGAAGGGCTGCGCGTCGGCGTGGTGCACGGCGATGCCGAGTCGCTGGCCGGCTGGAGCTTTGCGCACGATGCGCTGCGGGCGCATGGGAGCGAGGGGCGACTCGCGAGTCTTTTCGAGCGCGCCGGCGTCGATGTCTTCGCCAGCAGCCATACCTGCCTGCCGGCGCTGCGCACGGTGGTCACCGGCAGCGGGCCGCGCGCGGTGATCAACAACGGCGCCGCCGGCATGCCAAATTTCGCCGGCACGCGCTTTGGCATCGCCACCCGGATTTCGCCCGACCCCGCGCCGGCCGCGCTGCGGCTTTACGGAACCCGGCTAGGCAGGCTGCACATCGACGCGATCCGGGTGGAGTACGACCATGATGCGTTCGTGCGCCGTTTTCTGGCCGATTGGCCGGAGGGCTCCGAAGCCCATCTGTCTTACCATCGGCGCATCGTGAAAGGACCGGCGTTTGAACTCGACCAAGCGTCGGTGTCCGCGCTGGCGGCCGATGTCGAAGGAACCTGTGCGCAATGAACAAGAAACTCCTGATCCTGATCGTGGTGCTGGGGCTGCTCGCGGCGGCGCTGGCGTGGCTGCCGGTGGAACGCTACCTGAGCCTCGAGTACCTGAAGTCGCAGCAGGCGGCCATCGACGCCTATTTCGACGGCAATCCGCTGCTGGTGGCCACCGCCTATTTTGTGATCTACGTGATGGTGACGGCGGTATCGCTGCCCGGCGCGGCGGTCATGACGCTCGCCGGCGGCGCGATATTTGGGCTCGCGCTGGGCACGCTGCTGGTGTCGTTCGCGTCCACTTTGGGCGCAACGCTCGCCTTCCTGGTGTCTCGCTACCTGCTGCGAGACGTAGTGCAGTCGCGGTTTCGCGACAAGCTGAAGGCGATCAATGCCGGCATCGAGCGCGACGGCGGTTTTTACCTCTTCACCCTGCGCCTGGTACCGGTGTTCCCCTTCTTCGTGATCAATCTCGTGATGGGTCTCACGCCGATGCGCACCTGGACGTTCTACTGGGTGAGCCAGGTCGGCATGCTGGCCGGCACGCTGGTGTACGTGAACGCCGGCACCCAGCTGGCGCAGATCGAATCGGCGTCGGGCATCCTGTCTCCGGGCCTGATCGCCTCATTCACCCTGCTCGGCCTGTTTCCGCTGATCGCGCGCAAGAGCGTCGATTTCGTCAGGGCGCGCCGCGTCCTGCGCCGCTGGCGCAAGCCTGCGCGCTTCGACCGGAATCTCGTCGTCATCGGCGCCGGCTCGGCCGGCCTAGTGTCCGCCTACATTGCCGCCGCGGTGCGCGCCAAGGTGACGCTGATCGAGAAGCACCGCATGGGCGGCGACTGCCTGAATACCGGTTGCGTGCCGTCCAAGGCCTTGATCCGCTCGGCCAAGTTTCTTTCGCACGTCCGGCGAGCCGAAGAATTCGGTATCCGCCGGGCCAGCGCGGATTTCGATTTCGCCGACGTCATGGAACGGGTGCAGAAGATCATCGCCGAGATCGAGCCGCACGACTCGGTGGAGCGCTACACCGGGCTCGGCGTCGAATGCCTCCAGGGTGAGGCGAAGATCGTTTCGCCCTGGGAGGTCGAGGTGACAACCGGCGAAGGCGTACGCCGGCTGACCACCCGCTCGATCGTGATCGCCGCCGGTGCAAGGCCGTTCGTGCCGCCGATACCCGGTCTCGACCGCATCGACTATCTGACCTCCGACACGGTCTGGTCGCTGCGCTCCCTGCCGGCGCGGCTGGTGGTGCTGGGCGGCGGGCCGATCGGCTGCGAGCTGACCCAGGCCTTTGCCCGCTTCGGCGCACGGGTGACGCAAGTGGAAATGCTGCCCCGGCTGATGATCCGGGAAGACCCGGAGTTTTCCGACATGGTGATGCGGCAATTTGCCAGGGAGAACATTGACGTACTTGTAAACCACAGGGCCAAGCAGTTTCTGGTCGACGACGGGCGCAAGGTGCTGGTGTGCGAACACGACGGCCGCGAGGTGCGCATCGAGTTCGACGCGGTGCTGGTGGCGGTCGGGCGCATTGCCAATACCAAGGGCTACGGTCTCGAAGAACTCGGTATCGGCGTGACGCCGGCGCGCACGGTCGAAACCAACGCTTTTCTCCAGACCATCTACCCGAACATCTACGCCTGCGGCGACGTCGCCGGTCCGTTTCAGTTCACCCACACCGCCTCGCACCAGGCCTGGTACGCATCGGTCAACGCGTTATTCGGACGCCTGCGGAAGTTCCGCGCCGACTATTCGGTCATACCCTGGGCGACCTTCACCGAACCCGAGGTCGCCCGCGTCGGTCTGAACGAGACGGAAGCCAAGGAGCGCGGCATCGCCTACGAGGTGACCACCTACGGAATCGACGATCTCGACCGCGCCATTGCCGACTCGGAGGCGCACGGGCTCGTCAAGGTGCTGACGGTGCCGGGAAAGGACCGCATTCTCGGCGTCACCATCGCCGGCGAGCATGCCGGCGACCTCATCGCCGAGTACGTCGCCGCCATGCGGCACGGTCTCGGGCTGAACAAGATTCTGTCGACCATTCACATTTATCCAACGCTGGCGGAGGCCAACAAGTACGCCGCTGGCAACTGGAAGCGCGCTCACGCCCCGCAGTCGGTGCTGCGCTGGCTCGAGCGCTATCACGCCTGGATGCGGGGGTGACGATGTCGGGGCAACGAATGGCGCCAAAACTTCGATGCAGCGGCATGCACCGGCGCAGCGCCGATGCGGTGCGCGCCCGCCCGGCCACAGCGGCCCGCGGCGGCGGACAGACCCCGGTTCGGGCACTGCTGTCCCTGCGGCGCATTTCTTCCTGGCTGCGCGGCATCGTGCCAGCGTGCGTGCTGATGCTCGCGGGCGCCGCCCATGCCGGCTTCGACCATTCGCACGCCCAGTGGGACGCGCTGCTCAGGCAGCATGTGCAATGGCTGCCGGGCGGACATGCCACCCAGGTCGATTACCGCGGCCTCAAGGCCGATCGCGCCGCGCTGAACACTTACCTGGCGGCCCTGTCGGCGGTGGGCGCCAACGAATACCGTGGCTGGACCCGGCCGCAGCAGCTCGCCTTCCTGATCAACGCCTATAACGCGTTCACCGTCGAGCTGATCCTGACCGCATACCCGGACCTGAAATCGATTCGCGACCTCGGCTCGTTTCTGCGCAGCCCGTGGAAGAAGCGGTTCTTCACGCTGCTCGGCGAGCGGCGGCATCTCGACGACGTGGAGCACGGAATGATCCGCGCACCCGGCGCATTCGACGAGCCGCGCATTCATATGGCGGTCAACTGCGCCTCGATCGGCTGCCCGGCGCTGCGCGACGAGGCCTTCGTGGCCGCGCGGCTGGAGGCGCAGCTCGAAGACGGCGTTCTGCGCTTCCTGTCGGACCGCAGCCGCAACCGGGCCACCGAGCAGGCCCTGGAAGTGTCGAGGATCTTCGACTGGTACGGCGAGGACTTCGCCAGCCGGGCCGGCTCGGTCGCGCGCTGGCTGGCAGGCTACGCCGAGCAGCTGGCCGACACGCCGGCGCTGCGCAGGCGCGTGGCCGGTGCGGACTTGCCGATGCGTTTTCTCGACTACGACTGGGCGCTGAACGACTGGTCGCGGCAACCGCCCTCGAAAGGCTGACGCATGTCGCACGCAGCGACGCACCCTTGGTTGTCGGTAATCGTGCCGGTGTTCAACGAGGCGGCATCGATCGTGCAGTGCCTTGCCGCGCTGGCGCCGCTGCGTGCCCGCGGCGTCGAGATCGTCGTCGCGGATGGCGGCAGCAACGATGCGACTGCCGCCCTGGCGGCGCCGTTGTGCGACCGCCTGGAACGCTGCGCACGCGGCCGGGCACACCAGATGAACGCCGGCGCCGCAGTGGCGCGAGGCGAGGTGCTGTTGTTTCTGCACGCAGACGCGACGCTGCCGGCGCACGGCGACCAGATGATCCTGAACGGGTTGGCCGCAAGCCGCCGGCAGTGGGGCCGTTTCGACGTGCGCCTGTCCGGCCGGCAGCCGCTGCTGCGCGTGGTCGAATTCTCAATGAACTGGCGCTCACGCCTGACCGGCATCGCAACCGGGGACCAGGGCCTGTTCATGACGCGGGCCGCGTTCACCGCGGCGGGCGGGTTCCCGGAGATCGCGCTGTTGGAAGACATTGCCATGAGCGCCAGCCTGAAGCGTCTGGGCCGGCCCCTGTGCCTGCGGGCGCCGATCTGCGCCTCCTCGCGGCGCTGGGAGCGCGACGGAACCCTGCGCACCATCGTCACCATGTGGTCGCTGCGGCTGCGTTACTTTCTCGGTGCGAACCCGGCGAACCTGGCGCGCATCTACTACCGGCATGAACGTTAGCGTGCTGGTGTTCGCCAAGGCGCCGGTTCCCGGCCAGGTGAAGACCCGGCTGATCCCGCGGCTGGGCGCCGACGGCGCGGCGGCGCTGCAGGCCCGGCTGATCGAGCGGGCGCTCGCCACCGCGCGGACGGCAGCCGTCGGTCCGGTGGAGCTGTGGTGTGCGCCCTCGCCCGCACACCCGGCGCTGGCCCCGTTTGCAGCCGGCGCGGCGAGTCTGCACGAACAGGGCGACGGCGATCTCGGCGAGCGCATGCATCGGGCGCTAACGCACGCATGCTGTGCAGGGCGCGCGGCGATGCTGATCGGTTGCGATTGCCCGGCGCTGACTGCACAGGACCTGCGCGAGGCGGCCGCTGCATTGGCGCAGGGCTGCGATGCCGCCTTTACACCGGCGGAAGACGGCGGTTACATGCTGGTCGCGGTGCGCCGCAGCGAGGCCGCGCTGTTCGCGGGTGTTGAATGGGGCAGCGACCGCGTCATGCGCCAGACCCGCGAGCGGCTGGCGCGGCTGGACTGGCGCTGGCGCGAGCTGCCCATGCGCTGGGACGTCGACCGCCCCGAGGACTACGAGCGCCTGCTGCGCGAAGGGCTGCTCGCCGCATGAGGCGGGCGGCGCTGGCGACGTTTGCGCTGCTCGCCGCCGCCGGCCTGTGCGCCGCCGCGCTGCGCCCGGTGGGCGCGTTTTCCGCACTCGCGCCCGGCGACCCGCTG